>CAJOHR010000131.1:649-2086 GCA_905234425.1 uncultured Oscillospiraceae bacterium | reverse complement strand
CCGGGGTGGGTACCGGCGTCGGTTCCGGCGTGGGCTCGGGGGTGGGTTCCGGGTTCAGGTTGACGCCCTCGAACACCGCCACATAGCGCACCTTGTTTAGCGAGGTCTTGCTCACCGTGCCGGTATAATCTGCCGTGACGATGTAATTCTTGACCTTGCTGCCCAGCACCGTGGCGCTGTAGCTGGCGGTGGCGCTGTAGCTGGCGGTGGCGGTGTAGGTGTTGCCCATCTGGTAGCCGTCCACATCCGAGGTGGTGTCCGCCGACCACTCCACGTTTTGCAGATTCAGGGTGTAGCCCCGGTCCGTGATGGTCTTGGGGATCAGCGAGGTGTCCTGGCTGATCAGGCCGGGATAGGTCCGGGTGGCGGTGGGCGTCCAGTTATAATACTGGTTTTCCCCCGGCTCCACCCGGACGGTATCCAGCTTCAGCCGGAGCACGCCGGAAAAGCCATCCTCTGTGACAAACTCCTGCTCCTGGGGAAGCAGGGCAAGCACGGATTCCATGTCCTTTTCCTCGCTCTCCAGCTCCACGGTCTCCGTGTACTCCATCTCCTCATACTCCGGCTGCTCCTGCTTCAGCAGATCCAGCAGGGTGTAATGGAAGCCCGCCTGCTCGAAGTCCGAGCGGGGGATGCCCGCAGGATTGTCCTGGGGCGTCAGCTCATAGACCTTCCGAATTTCCGTCCCGTCCGGGCTGCGGGTAACGGACACGGGATAGAAGATATCCGAGTCCGCGAAGGCGGTGGAAGCGAACGCCGCGGTCAGGATCAGGACCGCGGCGAAAATACTGATGATGCGTTTCATGCTGTTCTCCTTCAAACTTTGTTATCTTCACGCACAGGATCGTCTGCGTTCATCCGATTCTCTGTTTCGGACGCTCTGGCGCTGACAGCGCACAGGCACATGAGCGTAACGCCCAGCATGCCGCCCGTCATCAGACCAATGCCAAAAAAGAGCCACCTCATGCTTCGTCCTCCCGGTAGGCTTCCAGTACCGCGTCGTTGATCCGCCGGTGCAGCTCCTTGGTGCAGGGGAAGCAGATATCCTCGAACTTGTCCCCGATCTTCCGGCTGGGCATGGCGGCAAACAGGCCGTTTTTGCCCTCCACCACCCGCACATCGCGGATCACGAAGCAGCCGCCCAGCTCCACCGAGGCGTAGGCCAGGGTGGGACCGCTGTCGTTGCGGTGCCGGATCTTCACATCGATTTCCATGTCATTCATCTGACTCATTTTGAAGTACCTCCTTTTGCGTTTTCACATCTGCTGCATGGACGGACCTGCCATCTCCTGCGACGGCTGGCCCTGCTCCTGCTGGCGCTGGGCGATTTGTCCGAGATGCTGCTGGTACGCGCCCAGCACGGCGCTCTGGAACTGTTCGCGGAACTCCTTGGTGCAGGGAAAGCAGACGTCCCGGTACTCGTTTCCCACCTTGTAG
>CAJOHR010000131.1:0-601 GCA_905234425.1 uncultured Oscillospiraceae bacterium | reverse complement strand
TAAGTCCACCGAGGCGTTGGCCAGCGTGGAGCCCTCCGAACGGACGCTGTAGATCTTTACGCTGATGTTGGTGGGATGCTGCGGCGCGCCGGGCGGCGCTTGGGCCTGCTCCGGACTCTGTTCCACCGGGGCCGCTTTTTCATGCGCTTTGCTCATGGTTTGATTCCTCCTCGAATTTGATATGATGAAAGCCGCCCCGTGAGCGGCGTTTCAACTATAAATATTTCAGCCGATCCCGCCCATGACGGGACCGGCGTCCTGCTCCTCCGGGGCACGGAGCGCTTCCAGCTTCTCCTTCGCCCAGTCGGGAAGGTACTGCTCGTCCAGCACACCGGTAAAATCCTCCCGGTTCCAGCGGGCCTGTTCTCCATCCGCGAGGCAAACCGCGTATACCGCGCGGCCTCTGGCATTGGGCTTGGAGCCGAAGCCTCCGGTGCAGAGCCAGAGCATATTTTCGCTCGACCAGGCGCTCTCCCGCAGTGTGTTCGGGGACAGGACCAGTACCTTGCCCTCCAGATCGTTTTCCCACGCTGCCGGGTCGCAATGCTCCTTCCCAAATAGCCCAAGCGCCTGATATGCCTCCTGCACCTGGCCGATGAAT
>CAJOHR010000130.1:1699-3206 GCA_905234425.1 uncultured Oscillospiraceae bacterium | reverse complement strand
GTCCTCCGGGACGTTCCAGAAATACATGAGATGGAGCAGACGGGTCCCGTCTCCGGCCAGATCGACCGGATGGTACTCGGTGACCTCCACGCCCTGGACGTAATAGGTGACAATGATGGTCGCTTCTTTGGGCTTGGCGTCCTCGTCAGGCGTATCCTCTTGTGTATCTGTGGCCGTACTGTGATTTGAGTCTGTGCCGGGTTCCGGTTCAGGCTCTGGCTCCGGTTTCGGCTTGGTGGTTTCCACGGTATACTTGATCTCCCCATGAAACACCACATTGGCGTCCTCCCGCGCTATGTAGTCCAGATCGACCACCATTCGGCTGCGCTTGTCCTCCACCAGCACGTCCACCACGCTGACAAAGAAGTAGAACTGGATGGCGGTTTCATTGATCGCCGCCAGCAGGCCGGAGATAGCCTTGTCGGATTTGGATTTCGCGCTGGCCAGGGACGGGTCCTCGCCCGCGCCCTGCATCTCGTACTTCTGGTTGTAGATAAAGCTGTACTTGGTGATGCAGGACAGGCTCCCGTCGGCAAGGCCATCGGTGAAGCGGATACAATCACCCAGGTCATAGGCCGGATTCCCGATTGCCGTCACCCGGAAGGGGACGTACTGGATGGGGAGCAGCGCCTCCAGCACCGCCCGCCGCCGCGCCATCACGTCCCCGCCGCCGCGCTGCAGAAAGGGATTGGAGCCGAGATTATAGGTCAGGCCATCGTCGGGAGGGACCGAGAGATACACGGTCTTCTGCAATTCCAGATCCACGCAGGAAAGCCCGGTGTACCTGGTGGTGTAATCCGAAAAGGCCGCGCCGGAGAACCGATGCTCGGTGTCCAGCGTGTCTACGGGTTCCTGCGTGTACCTGCGGAACACCAGCGCCCCGGCGCGGTCAACGGTGGCGAAACAGCCCATCGCCTGAGAGAGCCAGGCCAGGAAATCCCGCCAGGTATCGATGTTTTCGGTGGTGTAGACCGAGAGCGTCTCTCCGCCGTTGGGCAGGGCTTCCACCTCCGCCTGTGTCATTCCGAGGGTCACGCCGCAGTGTTCACAGGCGTTTGCCAGCAGGTCGTAGGGCTTGCCCTTGGCGTTCCCGCCGCTGTAGTTCTTCTCAAATCTGGACATATTGTCGTAGGCTTTCACCACCGTGCCGCTGGCGGTCCATTCCGCTTCGGATACAGTAAAAACTCCCAGCGGCACATCCTCAAAGGAGCCGTCCGCCAGCTTCAGGCCGAGGGACGGGCGGATTTCCAGCCCCTGCCACTGGTAGCGGCTGATGCCCATATCCAGAAACGTGGCGGTCAGTTCCCCGATGTACACCTGGCCGATCTCCACCGCCGTGGAGCCGCTGCACTGGTTCGTGACGGAAAAAGAGCCTTTCAGGATGTTGGCATCCGTGAAAGGCTTCTCCCCGGCGGTCCCGGTCAGGCGGAAGGTCTGCACCCGTCCGTGCATGGCTTTCCGGTATTCTTCGCTTACTGCGTACATACAGTCCTCCGCTCTGGCGCTA
>CAJOHR010000130.1:0-1640 GCA_905234425.1 uncultured Oscillospiraceae bacterium | reverse complement strand
ATATAGGAGCTATATCCCATGTTCCATCTGGCGGAGGCGGAGAGCTGCGCCTTCGGAATCAGCAGCGTCTGCCGGTCCGCCTGGGTGCTGTACCGCACTCCCACCAGCAGGATGAACTCATAATTGGATACATCGTCGGAAAGATCGGCAGAGGTTACGCCATAGGTGGCGGTTGTGCTGAAAAGCTCTGTTGCCGTCATTTTTTGAAACTCCACCTTCTCCACCAGCGTGTCAAGCGTATCGTTTTCGCTGACCGAAAAGCCTGCCGCCAGCATCTTGTCCCGGAGCGTGTTCCGCGCCGTCCTGATCCGGGACACCTCCGCGCTCACGCTCATTGGCTGCACCTCAAATCGCCGCCAGCGCGGATTCCAGATCGCCGGTCAGCGTGACCGACCCGCCCGTGGTGTAGCCGGCAGCGATAGCGACGCTGGTCTGGGAGAGGGGGTCAAAGGTCGTGGAAACCGGGCCGTTGACCGGGATGGTACCCGCCACCGTCTGCCCGGTGGAATCGATGATGACCTTGTTCGCCAGCACATCGGCGGCGGAAGCGGTGACGCTGGTCACGTCCTGGTATGCCTCCGGGATGGCTGCCACAGTGACGGAAGAAAGGCCGTACTTGCCCTCGTCCGGTGTGACGCTCTGCTCGTTCTTGGTGGGCGTGACGCTCTTGGCCTGGAGCTGGTAATTCCCGCCGCCAGCCACGCCCTTGACCGTGCCGGAGCCGTTATGATAGCCCTGGGGAATGGTGTAGGTCTGTCCCTCCTGCACCTCCACGTCCACAGCGCCCCGGTTCTGCAAACCGGAAATGGTCGCAGCAAGGGTGTCCAGCGTGTCCGTGGTCTGCGCCTGGCCCCACTCGATCAGGGCGTTTCGGATGGTGTTTCTGTCGGTCTGGATTCTGCTTACTTCGGATGCTACGCTCATAATCTGTACCTCCTCATATTGTTTGAAGCAGGGCTTCAATATTCCCAATCTGCACCTGTACGGCGGCAGACGTTACCGGTCGCGGGTCCGTCGCGGATACAGCGTCGGCGGCGTCCACGGAAACCGTCCGTGTGTTCGCGTCGTATTTCAAGCCGTAGCCGAAACGGTACTGGTCGGACGCGACCGGAATGGCGCTGCCGAAGTTGGCGGTCAGCTCCTCATCCTCCTGAAAGACGGCGTTCAGCTTCACGGCTCAATCACCCCGTCTTTCAGGATTCCGCCCACATCAGCGGACATGATGTTGCTGGCGCAGGCCGTCCCGTCCGGGAACACGCAGCGGATTTGGATGCTCACGCGCTGCGAAGCTGAAAAAGCCAGCGTGTCTTCTTGCGATAGCCGTACCGCAACGGCTTCCTCCGTGATTTCCAGGTCCTCCCCGGCCTTTTCCAGCACTGTTTTCCCGCCCTGGGCGTAGGTGACAAAGACGGTCGCGCCCGTCAGGTCGATATTTGTTTTGAATGTGTTTGTCGGTGTGGTTCCGCGCTTCATCCCGTCCACCTCCCTCCGGTCAGAATTCCTCCAAGGTGAAAGACACAGCCCACAGCCCGTCGGTGTTTCGCACCCGCTCGGAACGCTCCACGGGAGCCATCTTGAAGGACCGGATGCGCATCATTCTCTGGGTGTAGCCGTGGCTTTCCACGTCATATGTGCTGACA
>CAJOHR010000129.1 GCA_905234425.1 uncultured Oscillospiraceae bacterium | reverse complement strand
CCGTAATACAGCTCCTCATGGGTGCCGCTTTGAAGGGAAATCCGGACATCCGGGTAGATCTCCGAAAAGTCTGCCACTGCCCTGTTCAGAGCCTGGCCATTAAAGGTGCTCAGGTAACCGGCCCGCAAATGATTGTCCTTGCCCTTGCCGATGCGGACGGTCTCCCGGACGATGGCGTCGGCCTCGCCCACCATGGCCTTGCAGCGGCGGTAGAAGTATTCCCCGGCGGGGGTGAGTGAAAACTTCCGCTTTTCCCGAATCATCAGTTGGACGCCCAGATCCTCCTCCAGGGCCTTGATCTGCTGGGAAATGGCGGATTGGGAGATAAACAGCCGTTCCGCCGCCTCGGTGAAGCTGTTGGCGTCCACCACGGTGACGAAGTACCGGGCCTGTTTGAGCAGCATGGGATCACATCCTTATTGGCATCTCTATCTATAGTTTACTGATCGAAAACACGACTGTCAAGGACTTGCATAAGCATCTCTTATTAAAATTAGAAGAAATCCGAATTGTTTCAAGAACTGGAAGCTGATATAATGAGACTACAATGACGGAGGTGCACCATGAAACGAGCCAAAGCGAAAATTCTGGTGGATGCGGCCATGACTCTGGCCCTTCTGCTTCTGATGCCCTACGAGCTGATCGGAGCCCTGCCCCATGAGATCATCGGCACGGGGATGCTCCTCCTGTTTGGGATCCATCACATCCTCAATCGCAAATGGACGGCCAGTGTATTCAAAGGGCGCTATACGGCTATGCGGTCTGTTCAGCTGTGTATCCTTGGCTCCGGGGTCAGCGGCATATTGCTCTCCAAGCATCTCTATACATTTCTGCCCGACGTGGCCTTCTCCAGCCTGTCCCGGCGGGTCCACATGCTGTGTGCCTACTGGGGCTTTGTACTGATGAGTTTACATCTGGGCTTTCATTGGCGGCGCATGGTTACGGCCATGGGAAAGCGGTTCGGGGAGAAGTCCCGTATCAGAACCATTGTTGTCCGCGCTTTGGGCGTATGTATCGCCCTCTATGGCTGTTATGCCTTCGTAAAGCGCGGCGTGGGGGATTACCTGTTCCTGCGGACGGCGTTCGCCTTCTTTGACTATTCGGAGCCGGTGATCCTCTTTATTCTGGATTACATGGCGATCATGGGGACCTTTGCGTTCCTGGGCTATTACCTGGCTATGGGACTGATGAAACCGGAACGAAAACACAAAACAGGGAGGAAATGAACATGTCAAAGATGCTGATCGTCTACTATTCCTGGTCCAACGGGAACACCGAGCGGATCGCAAAGATGCTTCAGGCCGCCACCGAAGCGGACATGGCCCGGATCGAAACCGTGGAGCCCTACACCGGCACCCACCAGCAGGTGGTGGATCAGGGATTACGGGAGACCGAGACGGGATATATGCCGCCGATCCGGCCGCTGGAGAAGAATATTGCGGACTACGATGTGATTGCCGTTGGTACCCCCACCTGGTGGTACACCATGGCCCCGGCCGTCAAGACCTTCCTGGCGGAAAACAACTGGAAGGGCAAGGTGGTGGTGCCCTTTATGACCAACGGCGGCTGGCCGGGGCAGGTTATAGGGCACATGAAACGGGCATGCAAGGGTGCGTCCTTTGCCGCCGAAATGGAGTTCAAGTTTGACTCCCAGGGCGGTCCAAATCTGGAGACGCCCCGGAAAGCCATTGACGGTTGGATCGAGCAGGTCAGGGAGCTGCTTTGAAAGGGGAGCATGACATGAAAAAGATTGCAATTATGATGGCGGCATTGCTTCTGCTGACCGCCTGCGGAACGCAGAATACCGTAGAAACACCGGATACGGTTTCAGCGGCAGATTCTTTCGGCGAGGAAGTGCCGGCCAGCACATCAGCCGAGACGCCGGCGGCAGAGGAGCCTGCTGTGGAAGAAACAGAAGCCCCGGAAGAAACAGTGGAACCGGAGGCTGTCCCGGAGGAAGCGCCGGAGACTGCTGAAGTCTCCGAAGCAGCGCCACAGAATCCCGTGCTGGTGGTGTATTTCAGCCGCGTGGGCAACACGGACTTCCCGGCGGACGTGGATGCGGTCAGCTCGGCCAGCCTTGTGAACGACAACGGCGAACTGAAAGGAAACGCCCAACTGCTGGCGGAGTGGATGGCAGACGAGGCGGGCTGCGAAACCTGGGAAATCACTACGACAGAGAAGTACCCGGTGGATTATGACGAGACCACGGATGCAGCCAAGGTGGAGCAGAACGACAACGCCCGCCCGGAGCTTTCGGCGCACCTGGACAGCTTCGATGGGATCGAGACGATCTATCTGGTCTATCCCAACTGGTGGGGAGATCTTCCCATGGCGCTGTATGCCTTCTTTGACGAGTATGACTGCGCCGGGAAGACGATTTATGTCTCCGTTACCCACGGCGGCAGCGGCTTCTCTGGCGGGATCTCCACCATTGCGGAACTGGAACCGGGGGCCCAGGTGATCGAGGGCCTCAGCATCCGGGACAGCAGTGTGCCGGATTCGGAAGACGAGGTCCGGCAGTGGGTGCGGGACACCAATGGTTGAGCTTCCAT
>CAJOHR010000128.1 GCA_905234425.1 uncultured Oscillospiraceae bacterium | reverse complement strand
TGGTTACAGTGGAGTTTTCGAGAGCCGGTTCCGTAGAAGCTGTGGATATTCACTATGAGCCGGAGATGCCGCAGGCAGGCGAAACGGTGCGCGTAACCGTGACGCTGCGGAACACCGGCATGCTGTCGGCAGAGAACGGCGCCCGCTATTTTATCTTCCCGTTGATCGACGATCAAATAGGCCCGCTTCTGCTGGAAGGAAGCTTTGACACAAAGCTCCTGCCCGGCGACACGGAGGAGATCAGCTTTGACTACATCATGCCGGAGGACTTGTCCGGCATTGAGCGCATCGGGTTTGCAGTCCAGTCTGAGGAAACCGGTTTCGTCACTGTTTCGGAGACCCGTTTTACGGGCGAGGACGCCATCCCGGTAGGTTGGTGTGCGGCGCTGGGCGATGTGCAGACCGAGGAAAGAGATGACGGCTTCTATGTGACATACGATCTGATGAACACCGGCAATCTCCCGATTCCTTCCGGAATGGTGCAGGTGATGGCAGGCAACTCCAGCGCCATGAGCCAGGTGTGGGCGACACAGCAGATAGGCACAAAGCTTGCTCCGGGAGAGATCGCGGAGTATACGTTGAAGCTGGAGCATGTTCCGGATGATTTCTCCACAGGCTTCCAACGCGGCTTCCTGACGGTAGCCGACGCGGAGGGCGAGGCGCTGGGCAACCTGGGCAGTTCCCGCGATCTGGTCCTGACCCTGGATTCGCCCTATAATTTGGTGGTCAACGGGAAACCGAACCTGGCAGCCACCGGCATCCACATAAAGGCCGGCGAAACGTTGGAGCTGACAGGCGACTATGCGGGCAAGAGCTGGTACCCCGATGGGGAGCTCCTGTTCACGACGCTGGACAGCGGCGTAGCTGCCGTCTATGAAGGGACACTCTTCGCCATGGAGCCCGGCGAAACAACGCTGGTTGCCAAGGTGGACGCCCTCGGCGGTACTGCATGGATCCCTGTAACTGTCACAAGCGCTTGCCCGGGAGACGAGACCTGCCCGCTCAGCGCCTTCACCGATCTGGATACGGATAAGTGGTACCACGATGGCGTCCACTGGGCGCTGGAGAGCGGCGTCATGAACGGCGTTAGCAGCAACAGGTTTGAGCCTGACACAGCCACCAGCCGGGCCATGATCGTCACCATGCTCTACCGCATGGAGGGCGAGCCGGAGACCGGCGGAAGCTCGGATTTCACAGACGTGGAGGAAGGTAAGTGGTACACCGATGCCGTGGCCTGGGCCGCGGAGAACAAGATCGTGGAGGGCTACAATGGAAAGTTTGCTCCGGAGGACGACGTGACCCGGGAGCAGATCGTTTATGCACAGTATAAGGGCATTGACACCAGCGAGAGCGAACTGAAGCCGCTGAAGGACTTCAACGACACCCGCAATATCTCCGATTGGGCAGTCAAGGCATTCCGCTGGGCTGTGGATGCCGGGATCATCAACGGCACCTCCAAGGATATGCTCAGTCCGAAGAAGGACGCCAGCCGCGTGGAGGTGGCCACCATGCTCATGCGGTATGACACAAAGATCAAATAAGAAAGCAATAAATTGACAACAGCGGCCCGGTCTCTGTGCATTGCAGAGACCGGGCCGCAAAACTCCGGAAGGAGGATTGTCCGAATAATCGGTAATCAGTTTTTGATACTCGTTTAGTATCTCACATACTTTCCATTTGGGGCTCTTTAGAGGTGCATTTATTGAAATCTTCATTCCAATGCACTTCGCATGATGGAACAATATCATCATGCCCCCTCCGTTTCTGCAGCTGGCAGCATCATAAAATGCTCCAGCGCAGCCTTGATCGCCACCTCTTTCTCTGGCGGACATTTTGGAACCTTAGCATTCTCCGTCTTTGCCAGATTATAATTCTGCCCGACCTCCAGACCGTACTTCCGTTTGACCTGAGAAATATACAGACTGGAGACATGAAGCCCATAGTGCTCCATCACATAATCCTTGATCTCCGTGTAGGTGGCCTTTACCTCCGCAGCGGTGGCATCCAGTTCATCGAGGTCCAGATCGATCTCGATGTGCTGTTTGGCCTCGGAGAGTTTGGACAATAAGCATACCGTTTCGATGTGCTTCGTTCGCGGAAAGAGATCCACGGCTTCGGCTTGTTGGAGACTGTAGCCCTTTTCGGTAAGGCGCTTTACGTCCCGGGCCAGGGTGCCTGGGTCGCAGGAGATATAGACCAGCTTTTCCGGGGCCATGACGGCGATGGCGTCAATCACATCGGCGCTGATGCCCTTTCTCGGCGGGTCCACGGTGATCACCGCCGGGCGGACGCCCCGGGCAGAGAATTCCGCGGCGGCCTGTCCCGCGTCGGCGCAGAGGAACCGGACGTTCGAGACGCCGTTGCGGCGGGCGTTTTCCTCCGCGTCCCGGATGGCCTGGGGCACCACCTCCACGCCGATGGCCTCTCCAGCCTGCTTCGCCAGGCAGAGGGTGATGGTGCCCGTGCCGCAGTACAGGTCCAGCACCGTCTCCGTGCCGTGGAGGTCCGCCATCCGGAGGGCCTTTTCATAGAGGACCTCGGCCTGATGCCGGTTGACCTGATAGAAGGAGGCGGCGGACAGCCGGAAGGTGAGGCCGCAGAGGGTGTCCTCGATCCAGCCCGGGCCGTAGAGATCGTGGTATTGATCCCCCAGAATCACGTTGCCGGGACGGGTGTTGACGCTGTGGACCACGGAGGCGACAGTTGGAACCGCCGCCCGAAGGGCGCTCACCAGCTCTTCCCCATGGGGCAGGGTCTCGCAGTTGGCCACGATGCACACCATGATTTGGCCCGTGGTCTCCGCTTTTCGGATAAAGATGTGGCGGACAAGTCCGGAATGGGTCCCTTCGTCATAGGCCGGGATGCTGTACTGCCGCATCCACGCCAGCACCGCTTCCGATACCGCCTCCGCCTCGGGGGGCTGGATCAGGCAGCGGGTCACGGGGATCAGCTCATGGGTCCTGGCCCGGAAAAAGCCCGCGGCGGGGCCGTCCGACCTCACGGCCACGGGAAACTGGGCCTTGTTCCGGTAGTATTCCGTGGACGGCGCGGCGGCGATGGGTAAATCTCCCGGCTCCACGCCGCCGATCCGCCGAAAAGCCTCGACCACCCGGTCCCGCTTGAGCGCCGTCTCCAGCTCATAGTCCATGTGCATGAAGTCGCAGCCGCCGCAGCGTCCGAAGTGGGGACAGGCGGG
>CAJOHR010000127.1 GCA_905234425.1 uncultured Oscillospiraceae bacterium | reverse complement strand
GTTCTTCGGCAAGCCCTCCGGCCTTCTCGACCAGATGGGCTGTGCCTTGGGCGGGATCGTCTCCATCGACTTCCGAAACAAGGAGCAGCCGGAGTATCGGGCGGTGGATGTGGATTTCGCAGAGGCGGGCTATGCCCTGTGCATCATCGACACCGGGGCGGACCATGCTGACCTGACCGGCGACTATGCCGCCATCCCGGAGGAGATGGGACAGGTAGCCGGTTATTTCGGAAAGGAAGTCCTGTGTGAGGTGGACGAGGAGGCCTTCTATCAGGCGGTTCCGGACCTCCGGAAGAGCCTGGGAGACCGGGCCGTCATGCGGGCCATCCACTATTTCACCGACTGCCGCCGGGTTGAGGATCAGGTGGAGGCGCTGGAACAGGGCGACTTTGACCGCTTTCTCCGGCTGGTCAGTTCCTCCGGGCATTCTTCCTATATGTACCTCCAGAATGTGGCCACCTACCGGGACCCCAAGGACCAGCCGGTGGCGCTTGCCCTGGCCATGGCGGGGTATTATCTCCACAATCGCGGGGCAAGGAGAGTCCACGGCGGAGGCTTCGCCGGAACGATCCAGGCCTTTGTGCCCCTGGATATGGTGGAGGACTTCAAAGCCGGAATGGACCACTGCCTGGGCGACGGGGCCTGCCGGGTGACCTACATCCGGCCCGTGGGCTGCTGCACCCTGATCGAATAAGGAGGAGCACATGGAACTGTATATCTCTCAGCTGATCGAATATGCCGTGCGGAAGGGCTGGATTCAAGATTCAGACCGCATCTGGGCGGCCAACCGTATTCTCTCCGCCCTCCACATGGACGGATTTGAAGGACTGGTTCCCGTGGAGGACCTGCCGCCCATTCAGGAGATTCTGGATCACCTCTGCGACTATGCCTATGAGCATGGGGTCATCGAGGGCAATTCCGCCACCTTCTACGACCTGCTGGACACGGAACTGATGGGACTTTTGATTCCCAAGCCCTCGGATATCATTGCCCTGTTCCGGGGAAAGTATGAAACGTCTCCCAAGGAGGCAACAGACTGGTACTATCAGTTCTCCGGGGACACCAACTACATCCGCCGGGACCGGATCGCAAAAGATGTCCAGTGGAAGGCCGAGACGGAATACGGCACGTTGGATATCACCATCAATCTTTCCAAGCCTGAGAAGGATCCGAAAGCCATCGCCGCTGCGGGAAAGGCCAAGGCAACCGGTTATCCAAAATGCCTGCTCTGCGCGGAGAACGAGGGCTACGCCGGGCATCTCAATCACCCGGCCCGGCAGAACCACCGGATCATACCCATGGAACTGAACGGCCAGGACTTCTTTCTCCAGTACAGCCCCTATGTCTACTATAACGAGCACTGCATCGTCCTGAACAAAGATCATATCCCCATGCACATCGATGAAACGGCCTTTGGAAACCTGCTGGACTTTGTGACCGTCTTCCCCCACTACTTCATCGGCTCCAACGCGGACCTGCCCATCGTGGGCGGCAGTGTTCTGAGCCACGACCATTACCAGGGCGGAAACTTTGAGTTCGCTATGGAACGGGCGTCAGTGGAGGAAAGATTTACCGTTCCCGGCTTCGAGGATGTGGAGACCGGCATCGTCAAATGGCCCATGTCGGTGATCCGGCTGAAAGGCCCCGATCGGGAGCGCCTCATTGCCCTTGCCACCCATGTCCTGGACAAATGGCGGGCCTACGATGACCCAGATGCGAATATCTTCCATGAGACGAACGGTGAGCCTCACAACACCATTACCCCCATCGCCCGGCGGCGGGGAGCAGACTATGAATTGGACCTGGTGTTGCGGAACAACCGCACCACGGCGGAATTCCCGCTGGCCACGCCGAGAAGCACCACATCAAAAAGGAGAACATCGGACTCATTGAGGTCATGGGTCTGGCTGTGCTGCCTGCTCGCCTGAAAACAGAACTGGCGGCAGTTGCCGAGGGGCTGATTTCTGGAAAGGACCTGACCGCCGATCCGCAGACTGCCTCTCATGCAAGCTGGGCGGAGGATGTGAAAAAACGGCACCCGGAGCTGGACTCCGCCAATGTCACGGAGATTCTCCGGCAGGAGGTGGGCAAGGTCTTTGCGGCCGTGCTGGAGGACGCCGGCGTCTTTAAGCGCACCGAGGATGGACCGAGGGCATTTTTGCGATTTATTGGACAACTGTAACGAGAACAAACAGATCAAAGAGGAGGCTTTTGCATGCACGAAACTACAAAGGGTAGCTTTTTTGACAAGCTGCCGCCGACCCTCATTAAGAAAAACAACGTGACCCTGATCCCCGAGGGGGCCATCGGCTATCTGGTGGGACCGACCCTGGCGCTTCTCGCCAACTCCGTGCTGTCGAACTACTTCAACAAGTACATGTCCGACGTGCTGCACATCAACACCTGGGCCTCGGCCTTCTTCACC
>CAJOHR010000126.1 GCA_905234425.1 uncultured Oscillospiraceae bacterium | reverse complement strand
GAGGAGGAGCAGAACGCCAAGCTCCTGACCGAACTCAACGCAATGAGAAAAGCGGCAGGACGCTCTGTGATCGAAACCTGATATAGAATTGTATTGCCCGGGATGCTGCGTCTAGCCAGCATTCCGGGCAAAATCATTGATCGGTATCGAGCGCAGTGGGGAAGGGCCGTTGTATCAGGCTCATTTTTCTACGCCATTTTCCTGTCCCCGCTACGCCATTTTTACGTCATTTCGGCATTTGGATATGCGTCAACTCCTTGAGGCGCTTCTTCATCTTTGTTGCCGATTTGGGGTGTACCCTCAGCCTACATTTCCCTTTGTGTCGGTAAAATCCATATTTGCCGTAGTTTTATGCCTTAAACATGAAGCGCTGCTTTGATAAGGAAAAAACGATTACCGCAGAAGATGCGTTCCAAAGGCCTGTGATGGCTGAGCGGTGCCTCCCTTTGGCCATGATCCAAATTCGTGTTGCAAGCAGAAGCAAGCAGATTGCCATCGATATACTCTTTTACTTTCTGGTGGGGAAACCGGTCCCCTGATCGAACACACCGGCCACGTCCCGAAGATACTTGCGGATGGTCAAATGCTGGGGACATGCCTGCTCGCACTTGCCGCACCCCAGACAGTCGGACGCCCTGCCGTGGCCCGCCAAAACCGTGTTGTTGTAGTAGACGTTCTGGCTGGAAAAGCTGCCGGTCTTGCGTTTCATGCTGTTGTAAAGGGCAAAGTACTGGGGGATGGCGATCTTCTTCGGACAGCCGTGGGTACAATATTCACAGGCGGTACAGGGAATGGCGGTATTGGCCTGGATGATTTTCCGCACCTCCGCTATGACTGCGTTTTCTTCATCGCTGAGGGGCCGGAAGTCCCCAAGGGAGAAGCAGTTATCCTCCACCTGCTCCATGGCGTTCATGCCGGACAGCACCCGGAACACCCCCTCCTGGCTGGCGGCAAAGCGCATGGCCCATGAGGCAGTGGACCGGTCCGGGGCGAAGTCCTTCATCCGCCGCTCGGCCTCCGCCGGAACACTCACCAGCGTGCCGCCCTTGCAGGGCTCCATGACGGTGACGGGCTTTCCGTGCTTCCGGGCCATCTCCAGACATTTCCGGGACTGGACGTTGGGTTGCTCCCAGTCGATGTAGTTGATCTGAAGCTGTACAAAGTCCAGCCGGTCACCGTATTTGGTCAGAATCTCGTCCAGCAGCTCCGGGGTGTCGTGGAAGGACATGCCAACCACTTTAATTTTTCCCTCCGTCTGCATCCGCTTTACAAAGTCAAAGGCGCCGTACTGCTGGCACTTGGCGTAGGCATTGTGGCCCATGTTGTGGAGCAGATAGAAGTCGAAATAGTCTACGCCGCAGTTCCGGAGCTGCTCCCGGAAGATCTTCTCCATGTCCTCAGCGTCCTTGAAGTCCCGCAGGGGCAGCTTGGTGGCAAGCTGAAAGCTGTCCCTGGGATGCCGCTCCACCAATGCTTTGCGTACCGCCTCCTCGCAGTGGTAGCCGTGATAGGTGTAGGCTGAGTCAAAGTAGGTGAAGCCCAGCTCCAGAAACCGGTCGAACAGCTTTTCGATGGTCTCAAAGTCAAAGGACGTCTGGTCCTGCGGGTCCAGCACCGGCAGGCGCATACAGCCAAAGCCCAGCTTCTTTTCGTTCATCAGATCCATCATTCGGTTCCTCCTTATGTGCGTGGAATGGCGCACCTCCGTCATTTTGCATTCATTATATCAACTCAGGTCCTGTGAAACAATTCGGATTTCTTCTCATTTTAATAAGAGTTGCTTATGTATTTCTTGACAGTGCCGCTTCTGGCAGTAAACTATGGGTAAATTCTCTGAAAAGGAAGGGATCCCATGCTTCTACTTTGTGACCGTGGTGGACGCAAACAGCTTCACCGAGGCGGCGGAACGGCTGTTTATCTCCCAATCCGCCATTTCCCAGCAGATCAAGGCCCTGGAGGAGGATTTGGGCGTCCAACTGATGCTTCGGGAAAAGCGGAAGTTTTCACTCACCCCCGCCGGGGAATACTTCTACCGCCGCTGCAAGGCCATGGTGGGAGAGGCTGACGCCATCGTCCGGGAGACCGTCCGCATCGGCAAGGGCAAGGACAATCATTTGCGGGCCGGTTACCTGAGCACCTTTAACGGACAGGCACTGGGGCGGGCGGTGGCGGAGTTCTCGGAGATCTACCCGGATGTCCGGATTTCCCTTCAAAGCGGCACCCATGAGGAGCTGTATTACGGTCTGTTGAACCGGGAACTGGATATTGCCCTCAACGATCAGCGGCGAGCCTTCTCCGATGAATACGTAAACGTGGAGCTGGCCACAGCGCCCGTGCTGATTGAGATTTCCAGCCGTCACTATCTGTCGGAGCTTCACCAGGTGGAGATCGAGGACCTGCATGTCCTGCCCTGCATCCTTCTGTCTGGTGAGGAGCAGCGGGAGGTCGAACAGCGGTACTACCGGAACATACTGGGCTTTCCCGGGGAGTTCCTGTTTGCGGAGAGCATGGAAGCCGCACGGCTCATGGTGGTTAGCGGGCAGGGTTTTTTGCCCATAGAGGACGTGGGAACGCTGCCGCCTGTCGGTATCCGGCGGATCCCCGTACTGCGGCACGGCGCAGCCCTGAAGCGCCGGTACTGCGCCTTCTGGCGGAAAGAGCGGGGAAACGAGTTTGTGGAGACTTTTGCGGAGCTGCTAATGCGGTATATTTCCACGCCAGGCACTTCCCCAGCTTGAATGAATAAGTATTGCTTATGAAAAACAGCGGGAAATCGAATTGATTTACCCGCTGTTTTTATATTATACTGAGATTAGAATGCATGAGGAGGGCAATGTATGAGCATTTCGCAGTTTGCAAAAGACTATCACGAAAAAATGTTTCCCGGCTATGTGTCCGATTTCCTTCGGACGGACCCGGAGTTTATCGAGCGGTTTGATAACTTCGCCTTTGACGAGGTGATCCATCATGGCTCCTTGGACGATAAAACCCGCTTCATGGCGATCCTGGCCACGCTTCTGGGCTGCCAGGGCGTGGACGAATTCAAATGCATGGTCCCGGCGGCGCTGAACTTTGGCGTCAGCCCGGTAGAGATCAAGGAGATCGTCTACCAGGCGGTGGCTTACTTAGGAATCGGGCGGGTATTCCCGTTTTTGAAGGCCACCAATGAGGTCTTTGAATCACAGGGAATTGCCCTGCCGCTGAAGGGTCAGTCCACAACCACCACCGAGAACCGCCGGGAGGCGGGGACCCGGGCTCAGGTGGACATTTTCGGTGAGGGCATGAAAGACTTCTGGAAGTCTGGTCCGGAGGAGAGCCGCCACATCAACTACTGGCTGGCGGGCAACTGCTTCGGGGACTATTACACCCGGACGGGCCTGGACTACAAGCAGCGGGAGATGATCACCTTCTGCTATATCGCCGCCCAAGGCGGCTGCGAGCCACAGCTCACCGCCCACGCTGCGGCCAACATGGGGATTGGAAACGACAAGCAGTTCCTGATCGACGTGATTTCCCAGTGCCTGCCCTATATCGGCTATCCCCGGAGCCTCAACGCCCTGACCTGTGTGAACAACGCTGCAAAGCAGTTTGAAACGAGGAGGAATGATTCATGAAAAAAGACGTATTGATCCTCACCGGCGCGGGCCAGATCGGCATGGCCATCGCCCGGCGGGTAGGTTTCGGCAAGAAGATCGTCATCGGTGACAAATCCATCGAGAATGCAAATACCATCGCAAAGATCATGAACGATGCGGGCTTTGACGTGGAGCCGGTGGAGATGGACCTTTCCAGCCGGGAATCCATTCTGCACTTGATTTCGGTGGCCCGGAGCTTTGGCGACATCACCATGCTGGTGAATGCAGCGGGGGTCTCCCCCTCCCAGGCTCCCATTGAGGTGATTTTGAAGGTGGACCTCTACGGCACCGCCGTACTTCTGGAAGAAGTGGGAAAGGTCATCGCCCCCGGCGGCGTGGGCGTCACCATTTCCTCTCAGTCCGGCCACCGGATGCCCGCCCTGACCCCGGAGCAGGACGAGCTTCTTGCCACCACTCCCACGGAAGAGTTACTCTCCCTGGAAATGCTCCAGCCGGAGAATATCCGGGACACCCTCCACGCCTACCAGATGGCCAAGCGCTGCAACGAGAAGCGGGTCATGGCGGAGTGCGTCAAGTGGGGCAAGCAAGGCGCGCGGCTCAATGCTATTGCTCCGGGCATCATCGTGACCCCCTTGGCAATCGACGAGTTCAACGGACCCCGCGGCGATTTCTACAAAAACATGTTCGCCAAATGCCCGGCGGGCCGTCCGGGAACTGCCGACGAAGTGGCCAATGTGGCGGAGTTGATCATGGGACCCGCCGGGGCCTTTATCACCGGCTCCACCTTCCTGATCGACGGCGGGGCCACGGCCAGCTACTACTACGGGCC
>CAJOHR010000125.1 GCA_905234425.1 uncultured Oscillospiraceae bacterium | reverse complement strand
CGGCGAGGACCCCACCGGCATCCCCAACAACCTGATGCCCTATGTGGCCCGGGTGGCCGTTGGCAAGCTGGACATGGTCCACATCTTCGGAAACGACTACGATACGCCCGATGGAACCTGTCTCCGGGATTACATCCACGTGGTGGACCTGGCCAAGGGCCATGTGGCGGCGCTCCAAAAGATCAAGGAAAACTGCGGCGTGTTCATCTGCAACCTGGGCACCGGCAAGGGCACGTCTGTATTGGAGATGGTGAAGGCCTTCTCCAAATCCTGCGGGAAAAACCTGCCCTATGAGTTTACAGACCGCCGGGCAGGAGACCTGCCCGCCTTCTGGGCAGACCCGTCCTTTGCGGAGAAGGAGCTGGGATGGAAAGCGGAGAAGGGCATCCAGGAGATGTGCGATGACGTGTGGCGCTGGCAAAGCAAAAACCCGAATGGATACAGGAGTTGATACCATGCGTTCCATTGCAGAAATCCGTCAGGCAGTCCTCGCGGGAGCGTATGATAGAACGCTTTCCCGGCTGTACAGCCGTCCGGCGGAGGCACTTGCGACCTACCGCCAGCGGATCCTTCGCCTGACGGAAGGGTATCAGAAGGTGTTCGGAAAAGCGGAAACGGATTCCGCCCAGGTTTTTTCCGCACCGGGCAGAACGGAACTGGGCGGCAATCACACAGATCATCAGCGGGGCAAGGTGCTGACCGGCTCCGTAGACCTGGACGCCCTGGCCTGTGCTGCCCCAAATGGAACGGAGGAAATCCACATTTTCTCGGAGGGCTATGGAATGATCTCCGTCAATACCGAGGAACTGACGCCTGTTCCTTCCGAGGAGAACACCACCAAGGCCATCATCCGTGGTGTCGCTGCGGGAATCTCGGAGCTGGGGTTCCCCGTGGGCGGCTTTGACGCCTATGTGATCTCCGATGTGCCCGGCGGTTCGGGGCTGAGCTCTTCAGCTTGCTTTGAGGTGCTGCTGGGACAGACCGTGAGTGGGCTGTTCTGCGGAAACAAGCTCCATCCTGCGGCGATTGCGAGAGTCGGTCAGTATGCGGAGAATGTGTTCTTCGGCAAGCCCTCCGGCCTTCTCGACCAGATGGGCTGCGCCCTGGGCGGCATCGTCTCCATCGACTTCCGAAATCGGGAGCAGCCGGAGTATCGAGCGGTGAACGTGGATTTTGCAGATGCAGGTTACGCCCTGTGCATCATCGACACCGGAGCGGACCATGCCGGCCTGACCGGCGACTATGCCGCCATACCGGAGGAGATGGGCCAGGTGGCCGGATATTTCGGCAAGGAAGTCCTGTGCGAGGTGGACGAGGAGGCTTTCTATCAGTCGGTTCCGGACCTCCGGAAAAGCCTTGGAGACCGGGCCGTCATGCGGGCCATCCACTATTTCACCGACTGCCGCCGGGTGGAGGATCAGGTGGAGGCGCTGGAACGGGGCGACTTTGACCGCTTTCTCCGGCTGGTCAGCTCCTCGGGCCATTCCTCCTATATGTACCTCCAGAACGTGGCCACTTACCGGGACCCCAGGGATCAGCCCGTGGCGCTTGCCCTGGCCATGGCGGGGTATTATCTCCACAATCGTGGGGCAAGGAGGGTCCACGGCGGCGGCTTCGCCGGGACCATTCAGGCCTTTGTACCTCTGGATATGGTGGAGGATTTCAAAGCGGGAATGGACCACTGCCTGGGCGAAGGGGCCTGCCGGGTGACCTACATCCGCCCCGTGGGCTGCTGTACCCTGATCGAATAAGGAGGAGAACATGGAACTGTATATCTCTCAGCTGATCGAATACGCTGTAAAAAAAGGCTGGCTGACAGAAGACGACCGGATCTGGGCGGCAAACCGGATCCTCTCCGCTCTCCACATGGACGGATTTGAAGGGCTCGTCCCGGTAGAGGCCGCCCATGCAGGAGATTCTAGGTCACCTCTGCGACTATGCTTATGAGCATGGCGTTATCGAGGGCAATTCCGCCACCTACTACGACCTGCTGGACACGGAACTCATGGGGCTTTTGATCCCCAAGCCTTCGGATATCATCTCTCTATTCCTGGAGAAATATGAAACGTCTCCCAAGGAGGCGACAGACTGGTATTATCAGCTGTCCGGGGACACCAACTACATCCGCCGGGACCGGATCGCAAAGGACGTACAGTGGAAGGCCGAGACGGAATACGGCACGTTGGATATCACCATCAATCTTTCCAAGCCTGAGAAGGATCCGAAAGCCATTGCCGCTGCGGGAAAGGCCAAGGCCACCGGCTATCCCAAGTGTCTGCTCTGCGCGGAGAACGAGGGCTACGCCGGGCATCTGAATCATCCCGCCAGGCAGAACCATCGGATTATTCCGATCAAGCTGAACGGCACGGACTTCTTTCTTCAATACAGCCCCTATGTCTACTATAACGAGCACTGCATCGTGCTGAACAAGGCCCACATCCCCATGCACATCGACGAGACGGCCTTTGGGAACCTCTTGGATTTTGTGACCGTCTTTCCCCACTACTTCATTGGCTCCAACGCGGACCTGCCCATCGTGGGCGGCAGCGTTCTGAGCCACGACCACTACCAGGGCGGAAACTTTGAGTTCGCCATGGCAAGGGCTCAGGTGGAGACGCCGTTCACGATACCTGGATATGAGGATGTGGAGACCGGCATCGTCAAATGGCCCATGTCGGTGATCCGGCTCAAAGGCCCCGATCGGGAGCGCCTCATTGCCCTTGCC
>CAJOHR010000124.1 GCA_905234425.1 uncultured Oscillospiraceae bacterium | reverse complement strand
GAAGTATCCCTTGACGGATTCCACCACGTTTTTTCCGCAGCGGGGGCATTTCCCGATAATCTCCCGGTCAGGAGGAAACAGTGCCTCCGCGCCAGGGACAGCCTTGTAGGTCTGGATCAGCTCCCGGAGCATGGCGGTGATGCCATCCATGAAGTCCTCCGGGGACAGCTCCCCGCGCTCGATCTCCTTCAGCTGGTGTTCCCATTCTGCGGTCAGAAGCGGTGATTGTAGAGCTTCCGGCAGCACGGTGATGAGCGCCGTTCCAATAGGAGACGGGATCAGGTTGGTGATCTTCTTGGACTTCCGGCGCTCTACGAAGCCGGAGGACACCAGCTTTTCCAGTATGGCGGCGCGGGTGGCCGGGGTGCCGATGCCCTTGCGCTCTGCGTCCTCAGGCATATCTTTCGCCCCCGCCGTTTCCATACTGCTGAGAATCGTATCCTCTGTGTAATGCTTGGGCGGCGTGGTGTGGCCCTCCTTGACCGTGGCCGTGGTGACGGGGACCGTCTGGCCCTCGGTCAGCTCCGGCAACGTGTTCTCCTTTTCCTGCTGTTCCGGCTCAAAGTCTTTCCAGCCGGGGATCAGGACGGTCTTGCCCTTGGCGGTGAAGTTCTGACCACCGCAGTCCAGGGTCACGGTGGTTTCGGCGTAACGGTGGGCCTCGGACACAGCCCGGAGCAGGCCCCGCGCCGTCAGCTTCAAAATCTCCCGTTCCCCCAGGGGCAGGGCGTCCAGATCGGCGCTCCCGGCGCTGACGGTGGGAATGACGGCGTGGTGGTCGCTGACCTTTTTGCTGTTGCAGACCTGGGCGGCATAGATGGCCGTTGGCGCATCCGTGTTGAGAACGGCGGCAGCGGCGGCAACATAGGCCGGAACACTAGACACCATATCGTCGGTGAGATACCGGCTGTCCGTCCGGGGGTAGGTGCAGAGCTTCTTTTCATAGAGGGCTTGCAGATAGTCCAGCGTCTGCTGGGCGGTAAAGCCCAGGGTGCGGTTGGCATCCCGCTGGAGGGTGGTCAGATCGTAGAGCGCCGGGGGCTTTTCGGATTTCTCTTTGCGGTCCACCGTCTGAACGGTGGCCTTGTTTTCACAGGCGATCACCACAGCGTCGGCCTCTTTTCTGTCCTTCATTCGATCTGTCGCGGCGGTGAAGCCGCAATCAAGCTGGACCGTGTAAAAAGGCTCTGGCACAAAGGCGGCGATCTCGGCCTCCCGCTGGACCAGCAGGGCCAACGTCGGAGACATGACCCGTCCGATGTTCAGCGTCCTGCCATAGAGCAGAGAGAAATACCGGGTGGCATTGATCCCCACCAGCCAGTCCGCCCGCACACGGCACAAGGCCGATTGGTGCAGGCCGTCATAGTCCGTACCGGGGCGCAGATTTTGGAAGCCCTCGCGGATCGCAGCATCTTCCATGCTGGAGATCCACAGCCGCTTGATGGGCTTGGTACATCCGGCCAGACAGTAGGCCGTGCGGAAGATCAGCTCGCCCTCCCGTCCGGCGTCGCAGGCATTGATGACCTCCGTGGTGTCCTCAGAGCGCATCATCTCCTGCAGAACGTCGAATTGTTCCCGCTTATCCGGGGCGATGGTGAATCGGAAGTTTTGCGGGATAATGGGCAGATCCGTCATGTTCCACTTGGCGTAGTCGGCGTTATAGGCAGAAGCGTCGGACAGCTCCGCCAGATGGCCGAAGCACCAGGAAACGATATAGCCGCTGCCGGAGAGATAGCCAGGATTTCTTTGTCTCGCACCCAATACAGCGGCAATGCTTTGGGCCACGGAGGGCTTTTCCGCGATCACCAATTTAAGGGGCATGGGATTCGTCCTCCTTTTCCATGTAATTAAGCAGGTCACGATAACACGGGGCCACACAGCCCTGTCCGTACTGAACACAGCCGTAACAATGGTGTCCTTCGGGAGCGATCTTTACCGGGAAATCCGGCTTGGCCCTGGGCGGCTGACGCATCATTTTCTCCAAAGGATTATCTGTGAAGTTCGTC
>CAJOHR010000123.1 GCA_905234425.1 uncultured Oscillospiraceae bacterium | reverse complement strand
GGGCGGCCTTGGTCTCGGTCTCCTCGGTGCCCATGGATTCTTCCGTAATGCGCTCCCGGGTGAAGAAGTACTCGATCAGCACGCCGATGAAGGTGATGATGATCAGGGCGATATACAGGAAGCTCCTTTACGCTTTTCCTCTGAATGTATAACTTCCGCTGCCGACCGTCTCGGTCCTGCCGTCCGGCAGAACAACCTGGCAGCGGGTGTTTACGGGGACCTCCACATGGAGCTCCAGCTGGCCGGACTTCAGCGACCATTCGCTGGCGGCGGGACCGTAGGGCGTCACCACTTTGGCTTTTGCGGCCGTCAGATCGCCGCCCAAAACCGGCTGCACCCGGAAGGTCTTGTAGCCGGGATCTATGGGCTCGATGCCCGCCACTCTCCGGTAGAGGAAATCTCCCACCGCGCCGGAGGCATAGTGGTTATAGGAAATCATGGTAAAGGGGCGCAGGGCCGGGCCCTCATACCGGATGCCCAGCTGGCGGTCCGTAGTACACCTCCAATCGCCCACTTCCAGAACCGCCTGCTTCAGGGTCACATTTTCCCGGTCGCTCTCCAGCGCAAAGGAAAATCTGGGGTAGGCCGCGTCTGTCACGCATCCCCCACGCCGGTTCTCCATCATGAACCGCGTGATCTTCAGCATAGTATCCTCCTCCTTTTTCACGCTTTTCCCATTTTACTTGATTTCATTGTAACGGCCCCAGGGAAAAACACAAGAATTCTTGCGCCATCCGTCTGTTTTTCTTCATAATCGGTTTTGGAGATTGTACAGATTGCACAAACAGATTATGCAAAATCACCGTCCGCAGCCGAAGCCGTGGACGGTGAAATAGAGGTTTTACTGTTTTTCCTGCATGGGGATCAGGACCCGGAGCTCAAACCGACCGTCCTTCGCCTCCACTGTGACCGATCCGCCGTACTTTTCCGCGGTGGCCGCAATGCTTTTGACGCCGTAGCCATGATTTCGGGTGTCCTCCTTGGTGGTGACCGGCAGTCCGTTTCGGAGCCGCACGGTCCCGGCATACCGGTTGACCACCCGAATCCGCACAAAGCCCTTGTGCCGGCTGACGGACAGATCGATCATCCGCTGCTCCGGCTCCGGGATCCGGCAGACCGCCTCGATAGCGTTGTCCAGGGCGTTTCCGAACAGGGCGCTCAGGTCTGCGATCTCCATGAATCGGAGCAGGCTTCTGCCGCTTTCCCATCCGCTCGATGGCACGGCTCAGCCGCTCGGCAAAGGCAAAGTAGGCAATGGGCTTGAGCACATAGTCCAGGGCTTCCACGGCATAGCCCCGGATGGCATACTGGGGCGAGTTGGTAATAAACATGATCACCACGTCCTGGTCCATGGTCCGGATGATCTCCGCGGCCTCCATGCCGCTGACGGCGCCCATCTCAATGTCCATCAAAATGATGTCAAAGCTGGCGTCATAGTGATAGGCGATCTCCTGGCCGCTTCCAAAGGTCAATATCTCAAAGGCCTGTCCCCGTTCGGCTTCATACCGCTCCAGGTACTGCCGAAGCTGCCGCTGGTAAACCGGGTCATCCTCCACAATTGCAACGCGGATCATGCCTGCATTCCTCCCCCGCTTTTGCATTCCCCGTAATATAGTAGTTTGCCGCGAACCAATAGTCAAGGGCATGGCAAGGAAAAGCGGCGTGGGACCTGCCCACGCCGTTTTTAGAATGGTTGTCACTGTTCAGTCGCTGTCATTCTGAGGAACAACGTGACGAAGAATCTTGGCGTTTTTCCTGATTTTAAGGAAAAGATCCTTCGCTTTCGCTCAGGATGACACGAGCGACTGAACAGATACGAATGGTTTATGCTTCCGCGACCTTCGTGCAGTAACGCATGATCATGGTTGCGGCCTCGGCGCGGGAGGCGTCGCCCTGGGGAACGAGCTTGTCGTCCTTGCCGTTCATAATGCCGCTGCCCACGGCCCACTGGAGGGCGGAGACGGACCAATCGCTCCAGGAACCGGCGTCCTCAAAGGCCAGGATGTTGGTGTCCTCGCC
>CAJOHR010000122.1 GCA_905234425.1 uncultured Oscillospiraceae bacterium | reverse complement strand
ACGAAGAATCTTGCGTCAACCGGGAAGGAAAGATCCTTCGCTGCGCTCAGGATGACGCAACATACCTCTCAGGTGACGCAACATACCCCGACAAATCCCAATTTGCAAAAAACGCAATGCTCGCCCGCAGCCCGCTCTCTACTGGTGTACCTTCTCCAGCACGGAGGCGAAGGCCGCCACCGCCGGATTCTCCTGGTCCTCGTGCCAGTAGCAGAGCAGCTCCTCGTTGACGCCGATCTCGTAGCACCGAAGCTCCGAATGGAGGCTCATACGGGAGAGCATGGTGGACACCAGGACCCCCTGGCCGAACTCCGTGGCCATGTAGGCCGACTCCAGATTGGGGGAGATGATCAATTCCGAGGGCTTGAAGCCCAGGGCCCTGCACTGGCGTCTGGCCCGAACCTTGCTCTCCGACAGGCT
This sequence comes from uncultured Oscillospiraceae bacterium, assembly GCA_905234425.1. Classification (GTDB taxonomy): domain Bacteria; phylum Bacillota; class Clostridia; order Oscillospirales; family Oscillospiraceae; genus HGM13006. Next base: position 6,042 of record CAJOHR010000122.1, on the reverse strand, counting down.
CTCCCGGCTGGAGGCCGCCTTGATAAAGGGCTCGTGCCGGAAATCGTCCACCGTGGCGTCGTCCGTGGCCTTGGGGTGGTCCGGGGACACCAGCAGCACCAGGGGCGTCTCCAGGATCTTCAGCCGCCGGAGGCCCGTGCCCTTGGGGGCGAACTCCTGGTAGGTGATGATCAGGTCCAGCTTCCGGTCCATGAACAGCTCGTTGAGCTCATATTGCGGATGCTTTTCTCCCACAAACCGAAGGCCGGGATTCCCCTGCTGGACCTTTCTAAGGGCCTGGGAGATGCTGCCGGAGATCTCCAGCCACTCCAGATACCCCACCCGCAGGGAGTTATACATATTGCTGTAATACCGCTTGGTCTCCTCCATCACCTGGCCGTACTGCCGGTGCATCTCGCTGAAAAACTGATAGAAGTTCTCCCCGGCCCGGGTGAGCATGACATAGTGATGGGTCCGAAGAAAGAGCTGGAAGCCCAGGTCCTCCTCCATTTTCGCGATATACTTGCTCACGGACTGCTGGGTCATATACTGGAGCTTGGCCGCCTCGGTGAAGCTCAAGGTCTCCGCCACGGACAGGAAGCAGCGGATGGACGTCTCGTTCAGCAAGGTTCCTCCCCCTTTCGCACGGGATACAACGATTTTATCACATTTTCCCCTTTGTCACAACCGTTTTATCGTTTTGCGCCAAACATCGCGCGCCGTTTTTGAACCCCATGACGCCAATGACGGATTGGGATTTGGCTGGATAACCGCCAACGCCATGTAGGGGCGATCGCCCCTACAGATTTGAATTTGACAACTCCCAATTTCAAAAACAGCGTATCCCCACAAAAAAACGAGAGGCGCCTCCATTGAGACGCCTCTCCTGGTAATGCAGCAGAAAATCAGCCGTTGACCGCTTCCTTGAACGCCTTGCCGGCCTTGAAGCTGGGCACGGTGGTAGCGGGGATCTCGACAGCCTCCTTGGTCCGGGGATTCCGGCCGGTACGGGCAGCGCGGGTCTTGCTCTCGAAGGTGCCGAAGCCGGGAACGCTGACCTTCTCGCCGGCGGCGACAGCAGCGACGATGGAATCAAAAACGCTGTCCACAATGGCAGTGGCCTGCTTCTGGGTGAGCACCTGCTCCTCAGCGATCTTCTTGGCCAGTTCTTTCTTCGTCATGATAAATCATTCCTTTCATTTCGGTTGTCTCTTGGAGATTATATCAGAATATCTTGGTATTGCAACACTTTTTTTGCTTCCAGATAAAAAAAGCGTATAATCAGACCCAGCGACCGGGGTTTTCCCCCTTTTCCGGCAATACCGCGCTGCCCCGCCCATATTCTCGGGAAAAATACGAAAAAACAGGGATATTTCTCTTGCATTCCGGGCAGGAATACGATATAATCATAAGGCTCTGCAAAAATCAAGCAGAGGACCACACACACCCAGGGATCTCCGGTAGGTGCCTTGACGGTTTGCCGGGGAGATGAGTGGGGTGGAGGTAAAAACTTAAAGGAGGAAACTAACAAATGGCAGTCGTATCTATGAAGCAGCTGTGCTGTTGGAGGCCGGCGTCCACTTCGGGCATCAGACCCGTCGCTGGAACCCCAAGATGGCCCCCTACATCTACACCGAGCGGAACGGGATCTATATCATTGATCTCCAGAAGACCGTGAAAAAGCTGGAGGAGGCTTACAACTTCGTCCGGGACCTGGCCGCCAGCGGCGAGACCGTGCTCTTCGTGGGCACCAAGAAGCAGGCCCAGGACGCCATCCGCGAGGAGTCCGAGCGGGTCGGCATGTATTTCGTCAACTCCCGGTGGCTGGGCGGCATGCTCACCAACTTCAAGACCATGCGTTCCCGGGTGGACCGTCTGAACCAGCTCAACAAGATGAAGGAGGACGGCACCTTTGCCATGCTCCCCAAGAAGGAGGTCGCCAAGCTCAGCCTGGAGATCGAGAAGCTCGAGAAGTATCTGGGCGGCGTCAAGGACATGAAGCGTCTCCCCGGCGCCCTGTTCATCGTGGACCCCCGGAAGGAGCGCAACGCCATCGCCGAGGCCCGGAAGCTGCACATTCCCATCGTGGCCATCGTGGACACCAACTGCGATCCCGATGAGATCGACTATGTGATCCCCGGCAACGATGACGCCATCCGCGCCATCCGTCTGATCTCCTCCGCCATGGCCAACGCCGTTCAGGAGGGCCGTCAGGGCGAGGACGCCGCCGAGGCTGAGGCCCCTGCCGAGGCCGAGACCGAGAACACCGCTGAGTAATAGGAGGAAGACAAAATGGCATTTTCCGCAGCAGATGTAAAGAAGCTCCGCGAGATGACCGGCGTGGGCATGATGGATTGCAAGAAGGCCCTCAGCGAGGCCGACGGAGATTTTGACAAGGCCATCGAATGGCTCCGTGAAAAGGGCATGGCCGCCGCCCAGAAGAAGGCCGGCAAGGTCGCCGCCGAGGGCGTTTCCTTCGCCGTGGTCGGCGACGACGGCGTGGGCGTGCTGGTGGAGGTCAACTCCCAGACCGACTTCGTGGCCAAGAACGACATTTTCCAAGGCTTCGTCAACGACGTGGCCGCTGTCATCGCCAAGGAGAACCCCGCCGACGTGGAGGCCCTGAAGGCCTGCACCTATCCCGGCACCGACCGGACCGTCACCGATGTGACCAACGACAAGGTTCTCTCCATCGGCGAGAACATCCAGATCCGCCGCTTCGTCCGCTATGACACCGGCGTCAACGTGGGTTATATCCACGCCGGCGGCAAGGTGGGCGTGCTGGTGAACATGGAAGTGGAGGGCATTGAGCCCGCCGCCGTCACCGAGCTGGGCAAGGACGTGGCCATGCAGATCTGCGCCATGAACCCCACCTATCGGGATAAGTCCGACGTGACCCAGGAGGTCCTGGACAAGGAGAAGGAAATCCAGCTGGCCCAGATGGACAACGATCCCAAGATGGCCGGGAAGCCCCAGCAGGTCAAGGAGAAGATCGTCCTGGGCAAGATGGGCAAGTTCTACGAGGAGAACTGCCTGCTCCAGATGGAGTTTGTCAAGGAGAAGGGCGTCTCCGTGGAGCAGTATGTCAGCCGCACCGCCAAGGAGCTGGGCGGCACCGTCAAGGTCACGAAGTTCACTCGATTCGCCACCGGCGAGGGCATCGAAAAGGTGGTCTCCGATCTGGCAGCCGAGGTTGCCGCCATGGTGAAGAACTGATACTGTTCACCGCTTAAAACATGAAGTGGTTTAATCCAGCGGCCATTGGCCGCTGCCCCGCATGAAATCAGTGAGTAGTTAGAATCAACGGAATCCTGAACAGAAGGGCATCGGAGGCGTCTCCGGTGCCCTTTTTGTGAATTGCACTTCATAATCCTGAGGAACAAAGTGACGAAGAATCTTGGCGTTATTCACGATTTCAGGTAAAAGATCCTTCGCTTACGCTCAGGATGACACAAGCGACTGAACAGTTACAATCCTGAAAAAAATGCGGAGACCGCAGTCTCCGCATTTTTCCATGTTTAGATGTGAATCAATAGTCCTTGACCATGCTTCCCACGTTCTCGGGGATGATGAGCTTGGCGCCGGTCTTGGCCTGGACCTCCTCGGGGGTCACGCCGGGCGCAACCTCCCAGAGCTTGAGTCCCTCGGGGGTAACCGCGAAGCAGCCCATCTCGGTCACGATATAGTCGATGCAGTGATAGCCGGTGAGAGGCATTTCAGTCTTCTGCACGATCTTGGGGTTGCCGGCCTTGTCGGTCTGGGTGGTCATGACCACAGTGATCTTGGAGCCGGTCACCAGATCCATGGCGCCGCCCATGCCCGCGGCAGTCTTGCCGGGGATCATCCAGTTGGCCAGGTTGCCCTCGGCGTCCACCTCGTAGGCGCCAAGAACGGTGCAGTCGATGTGACCGCCGCGGATAAAGCCGAAGGAACGGAAGGAATCAAAGCAGGCGCCGCCGGTGCGGAGCTTGCTGACCTTGCCGCCGGCGTCCACCACGTTGGGATCGGTCCACTCGCCCTCAGCGGGAGCGCCGGTGAGACCCACAACACCGTTCTCGGAATCCACCCAGACGTCCACGCCGTCAGGCAGGTAGTCCAGGCACTTGGTGGGCATGCCGATGCCCAGGTTCACAACGTCGCCGTCCTGGAACAGACGGGCGGTACGGTTTGAGCTGCATAGCTTCTTCTCTGGTCATTTCAGCGCACCTCCTATTAAGCCTCGGTCAGGGCACGGCCCTGCACAACAGCGTCAACCACGAATCCGGGAGTCATGATCTGATCCGGATCGAGTTCTCCGATCTCCACGATCTCCTCCGCCTCGACGATGACATGGTCACCGGCGGTGGCAAAGGCCTCGTTGAAGTTGCGGGAGGTACGGCGATAGACAACATTGCCCATCTTGTCGGCCTTCCAGGCATGGACAAAGCAGACGTCCGCATGGAGCGGCAGCTCCAGGATGAAGCGCTTCTTGGAGGCGTCGGGAACGATCTCGCCCTCCAGGAACACGAACTTGCCGGCCTCTTCGTCCCATTCCACAACCTGCTTGCCGTCCATCATGGGGGTGTACAGGCCGGTGGGCGTCAGAACGCCGCCGATGCCGGCGCCGCCGGCACGGACCTTCTCGCACAGGGAGCCCTGGGGCACGAAGGTCAGGTTGATCTCGCCGTCAACCACCTTCTGGACGGTGACGGCGTTGTTGCCGATGTGAGAGCAGGTAATCGCCTTGATGACGCCCGCGTCAACCAGCTTGCCGATGCCGCGATGGGGCACGGAGGTGTTGTTGGAGATGACGCTGATGTCCTTGATACCCGCGGCGATCAGGCCCTCAATGAGGACTTCGGACACGCCAACGTTGACGAAGCCGGGGAGCAGTACGCTCATGCCGTCATGGCAGTACTTTGCAATGGCTTCTTCGACGGTGGTGACTTTAGACTTGGCCATTGGAATCATTCCTTTCCTATTCTAGCAGACGCAGGACGCCCGCATGTTTCTTTCATTATAATACCGGGAAATCGGGAGAATGTCAAGGAAATATCCCCCGTTCCCCGTCCTGATTTCTATCTCTTGCGGAAAGCGCCGATTTATGTTATGATCGAGCTATCAAGATACAGAGGTGATGATATGAAATCCAAGGTCCTGTTTTCCAGAGACATCCGCCCGGAGAAGGTGCTGGAGATGTACCGCGCTCTGGGGGTGGAGCTCCCCGGCAAGGTGGCCGTGAAGCTCCACTCCGGTGAAAAGGGCAACCAGAACTTCCTGCGTCCCGGCTTCTGGAAGCCCATGATCCGGGCGGTGAACGGCACCGTGGTGGAGTGCAACACAGCCTATGGCGACGCCTTCGGCGGCGTCCGGGACCACACGGAATCCCACTGGAAGCTCATTGAGCTCCACGGCTGGAGCAAGGAATTCACCGTGGATCTCATGGACGCGGAGGGTCCCGACGTGATCTGGCCCGTCCAGAACGGCAAGGTTTTGAAGGAAAACCACGTGGGAAAAAACATTCTGAACTATGACTCCATGCTGGTCCTGGCCCACTTCAAGGGCCATCCCATGGGCGGCTACGGCGGCGCGCTCAAGCAGCTCTCCATCGGCTGCGCCTCCGCCGCGGGCAAGGCCCTGATCCACTCCGGCGGCGCCTCCGCGGACAACATCAAGGCCTGGGAGGTCCACGCGGCGCAGGATCAGTTCTGCGAGGCCATGGCCGACGCCGCCTCCACCGTAGTGGAGCACTTTCAGGGGAAAATCGCGTTTGTGAACGTGATGAAAAACCTGTCCGTGGACTGCGACTGCTGCACGGTGGCCGAGGATCCCTGCATGAAGGACATCGGCATTCTTGCATCCCTGGACCCGGTGGCCATCGACCAGGCCTGCATCGACCTGATCTACGCGGCCACGGACGATCCCGGTCAGGCCCACTTCATCGAGCGGGTGGAGTCCCGCCACGGCGTCCACACCATCGAGGCCGCCGCCGACCTGGGCTTCGGCAGCCGGGACTACGAGCTGGTGGAGCTGTAATACTTCTCTTAATCACGTGAAAAGAAGCCCGCTCCGGCCGGAGCGGGC
>CAJOHR010000121.1 GCA_905234425.1 uncultured Oscillospiraceae bacterium | reverse complement strand
CTCAGCGAAAAACTTCCCGTCCTTTTCCGCGGGATCAAAGAGCTCCAGGTCGTAGCAGAGGGCCACTGCGTCCGGATTCTTCACAGAGGCCCAGTCCTCCAGCTCCGCGGCATTGCCGGGCTTGGAGGGACCCATGGGCGGAGGACCTCCGGGACCTCCGGGACCGCCGGGTCCTCCGGGTCCACCGGGACCACCGGGACCGCCAGGACCACCGGGACCACCGGGGCCGCCGGGACCGCCCATGGGCATACCGTCCGGGGCAAAAAACACGTTCAGCATCATAGGGATTACCTCCTTTATTGATTGTGGATAGTTTATCATATTTGGAGCCCCCGCCGCAACGGTCCGGGTCAAATAGACCAGGGCGGGACAAATATACCAGAGAGTCAGGGCGTCTCCAGGGAGTACCGCTTTCCCAGCATCCGGTCGTAGGTCAGAAGCTGTCTGGCGGAGATGATCTCCCGCTGCGCCGGGGTGAGCGTATCCTCCATGGCCAGGTTTCGGTTGTATACCGGCAGGACCTGCATCTGATCCTCGAGCAGACGCATATATCCGGACTGGGAAAAGCCGGTGGAGGCCGCCACGCACTCCATCAGATAGAGCTCCGAGATCCGGTTGTCCGACTTGGAGGTGAACAGGCCCTGCTCCAACGGCCGGTTGGAATAGACCAGGAAGGGGGTGGAGAAGGCGGTCAGGAGGGATTCTCCGGAGGCGGTGCCGTCGTAGTAGCCCAGCTCCACATAGGGCCGGTGGCTGTCCCCCAGAGAGGGCAGATGATCCCCAAACCAGACCAGAACGGTGGGCCGCTGCCGGGCGTCGATGTAGTCCCGGAGAGCGCCCAGCATTTGGTCCGCGTCCTTTACGCCCTGGGCGTAGGTGGTCAGAGGCAGGAGAAACTGCTCGTCCAGGCCCTCCGCTGTGACGGTGATGGTATTGTTGGGGTTTTCTCCGTAGGGCTGATGGTTTTCGATGGTGATGGCGAAGAGGAACACGGGAACGCCGTCCGCCTCGGCCTGGTCCATGTAGTACTCGATGGCGGCCTCTGTGGTGACGTCGGCCACATAGTTTCTGGTGAAGGAGAAGGGAATGCCCGCCTCCACCACGTCGTCCACGCCGTGGAACGCCTCAAAGCCCAGAAGGGGATAGACCTGCTTCCGGTTGTAAAAATTCAGGTTGTAAAGGTGGAGCCCCAGGGTCCGATAGCCCGCGTCCCGGTAGTTCGACACAAACCCGGGGACCTCCCCGGAGATGTAGTTGTAGGGCACGCCTCCGGCGGGGATCAGGCCGTCGGGGTCCAGACCGGTCAGGATCCGGAACTCCGTGTTCACGGTGCCGCCGCCATGGGCGATGGTGACGATTTCGCCGGAGAAGCAGTTGTCCGCGGCCAGGATGGCGTCGTAGTTGGGCAGGGGATTTTCCGAAAAGGCGGTTCCCGGCAGCTTTCGGAGATCGAAAAAGCTCTCCGCCAGGACCAGGATCACATCGAAATCCTCTCCCGTCTGGGCCGCAGGCTCGGCGCCGGAAAGGATGGACCGAAGGACGTCCTGGCTGTAGCCCTCGGGGGTGGTGATGTGCATGCTCATGAGGTTCACGGTGAATCCGCCGATAAAGCCGTTGGCGGTGTAGTTGCTGGTCTGGAGGGCATTGTCAAACAGGGACATGTCAAAGCGGTGAAGCAGCCGTTCCGACCGGTCCGTGCTCCAGCAGAAGACCAGGACCAGCCCCAGGAGGACTGCGCCCACAGGAACGGTTGCAAACCATTTCCCGGGGAGCTTCAGCCCCCAGAGGGCCAGGATCACCGTCCAGAGCAGCAGCAGGACTGCCCCGATCCAGAACAGCCTTGGCAGCGGCACAGAGACGAAGGAGAGCATTTCTCCCGGGTTCTTCGCCATGGCCACGTCCACAGGCAGAAAGGGCATTCCGTTCAGCAGGATTTTCAGGTAGTTGACCGCGGCGCAGATCAGAGAGACGGCGCCAAGACTTGCCGCCACCGCCCAGGCTCTGCGCAGGATCAGCAGCAGGATCAGGGCAAGACCATAGAGCGCCAGCAGGGAGAAGATCACGTGGAGGCGGTGGTCCGTCCACTGGAACATCAGCCGCTCCGCCGTCCGGGTCAGGGCAGGCAGCAGG
>CAJOHR010000120.1 GCA_905234425.1 uncultured Oscillospiraceae bacterium | reverse complement strand
TGTTGAAGCCCGAAGCCTATCTTGTTGAAGAAGGAAGCATGTTTTGTTCAACAAGATAACGTGCCCTTGTTCAACAAAACCGCCTTCGAAGCTCAACAAAAGTGCCTTTCTTGCTCTGAATCATGGGAACAGGACCTTTGACCCAGGTCTGGGTCAAGTACCTGTCCTTGTGATTCACAGTAGGTTTCTGCTGTACACTTTTGATATATTTTCTTAATTATTTTGCATAAATACATCGTATTTAAATAATTATTCGTACATTTGCAGCAGATTTAGAGCCCCCTGTAAGGGACGGCTATAATGAAGGAATTAAAAATAAACGAAATATGGCACTGGATATTAAAGAGAAATACATTAATCCGTATACCGACTTCGGTTTCAAGAAGTTGTTTGGTACTGAGATGAACAAGGACTTGCTCATCAGTTTTCTCAATGCCCTGCTCAAAGGTCAGCGGAATATCAAGGATATCAGATACTTGCCTACGGAGCATTTTGGTATCTATGGCAATCGTCGTTAAATCAGACCGGGATATCGAACTGATGCGCCTGGCCGGGCGCATCGCCGCCGGCGCGCGCTCTGTCGCCAGACAGATGGTCGCGCCGGGGGTGACCACCAAGGCCATCAACAAAGAGGTGTTTCACTATATCAGGAAATCCGGCGCCCAGCCCACATTCCTGGGCTACGGCGGATTTCCGGCCAGCGTCTGCATTTCCGTCAACGAGCAGGTGATCCACGGCATCCCGGGCTCCCGGAAATTGCAAGAGGGCGATATTGTCAGCATCGATGTAGGCGCGACCTACAAGGGCTTCGTGGGGGACTGCGCGATGACCGTGCCCTGCGGGAAATGCAGCGATGAGGCGCTCCGCCTCATCGCCGTGACCCGGCAGAGCTTCTTCGAGGGCATCAAGCAGGCCCGCAGCGGGAAGCGGGTTTCCGACATCTCCGCCGCCGTACAGGCCTACGCGGAGAGCAACGGCTGCGGCGTGGTCCGGGATTATGTGGGCCACGGCGTAGGCCGGGTGATGCACGAGGAGCCCGAGGTCCCCAACTATGTGCAGACCGGACGTGGCAGCCCCCGGCTGATCAAGGGCATGACCATCGCGGTGGAGCCCATGATCAACGCCGGCACCTGGGAGGTCAAGGTCCTCTCGGACGGCTGGACCGTCGTGACGGCGGACGGATCACTCTCCGCCCACTATGAGAACTCCATCCTCATCACAGATGGAGAGGCCGAGATTCTGACAATGGCGGACGACCTGTAAAGGAGGGGAACGCAGCCTTGGCAAAAGATGATATGATCGAACTGGAGGGCACGGTGGTGGAATCCCTGCCCAACACCATGTTCCAGGTGGACATCGGCAACGGCCACACCATCCTGGCCCACATATCCGGCAAGCTTCGGATGAACTATATCAAGATCCTTCCCGGGGACCGCGTGACAATCCAGATGTCGCCCTACGACCTGACCCGCGGAAGAATCACGTGGCGAAGCAAATAAGAACTGGAGGCTTAACACATGAAAGTCAGACCTTCTGTCAAGCCCATGTGCGAGAAGTGCAAGATCATCAAGCGCAAGGGCGTGGTCATGGTGATCTGCGAGAATCCCAAGCACAAGCAGCGCCAGGGCTGAGGAGACGATCGGGAACATTTGGGTTTCCTGATTTCGGGGGAAGCGGCGGCATTCAGCCGCGTCCCGATACCGCCCGGAGCTGTCTTATGCCGCGGCTCCGCGGCCGTGAAGTGAGTGAAGGTATAAAATCAATGAAAGGATTGATTGAGAAACATGGCAAGAATCGCCGGCGTTGACCTGCCGAGAGACAAGCGCATCGAAATCGGCCTGACCTATATCTACGGCATCGGCAGGACCAGCGCAACCAAGATTTTGGAGCAGACGGGGATCAACCCCGATACCCGCGTCAAGGATCTGAGCGAGGCCGAGGAGGCCAAGCTGCGTGAGTGCATCGACCACGGCTTTATCGTGGAGGGCGACCTGCGCCGCCAGACCGCGCTGGACATCAAGCGCCTGATGGAGATCGGCTGCTACCGCGGCCAGCGCCACCGCAAGGGCCTGCCCGTGCGGGGCCAGCGCAGCAAGACCAACGCCCGCACCCGCAAGGGTCCAAAACGCACCATCGCCAATAAGAAGAAGTAAGGAGGGATATGTAAATGGCAGCCAATA
>CAJOHR010000119.1:1990-4199 GCA_905234425.1 uncultured Oscillospiraceae bacterium | reverse complement strand
TGAGAGGTATGTTGCGTCATCCTGAGCGCAGCGAAGGATCTTTCCTTCCCGGTTGACGCAAGATTCTTCGTCGCTGCGCTCCTCAGAATGACAGGGATGTTCAATGACCCCGACAAACCCCAATCTGCAAAAACCACACGATCCCGGAACACAATCTTCTGATGAAAAGGGCCGCCGCCCGGCGGCCCTTTTTCGTTGACGGAACAGGCGGAGCGTAGTATGATAGACGGGAAAAAAGATAGGAGGGTACTCCATGTTTGATTATATCCGTGTTTCCTGCTGTGTGCCCAACGTGACCGTGGCCGATGTGCGCGGCAACACCGACGCCATTCTGGATAAGCTCCGGCAGGCCGCGGGGCAGGGGAGCCGCATCGTTTTGTTCCCGGAGCTGTGCCTGACCGGCTACACCTGTCAGGACCTGTTTCTCCAGAAGACCCTTCTGGAGGATTGCCTTGAGGCCATGAGCAGAATTGCCGAGGTCACCGGAGAACTGAACGTGACGGCGGTGGTCGGCGCGCCCATTTCCATCCGTGGAGGCCTCTATAACTGCGCCGTGGTGATCTCCATGGGCGAGATCCGGGGCGTGGTCCCCAAGACCTTTGTGCCCAACTACAGCGAATACTACGAAAAGCGCTGGTTCTCCGGCGCGGAGGATCTGCTCCGCTTTGATCCCTACGGCTTTACGCTCAGGGACCTGGGCTTTGACCGGGAGGAACCCATATCCGTGGGCGCGGATCAGGTTTTTTCCGCTTCCGGGGTCACCTTCGGCGTTGAGCTCTGCGAGGACCTGTGGACGCCTCTGCCGCCCGGCACCTTCCTGGCCATGAACGGCGCGGAGCTGATCCTCAATCTCTCGGCCAGCAACGAGGTCATTGCCAAGCGGGCCTACCGGCGTTCTCTCGTGTCCCAGCAGAGCGCCCGTTGCCTCTGCGCCTATGCCTACTGCTCCGCCGGAAGCACGGAATCCACCCAGGACCTGGTGTTCTCCGGCCACAGCATGATCGCGGAAAACGGTTCTATCCTTGCGGAAAACGAAAAGCTGCTGGACACGGACTACGTCCTCACCATGGATATCGATATCGGGAAGCTCCGGGCGGACCGGATGAAGAACCGCAGCTTTTCCGACGCCGGACGGGTGTATGGCAGCGCCCAGCCCTGTCAGTACGTGGAAATGCGGAGCTTTGACCCCGGCAGCGACGGCAGCCTGTATCCCCTGAAAAAGCTGCCCTTTGTGCCTGACGGACGCCAGGACCGGCAGCAGCGCTGCATGGATATCTTCCAGATGCAGGTGGCGGGCCTGAAAAAGCGGCTCGCCGTCACAAACGCCAAGCCGGTGATCGGCGTGTCCGGCGGTCTCGATTCCACCCTGGCCCTGCTGGTCTCCGCCGAGGCGGCCAGGCAGATGGGCATGGCTGCAACGGACGTGATCGGAATCACCATGCCATGCTTCGGCACCACGGACCGGACCTACAACAACGCCCTGAAGCTCATGGAGGCCTTGGGCATCACCTCGGTGACCATCCCCATCCGGGAGGCCGTGGAGCTTCATTTTTCCGATATCGGCCATGACAGGTCCGTCACCGACCTGACCTTTGAGAACGCCCAGGCCAGGGAGCGCACCCAGGTCCTTATGGACTATGCGGGCAAGGTGGGCGGCCTGGTGGTGGGAACCGGCGACCTCAGCGAGCTGGCCCTGGGCTGGTGCACCTACAACGCCGACCACATGAGCATGTACGGCGTCAACGCCTCCATTCCCAAGACCCTGATCCGCTGGATGATCGACGCCCTGGTGGAGTTTTCGATCTTCCCCGCCGGAACGGAGGTGTTACGGGACATTCTCGACACGCCCATCAGCCCGGAGCTGCTGCCGCCCGGGGAGGACGGGACCATTGCCCAGCAGACTGAGGAGATCGTGGGGCCCTACGCCCTTCATGACTTCTTCCTCTACTACGTTCTCCGCTTCGGCTTCACGCCGGAGAAGATCTTCCATCTTGCCTGCCGGGCCTTTGGGGAGGATTTTGACCGGGAAACCGTGAAAAAGTGGCTGAAAAACTTCTACCGCCGCTTCGTCTGTCAGCAGTTCAAGCGGAGCTGCCTGCCGGACGGCGTGAAGGTGGGCTCCGTATGCCTGAGCCCAAGAGGGGACTGGAGAATGCCCAGCGACGCCTCGGCCAAGGCCTGGCTCGACCGGGCGGAGGCGCTGTAAAAG
>CAJOHR010000119.1:0-1880 GCA_905234425.1 uncultured Oscillospiraceae bacterium | reverse complement strand
CCGGAGGACTGGAACGGGCTGCCGGACATCGACCTCTATATGGATCAGGTGGTTTCCTATCTGTCCAGACAGAGCGTGGGCGGGAAGGCGCCTGCCATTACCTCCGCCATGATCAACAACTATGTCAAGGACGGCCTCCTTCCCAGAGCCAACGGAAAGCGCTATCAGAAGGAGCATCTGGTCTTTCTCACGGCCATCGGTATGCTGAAAAACGTCCTCACCGTCCGGGATATGAAGCTATTGCTTGACAGCGAGATCCAGGAGGGTGGGGAGCAGGCGTTCTATGCGCGGATGCTCCGGGAGACGGAGGAGGCCTTCAGCGCCGCCGAGCTTGGCATTGACCCCGACATGGACGAATCCGAGGTCACCTCGGCGGCTTTGCGGCTGGCGCTCATCTCCTGCGCCGCGAAGACGGCCTGCGAGCAGCTTTTGTCCGTGGCAAGAGCTCTGCGACCCGAGGAGGACCCCAAGGCGAAAAAGGAACAGGAAAAGGAAGCCGCCAAACGGGCCAAGCTGGAGAAGAAAAACAGCAAGGCAAATGAGCCTAAAGAGGAACGTCCCTGAAATATACAACTCCCGCCGCAGCAAAAGCGGCGGGACAATTTTTAAGCAGCCCCCATTTTTATGCCTTCATCTCCGAATACTGGTACAGAAGATCAAAGCAAACAGGAGATGAAACTTATGACACGCGTTAAAACAGTGGGCACGGCAATGACCGCTTTTCTGGTGGTCCTCGCCATGCTGCTTGTAATGCTTCCGGCCCGCGCCTTTGCATCTGACCTGGAAAGCACTGTCACATTCACCTTTTCAAACGACGGTATCACCGCTTCCGGCGATGAATCCGGATACAAGATCGAGGGAACGGCCCTGACCATCAACGAATCCGGCACGTATACGATCACCGGCTCCTGCACGGAGGGCAGCATCAAAGTCAAGAAGGAGACAACGGGCGTGACCCTGATCCTGGAGGATCTGACCCTTGGCTGCTCCACAACAGCGCCCCTGTCCTGCAACAAGGGCACGGAAACCACCCTGTACATCACCGGGACCGTGACCCTCAGTGACAACGAGGACATTTCAAATGAGGACAGCGACGATTTTGAAGGGGCGGCCATCAAGGTTAAGAGCGAAAACGCGTCTCTGACGATCACCGGCGACGGAACCCTGAACGTAAACGGCAGCTGCAAGAATGGCATCAAGGGCGCGGCCACCGCAACGGTGACGATCACAGACGGCGTCACCCTGAACGTGAACGCGGAAAACAACGGGATCGCCTGCGACAATCTGGTGAACATCACCGGCGGCGTCATCCGGGTCACCGCGGGAAACGAAGCCATCAAGGCCTCGCCCGATGAAGACGATACCGAATCGAAGGGAGACGTGACCGTCAGCGGCGGAACCCTTACGCTGGTCAGCGGCGACGACGCCGTTCACGGGGACAGAAACGTGACCATCACCGGCGGAACCCTCACGATCCAGGCCGGCGACGACGCCATCCACGCGGATTATGACCTGGTGCTCGGCTCCGCTTCCTCCGGTCCTGATGTGACCATTGCGAAGTCCTATGAGGGCCTGGAGGGCGCCACCATCACCCTGCTGGGCGGAACCGGCAGCATTACCGCCTCCGACGACGGCGTGAACGCGGCCACCGACGCCGCTGTCAGCGAAATCGCCATTCGGATCAACGGCGGAAAATGGATCATCGACGCCACCGGCGACGGCCTGGACGCGGGCGGCGACTCCCGGAACAACTCCGGCGGAAATATCATTGTAAACGGCGGCGTCACCGAGGTCTACGGCGCGGCCAACGACGGCAATGTGGCTTTGGACTTCGACGGAACCATGACCTATAACGGCGGAACCCTTCTGGCCGTGGGCAT
>CAJOHR010000118.1 GCA_905234425.1 uncultured Oscillospiraceae bacterium | reverse complement strand
ATCCTCAATGAACATACCAACGTCCCGGTGGAGCACATCGAGATCGAACGGATCAAGGAATCCAAATCCCTGGTGGATATGCGTCTGGCCACAGGCGTATGCCGGGAGTTCTTCCAGAACAAAGTAGAGTCCTTTGTGCTGGTATCCAGCGACAGCGATTACTGGGCCTTGATTTCCTCTCTTCCAGAGGCCCGATTCCTGGTTCTGGTGGAACATGAAAAATGCGGCCCGGATATCAAGGAGGCACTGGTCAGTTCCGGTATTTTCTACTGCTATTTGGACGAGTTCTACACCGGAAGCGGCAATAAGGATCTGAAGATATCGGCCCTGCTCCGGGAGATGTATCACTATCTGGACCAGGCGGTACAACTGAACATCAACGACATGATGAACACTGCGCTCCGGAATGCCAGAGTAGATTTATCGCCCGCAGAACGTAACCAATTCTATGATAAGTACATTCGTAATATGCAACTGGTCGTTGACGTTGACGGAAATGTTTCCATTTCCCTGAATCACAAATGATCCAAATGAAATACTATGAGCGATTAACTGTTCACAGCGAAACACAATCTAAAAATATGTGACCACTCTAAAAGGCCAGTTCTTTACAGAACCGGCCTTTTCCCATATAATAGAATCGGTTGATCCAACAAATAATGAAGGGAGAAATTGATATGAAACACAAATTGTTCGCCATGCTGTTGGCACTGTCCATGCTGCTGTGTGTGATGGCGGGTTGCGGCAGCACTGAAACAGCGCCCGCAGCGGATACCGCCGCCAGTGTCGAGGCGTCAATGCCTTCTGAGGAAGCACAGGAGGCGTCCGCAGCTGAGGAAGAACCGGCGGCGGAACCGGAGGAAACCGAAGCGCCTGCGGAAGCATCCGAAATCGAGGAACCCGAGGAGCCTGAGGAGGAAATCCCCGAGGTGACGATCTCCTACCCGCTGGAGGGCGACGACCTGGAGCTGAGCTATTTTACAAGCTTCCCCGGGAACCTGGTCTCTTACATGGAGTCCTTTGACGTACATCCCGGCTTTATCGCTGCCCAGGAGGCCACCGGTGTCAAGATCAACTTCGACGCTCCGTCCATGGAGAATGCCGCCGTGCAGTTTGAACTGATGGTGGCTGCCGATGACTTTGACGACATCGTGGGCGGTTTTGGAGATATGTATATGGGCGGACTGACCTCCGCATACGAGGGTGACCTGATCTATGACGTGGCTCCGCTGATCGCGGAAAACGCCCCGGACTACCAGCGGATCATCGACGGGAATGATGACTATAAGGCGTTCGCCTATGAGCAGGACGGCAGTATGCTTGGCGTCTACGGCGTGTACAAATACGATGTCTCATCCGTCACCAACGGCGTCTTTATCCGTCAGGACTGGCTGGAGGACCTTGATCTGGAGGCCCCTGTCACCTATGACGATTGGTACAGCGTTTTGACCGCTTTCAAGAATGACAAGGGCGCCGAGGCGGGCCTGCTGCTCCCCATGGGCAGCGAGAGCCGCGGCGCGACCTATGCCGGAGGCTACCGGACCATCGGCTATTCCTCCGACGCCCGGATGTCCGGGGCACACTTCTTCCAGGTGGACGGCAAGGTGACCTCTTCCCTGATCGATGAGAACTATCACGATTATCTGACCATGATCAACAAGTGGTACGACGAAGGACTGGTTTACCACGACTTCTACTCCAACGACACCCGGGATATTCTCGACCCGCTGGTCTACGGAAATCAGGTGGGCATCTTCGACGGAAAGGTGGACTACATCACACGTTTTGAGTCCGGCGACACCACCGGCACCATCAGGCTCATGGGCATTGCCAACCCGGTCAAGGAGGATGGGGAACTCTCCGGCTTCGGCAACTACGTGGAGCAGAAGTCCTCGGTCAGCATTACCACCTCCTGTGAGAATCCGGAGCTGGCGCTCCAGTGGCTGAACTACTTCTTTACCGATGAGGGTATCCTGCTGTGCAACTACGGGCAGGAGGGCGTTTCCTTCGAGTACGGCCCTGACGGCGAACCTGTCTTTACCGACCTGATCCTCCACAACGAGGATCCGTGGCTCCAGTTCGGCAATGTGACCAGACTGTATCTCCTGGATGAGGTGCTGCCCACCGTGTACGATCAGACCCGTGAGCTCTCCGCCTACAGTGAAAAGGAGCAGGAGGCCATCGCGGTTTGGAGCGACACCAAGGAGGCAAAGTACACCCTGCCCAGCCTGACCCTCTCCACAGAAGCCAGCGAGGAGCTGTACAAGACCCTGGCGGACATTGAGGCCTCGGAGAACGTCATCCGGTTCATCATCGGCGACCGCAGCCTGGACGAGTGGGACGATTTCGTCTCCACCATGAAGGACATGGGGATCGAGCGCTGCATCGAGATCTACCAGGAGGCCCTGGACGCCCAGTAAAGGAGCGAATACGTTGAGCGAATATTTGAGATTATATCCCGGCGAGTACCTGCCAGAGGAAGAAGCGGCCATGGCGCGTGTCCGGGCGCAGATCGACGCGGACCTGAAGCGAAAGGCGGTTCCCTTTGAGGAACTGGTGAAAACCGCCGATGGAAGAAGCCGGGGCATACCCTACAGGGTCACAGCCGGCCCGGCGGAGGTTCAGGAGAGAATGCGGGCGCTGGACCCCTGGAATCCCATTTGGTTTGACGAGTCCTACGCCAAAGCCGCAGGTCTGGAGCGTTTGCCCTGCGTGGAGAGCTGGCCCTGCCCCAAGGGGGGCTACTTCGGCGGCATGGACAAATCCTTCGGGGACGTGACCGTGGTCAAGGAGCATCACCACAACTGCCGGTTCCACGCGCCCATTTATCAGGGCGACGTGCTCTACCCGGTGCTGGTCGATCAGGATTTCTGGGACGCGACGCCCTATGAGGGCTC
>CAJOHR010000117.1 GCA_905234425.1 uncultured Oscillospiraceae bacterium | reverse complement strand
GCCGATGAGGTGGGCGTCACGGTGGACTGGACCGTGGTCTCCGGCATGGAGATGTTCACCCAGTTCAACCTGATGGCTGCCGGCGGCGACTACTGCGATATGATCGAGGCCGCTGTGGAGTGCTACTCCGGCGGCGCCATCGGCGCGCTGGACGACGGCGTGCTCACCGATCTGACCGACTACATTGAAGAGAACGCACCGGACTATCTGGAGGCCCATGAGAGCCGCGGCTCCGGCAAGGATATCCTCACCGGCGACGGGCGCTATGCCTGCCTGTGGGGCTGCTACAATCTTCCCGAGGTCTCCCAGGGCTACGTCATCCGCCAGGACTGGCTGGACGAGCTGGGCCTGGAGGTTCCCACCACCTATGACGAGTGGTTCGACGTGCTCTCCGCCTTCAAGGACAAATACGGCTGCTCGAATGCCTTCCTGATGGATGATACCTGCCAGGATGACCAGCACACGCCTGCGGGCTTCGGAACGCCGGGCTACAAGAGCAATATGTTCGGCTCCGGATCCGACCTGTATCAGGTGGACGGCGTGGTCAAGACCTCCTTCCTGGAGGAGGGCTATCGGGACTATCTCCGGGAGATGCACCGCTGGTTTGAGGCCGGGCTGTTCTCCGCGGACTTCCCCACCATCTCCTCCCGGCCCAACGACGACAACCGGGTGGCGCTGATCAACAACGGCGGCGCAGGCATCTGGGCTGTTGGCGCCAGCAACGTAACCATTCAGCAGGACGAGATCGTGGGCGGCGCGAAGCTTACCGGCATCCCGGACCCCTTGTCCGATCACGTGGATTTCAACCACTTCTCCTCTGCCATGACCGTCAACAGCCAGTGTGATGTGGCCATCTCCTCCACCTGCGAAAACATCGAGGCCTGCCTCCAGTACCTGAACTACTACTTTACCGACGAGGGTATCCGGTACTACAACTACGGTGTGGAAGGCCAGACCTACAACATGGTGGACGGCAAGGTGGAATACACCGATCTGATTATGAATCCCGTGGCAGGCTATACACCCTTTACCATGACCGAGGCCTATGTGCTTGTGGGCGGCATTGCCTCTGTTACCTACGGAAGCCGTCAGCTGGACTTTGCGGGTGAAGAGGCCCGTCAGGCCTGGGAAACCTGGAACTCCACCCAGGACAGGCTCTATGTCCTGCCGGAGGGATTGGCGCTGACTGCGGAGGAATCCTCTCAGGCCTCCGCTCTGATGTCGGACATCTATACCTATGCCGCTCAGTGCGCGCCTCAGTTCATCCTGGGCACCATGGATATCGAAAACGACTGGGACGCTTTTACCCAAAGCATGCGCGATATGGGCATCGAAGACATCCTTGCCATTTATCAGACAGCTCTGGACCGCTATAACGCGCTGTAATCTGTAACAACACGACACCCCGCTGCCTCCGGCGGCGGGGTGTCATAAATCACGAAAGGATGAAATCTATGAACCGCAGATACGAACATCTTCTTTCACCCGTCAGGATTCGGGACTTTGTGCTGAAAAACCGGATGATCAACTCCAAAAGCATTTCTCAGGAACTCCAAGGTCCGCAGATCTACCCGGACGAGCCCTATCAGCGCTATACCACCGACTATGCGAAAAACGGTGCCGCGCTGGTGGCCCTGACTGTGGGCTCCTGGCCCAATGAAAAGGGCGGACACGGGCCCATGGACCAGTTTTATATGGAGGATCGGAAGGTCCTCAATGCCTACGCGAAGCAGATCGACCGGGTCCACGCCTTTTCTTCCCTTGCCAGCGGCAACGTCATGCTGGACTTTGGCCGGACACAGATCTCCGAGGTCCACGATCCTTCCCGCATCACCTGGAAGGGCGACTATGGCGGAGGCCCCCGGTTTGTCTATGGAAAGCTCCCGGAGGTGACAAAGGACCAGATCGAGCGGGCCTTCGATCAGGCCTGTGCCCACGCCTCAGACCTGGGCACCATGGGCTTTGACTGCATCAATATCCATATGTCCTATCGCTCCGGCATTCTGGCCAACGCCCTGTCCCCGGCGCTGAACCAGCGGACGGACGAGTTCGGCGGCAGTTTGGAGAACAGGGTCAAGATTCCGCTGGAGCTGTTCCGCCGTCTTCGGGAGACCGTGGGCAATCACAAGCTCATCATGTGTCAGATGTCGCCCATCGAGGAGCCGCCCTTCGGCTATACGGAGGAGGATTTCCTGTACTTCTGTGAGCGGGCGGCGGAATATGTGGATATCTTCCAGCTTCGGGGCTGGGACGGCTCCACCAGCCATATCAGCACCTACAATTTCTCCGAGCACGATCCCTTCTGCCTGAAATATGCCGCTGCCTTCAAGGAGCGGAACATCCCCGCGCTGGTGGCCCCGGTAGGCGGCTTCCAGAACCCGGACGATATGGACCGGTTTATTGCGGA
>CAJOHR010000116.1:6461-10252 GCA_905234425.1 uncultured Oscillospiraceae bacterium | reverse complement strand
CAGGATGTGGAGGATCTGCCGGTACAGGCGCGGGATGTGTGTATCTCCGCGATCACCCTGGCGGAGCCGGAATACGGCGCCTGTCACAGCTCCGGACCGCAGCAGCGCAAAACGCCCCCATGTGCAGGCATGGGGGCGTTTTTATCTATACAAATGGGGACCGTTCGGAGAACGGGATGTATTGTAAAGGAATAGTAAAATCAAAGCAGCGTGTCCTTGGCGTCCAGCCTCCTTGTTTCGGCGCTCCGGGCTGTTCGGCCATCCGGGAATACTTCCCCGGCAATCAGGCTCCGGACCGCTGTTCTATGTTTACAGGATACGGGAAGATTATGAATCCCCTGTGAACGAAGGGAAAACAAATCTTGAACTTGGGGAATTGTTGCGGAAACGCGGATTGTGTGCTAGAATAATCGGGATAATCATGCATCATGCAACTGAAAAGGGGGAATACCTATGGGAATGACCATGACCCAGAAGATCCTGGCGGCCCACGCGGGGAAGGCTTCCGTGGCCGCGGGAGAGCTCATCGAGGCCAAATTGGATCTGGTTCTGGGCAACGACGTGACCACCCCGGTGGCCATCACGGAGTTTGAAAACGCAGGCTTCACCAGGGTCTTTGACCGGGACAAGATCGCCATCGTCCTGGACCACTTCACGCCCTGCAAGGACATCAACGCCGCCAAGCTCTCCAAGCAGGCGAGAGATTTCGCCAAAAAGCATCGGATCACCCACTTCTACGACGTGGGGACCATGGGCATCGAGCACGCCCTTCTGCCGGAAAAGGGCTTAATTGCCGCCGGCGAGTGCTGCATCGGCGCCGACTCCCACACCTGCACCTACGGCGCCCTGGGGGCCTTCTCCACGGGCATCGGCTCCACGGATATGTGCGCCGGCATGGCCTCGGGCCGGGCCTGGTTCAAGGTGCCCTCCGCCATCCGGTTCCAGCTCACAGGAGAATTGAACCCCTGGGTCTCCGGCAAGGACGTCATTTTGCACATCATCGGGCAAATCGGCGTGGACGGAGCGCTTTATAAATCCATGGAGTTCACGGGTCCCGGCGTTGCCTCCCTCTCCATGGACGACCGGTTCACCATCGCCAACATGGCCATCGAGGCGGGCGCGAAAAACGGCATCTTCCCCGTGGACGAGAAGACCGAGGCGTACATGACCGGCCGGGTAAGCCGGGAATGGACCGCCTATGAGGCCGACCCCGACGCGGAGTACGAACAGACCATCGAGATCGACCTCTCCAAGCTGGAGCCCACCGTGTCCCTGCCCCATCTGCCCAGCAATACCAGAACCGTCAAAGAGGTGGCCGGCATGGAGATCCAGCAGTGCGTCATCGGCTCCTGCACCAACGGCCGGATCTCCGACCTGCGGATCGCCGCCAAGGTGATTGCGGGGAAAAAGATTGCCGAGGGCGTCCGCTGCATCGTGATCCCCGCCACCCAGGACGTGTATATGCAGGCCCTGAAGGAGGGGCTGGTGGAGACCTTCATCACCGCCGGGGCGGTGGTTTCCACGCCCACCTGCGGTCCCTGTCTGGGCGGCCACATGGGCGTCCTCTACGAGGGAGAGCGGGCGATTTCCACCACCAACCGGAACTTCGTTGGCCGCATGGGCCATGTGAAGAGCGAGGTGGTCCTGGCCTCTCCGGCCGTGGCCGCCGCCTCCGCCGTAAAGGGGACCATCTGCGCCCCCGACGACCTTTGAGAAGGGAGGACAAGACCATGAAAATCACCGGAAACGTGCATAAATACGGGTCCAATGTGGACACCGACGTGATCATTCCCGCCCGGTATCTCAACGTGCCGGACCACGCGGCCCTGGCCTCCCACTGCATGGAGGACATCGACGCGGAGTTCCCCAAGCGGGTGGAGAAGGGCGACATCATGGTGGCCGACTGGAACTTCGGCTGCGGCTCCTCCCGGGAGCATGCCCCCATCGCCATCAAGGCCAGCGGCATCGCCGTGGTCATCGCCTCCAGCTTTGCCCGGATCTTCTACCGGAACTGCATCAACATCGGCCTGCCCATTATGGAGTGTCCCGAGGCCGCCGCGGGCATCGCCGCCGGAGATCGGGTCTCCGTGGACTTTGAGACGGGGGAGATCGTCAACGAGACCAAGGGGGAGACCTATCACGCCGCCGCCTTCCCGGCCTTTATCCAGGACATCATCGACGCCGGAGGCCTGCTGAACTCCCTGAAGGCCAGAGGGCTGGCGGAGTAAACTATGACCCGATTATCCTTGTTGTTTCCCGCCAAAGAAGTCTTGTGAACATCACCGCGTCATTGCGAACCAGTCCGCAGACTGGTGCTGAGGAACAAAGTGACGAAGAATCTTGGCATTATTCACGATTTCAGGTAAAGATCCTTCGCTTACGCTCAGGATGACACGAGCGACTGAACAGTTACGGTAAAACTTCTATCAGATTCCCACGCCAGTGTGAGCACTGGCTCGGAATGACAAGGCAGCAGAGAGTCCAGACTTGGAATATCAGGAAGGTAATTGTGCATATCAAACGGAGGTTTTTGCATTGGACTACAAAATTGCTTTGATCCGGGGCGACGGCATCGGCCCGGAGGTTGTAAATGAGGCCGTAAAGGTCCTGGACCGGATCGGGGAGAGGTTCGGCCACACCTTCACCTACACGGATGTGCTCCTGGGCGGCTGCGCCATCGACGAGTGCGGCAAGCCCTATCCCGACGGTACCACGGAGAAGTGCAAGGCCTGCGACGCGGTGCTCCTGGGGGCCGTGGGCGGTCCCAAGTGGGGTGCGGGAGCGGTCCGGCCGGAGCAGGGACTCCTTGCCATCCGGAAAGAGCTGGGGCTCTACGCCAATCTGCGGCCCGCCACTCTGCGCCCCGCCCTGGCGGACGCCTCGCCCCTGAAGCCCGAGACCACGGCCAAGGGCATCGACCTGATGATGGTCCGGGAGCTCACCGGCGGCATCTATTTCGGCAAGCGGGACCGGTACGACACTTCGGACCGGGGCGTGGAGTGCACGGACCTTATGGCCTACTCCGAGAAGGAGATCGAGCGGATCGGCCGCCGGGCCTTTGAGCTGGCGCGGCTCCGGAGAAGCAAGGTCACCTCTGTGGACAAGGCCAACGTGCTGGAGACCTCCCGCCTGTGGCGGAGCGTCATGCACCGGCTCTCCGAGGAGTATCCCGACGTCGCCTATGAGGACATGCTGGTGGACAACACGGCCATGCAGCTTGTCCGGGACCCCAGCCAGTTCGACGTGGTGGTGACGGAGAACATGTTCGGCGACATTCTCTCCGACGAGGCCTCCATGATCACAGGCTCCATCGGTCTGCTGCCCTCGGCCTCCATCGGCGACACGGCCCCGGGCCTCTACGAGCCCATCCACGGCTCCGCGCCCGATATCGCCGGCCAGGACAAGGCCAATCCCATCGCCACCATTCTCTCCGTGGCCATGATGATGCGGTATTCCTTCGGGCTGCCCTCCGAGGCTGACGCCATCGAGCAGGCCGTGGACGCGGTGCTGGCGGAAGGCCATCACACCGCCGACTTCGCGGGCGAGGGCGACCCCATCGGCACCAGGGAGATGGGCCGCCTGATCCGGGAAAAGATGTGATTGATTCGAGAAGAGACGCCGCCCGGTATGCGCACGCATACCGGGCGGCGTTTTTACAGATTGGGATTTGTGGCGCTGTTCGCCAACGCCCCTAAGGAACTGTTCAAAAATAACTTGCACATTCCTGCTTGTCTTCATCGCCTGGCGCTGCGTCTTCAAACCTTGAAATACACAAAGTATTCCTGCGGTTT
>CAJOHR010000116.1:0-6377 GCA_905234425.1 uncultured Oscillospiraceae bacterium | reverse complement strand
CTGAGGAACAAAGTGACGAAGAATCTTGGCGTTATTCACGATTTCAGGTAAAAGATCCTTCGCTTACGCTCAGGATGACACAAGCGACTGAACAGTTACCCGATACCCATAAAAACAAATTCAATCTGTCCTGAAGGGACACTACATCTTCACTCTCAACTTTTCACTCTCCACTCTCAACTCTGCCCAAGGGGCCGGTGGCACGCAACCAGTCTCCCCTCCGCCTCCCGCAATTCCGGAACCTCTTTTGCGCACTGTTCCGTGGCATAGGGGCATCTCGTCCGGAACCGGCAGCCGCTGGGGGGATTCACGGGACTGGGGATCTCCCCGGTCAGAAGCTGCTTTTCCTCGTCCCGCCGGGTGGGGTCCGGCAGGGGCACGGAGTCCAGCAGGAAACGGGTGTAGGGATGCATGGGCCGGGAATAGATCGCCTCCGTGTCCCCGATCTCGCAGATCATGCCGAGAAACATGACCGCAACCCGGTCGGAGATGTGCCGCACCACGGACAGATCGTGGGAGATGAACAGATAGGTCAGGCCGTACTGCGCCTGCAAATCCTCCAGCAGATTCAGCACCTGGGACTGGATGGACACGTCCAGGGCCGACACAGGCTCGTCGCAGACGATGAGCCGGGGCCGCAGCGCAAGGGCTCTGGCGATGCCGATGCGCTGGCGCTGTCCCCCGGAGAACTGATGGGGGTACCGCCTGAGGAATTCCGCGGGGATCCCCACCTCCCCCATGAGCTCCAGCACCCGCTGCCGGGTCTCCAGCCCCGTTTTGTACACGTGATGGGTGACCAGGGGCTCGGAGATGATCCGCTCTACGTTCATCCTGGGGTTCAGCGAGGCGTAGGGGTCCTGGAAGATCACCTGCATATGCCGCCGCAGGGCCCGCAGGTCCTCTCCTTTTGCGGCGCTTATGTCCTTTCCGTCAAAGAAAACCGTGCCCGAGGTCGCGGGCAGCAGGCCCAGGAGCAGACGCCCCAGGGTGCTTTTGCCGCAGCCGCTCTCCCCCACCAGGGCCAGGGTCTCCCCCTCATAAATGATGAGGTCCACGTCCGATACCGCGTGGAGCACCTGGCCCTTGTGGCCCGCCACGGGGAAATCCTTGTTCAGGCCCCGGGCCTCCACCAGCACCGTATCATGCGCCATGGCCGTCTCCTCCCTCCTGGCACCTGTGGCAGCGGACCTTGTGGCCCGGGGCGACCTCGATCAGCTCCGGGGGCACGGTCCGGCACGCCTCCGCCGCCCGTTCGCACCGGGCGCAGAAGCTGCAGCCCTCCGGCAGATGGAGCAGGTTGGGCACCACGCCCCGGATGCTGTAGAGCCGCTCGGCCGGCCTGTCCATTCTGGGAATGGAACGGAGCAGCCCCTGGGTGTAGGGATGGGCCGTGCGCTCGAACAGCTCGAAGGTCTCCGCCTGCTCCATGACCTTCCCGGCGTACATGACGTAGACGTAGTCGCACATCTGGGCCATCACCCCCATGTTGTGGGTGATGATCAGGATAGAGGTCCCCTGCTCCTCCCGGAGCCGCTTCATGAGCCGCAGGATCTGGGCCTCGATGGTCACGTCCAGGGCGGTGGTGGGCTCGTCGGCGATCAGCAGATCGGGCCGGCACACCATGGCCATAGCGATGATCACCCGCTGCCGGAGGCCGCCGGAGAGCTGATGGGGATAGTCGTGATACCGCTTTTCCGGCTCGGGGATGCCGCATTCCCGGAAGATCTCCACCACCCGGTCCTCCGCCTCCCGGCGGGACACCTTCTGGTGGAGCAGAATGGCCTCCCGGACCTGACGGCCCACGGGATAGACCGGGTTCAGGGCGGTCATGGGCTCCTGAAAGATCATGGAGATCTCGTTGCCCCGGATCTGCCGCATCTCCCGGGGAGAGGCCTGCAGAAGGTCCCGGCCGCCCAGGAGGATCCTTCCCGCTGTGATTTTTCCCGGCTTTCTAACAAGCTGCAGCACGCTCATGGCCGTCATGCTCTTGCCGCAGCCGCTCTCCCCCACCAGGCCCACAATGGCCCCCCTGGGAATCTCCAGGGACACGTCATTGACCGGCGAGGTGACCCCCTTGGCCGTGTGGAACTGGGTGGTGAGACGCTCGATTTTCAAGGTATAGTCTGCTTGGTGTAGGGGTCCAGCACGTCCCGGACGCCGTCGCCCAGGAAATTGAAGGCCAGAGCCAGCACCAGAATGGCCACGCCGGGGGCGATGGCGATGACAGGATTGGTGAACAGATAGTCCTTGCCCTCGGAGACCATGAGGCCCCAGCTTGTGTCCGGAGGCTGGGCCCCGATGCCCAAAAAGCTCAGGCTGGATTCCGACAGGATGGACCCGGGGATGTTCAGCGTGAACAGGACAATGAGGGAGGGCATGCAGTTGGGCAGGATGTGCCGGATCATGGTGGTGAAGCTGCCAACGCCCATGCTTCTGGCCGCCTCCACGTACTCCTTTTCCCGGAGAGACATGGTCTGGGCCCGGACCACCCGGGCCGTGCCCGCCCAGGAGACCAATGTCAGGGCCAGAAAGATGTTGATGATGCCGGAGCCCAGGGTGTACATGACCACCATGGCCAGAAGCAGGGACGGAAAGGCCATGGTGATGTCCGCCAGGCGCATGATGATAAAGTCCACGGTCTTGCCCAGATACCCGGACATGAGGCCCAGCGCCGTCCCCAGGAGCATGGAGATCCCGGTGGGGGCCAGACCGATCAGCAGGGAGATCCTGGCCCCGTAGATCATCCGGCTCAGCACGTCCCGGCCAAGCTGGTCCGTGCCGAAGGGATGGGCCAGGCTCATGCCCTGCATCCGGTTTAAAAGATCCTGCTTATTGGGATCGTAGGGGGCCACTGCCGGGGCGAAGATGGCCGCCAGGGCGATGAGCAGGATCACAAGGAGGGAAAAGACCGCCAGCTTGTTTTCCCGGCACAGCCTGAGCGCCTTGTCCCGAAGGGAATCCTCCTCTCCCAGCTCCGCGGCCAGATTCCGAACCTCCAGGTCTTGTTGCTTTTGCATACGTCGGCCCCCTTCCTAATCCGTCCGGATCCTGGGGTCGATGACGGAGTAGAGCACGTCCGCGATCAGATTGCCCAGGATGATCAGGGCCGTGGTGAAGATCACCGTTCCCTGGAGCAGGGGCATGTCCCGGTTGGAGATGGCGCTGACCGCCAGGCGGCCGATGCCGGGAATGGCGAACACCGTCTCGGTGATCACCGCCCCGGAGAGCAGCGACGCCACCTGAATGGCCATCATGGTGACCACGGGCAGCAGGGCGTTTTTGAAGGCGTGGCCCACAATGACTCCGAACTGGCTCAGGCCCTTGGACCAGGCCGTCCGGATGTAGTCCTCCTCCAGCGCCTCCAGGAGATTGGACCGGGTCAGGCGGGCGATGGTCCCGGCGGAACTCCAGCCCAGGACGATGGCCGGGAGGATGTAGCTCCGGATACCGCCGTCCACCCCGGACACGGGGAACCACCCCAGATAATAGGCGAAGACGTACTGGAACAGCAGCGCCGCCCAGAACACAGGCATGGAGACCCCCAGAAGGCTCACCCCCATGAACATCCGGTCCACCAGGGAGTTCTTCTTCACGGCGGAGAGGATGCCCGCGGGAATGCCGATGAGCCAGGCCACCACCGCGGCGGCCACGGCCAGCTTCACCGTATAGGGAAAGGCGTCCATAATCAGGGAGGTGACGGATCGGTTCAGCTTATAGGAGACGCCGAAATCCCCGTGGAGCATATTGAGGAAATACCGTCCGAACTGGACCAGCACCGGCTGATCCAGGCCGTACATCTCCGTCATCCGGTCGATCACGTCCTGCTTGATGTGCTCCCCCATCATAATGGCCACCGGGTTTCCGGGCACCACCTGGAGCATGAGGAAGATCACCAGCACCACGCCGACGAGCACGGGAATGGAGATCAGAATGCGGTAAATGATCTTTTTCGCCAAGTCGATCCGTCCTTTCCGTTCCTTTCAGGACTTTCACTGGAGCGTGAAGATGTGGTGTCCCTCCGGGACAAATTGAATCCTTTTCCGGAGGAAAATACTTCATCTTCACTCTCAACTCTCCACTCTTGAAACTCTGTGAATCATAACGCTTGCGGGAAGGGCGCTTCCGCGCCCTTCCCTGATGTGTCTGAAATCGTATCCTGAGCGTAAGCGAAGGATCTTTACCTGAAATCGTGAATAATGCCAAGATTCTTCGTCACTTTGTTCCTCAGAATGACAGCGACTGAACAGATACCTGAAATCATTTAATTCCCACGTTGTGGTAGTAGTTGCTGGACCAGCCGTTCCAGGACACGGTGAAGCCCGTGACTCTGGGGTTCACCACGTAGAGATGGGTCCTGGAGAACAGAGGCACCCAGGCCGCGTCCTCCTGGATCGTCAGCTTTTCCAAGGCCTGATACTCGGCGATCCGCTCCTGCTCGTCCACAATGCCCCGGGCGGCGGCGATCCGGCCGATGGCCTCGGGGTTGAGGTAGTTGAAGCCGCGGCGGACGGAGTTCTCCTCCGTGCCCCAGAAGGTATAGATGAAGTTGTCGGGATCGTTGAAGTCCGCGGACCAGTTCTGCTGATAGGCCTCCAGTTCCCCGGCGGCCCGCATGTCGGAGAAGCTGCCGTCGTCGATCTCCCGAAGCGTGACCCGGACGCCGATCTCTCCCCACTGGTCGGCGATGACCGCCAGCATGTCCTTCTTGGTCTGGCCGTCGTCGCTGGTGTAGATCATCTCCATGTCGAAGCCGTCGGGATAGCCGGCCTCGGCGAGCAGGGCCTTGGCGCCCTCGGGATCGTAGGGAATCTCGGGCAGATCGGGATTGAAGCCGATGAGGCCGTGGGGGAAGATGCCGTTCTCCACCATGCCCGTGCCCGCATAGAGGGCGTCGATGATGGCCTGGCGGTCCACGGCCCGCTGGAGGGCCCGGCGAACCAGCACGTTGTCCAGAGGCTCATACTGCTGGTTGAGGCAGATGTAGTTGATGCCCACCCGCTGGCCGGAGGCGATCTGGTCCTTGTAGTCGGGGTTGTTCAGGAAATAATCCAGCTGGGAGGAGGCGTTGTCCAGATCCAGAAGATCCAGCTCCCCGTTCTCAAACATCATCCGCTGGGTGGACTCGTCGGGGACCACCTTGATGATGACGCCGTCGCACTTGGGGGCGCCGGCCCAGCAGTCCGGGTTGGCCCGGAGGACCATCTGGCTGTTCAGCTCCCAGGACTCGAAGATGAAGTGGCCCGTGCCGATGGTGACGGCGGGGTCGATGCCAAACTGGTCTCCGGCGGCCTCGGTGGTCTCCTCGTCGAACATGGAGGCGCCGGGGGTGGTCAGGCAGGCCAGGAAGGCGGCGTAGGGCTGATTCAGGGTGATGGTCACGTGGTAGTCGTCCAAAACCTCCACGCCGGAGATCTCCTGGGCGTTGCCGTCGGCCACGTCCTGGGCCCCCACGATCATGTCGTAGATGTCCCGGTTCCGGGCCTTGTCGTAGGTCATCATGCGGCGAATGGTATAGTACACGTCGGAGGCGGTGAAATCGGCCCCGTTGGTATACTTGACGCCCTCGGCCAGGGTGAAGGTGTACTGGAGGCCGTCGTCGCTGATCTCCCAGGATGTGGCCAGGGAGGGCACGATCTCCGAGGTGCCGTCGCCGTTGGCCTTGACCTCCACCAGGCGGTCGAAGATGTTCATGCCCACGGTGTAATAGTCGGTGGTGACCTGGGGATCGATGATGTCCGCGTCCTCCGGCTCGCAGATCTGCAGATAGGAGGTGGCGGGTGCAGCGGGCGCCGCCTCCTGGGCGCTCTCCGTCCGGGGGGCGTTCGTGCTTTCCGCGGCGGATGCAGCGGGGGCGGAACCGCCGCAGCCGGCCAGCAGGGAAACCAGGAGACACAGGGCCAGCAGCAGGCTCAAACAATTCTTCATAACATTCCTCTCCTACTCAAATAGTATCACGGCGATTTTGTTACAAAAAGTTTCAAAAATACCCGAAAACGCCGTGTGGAAAGCCATAAACGGCTTTCCACAGGCATTTTAACAGGTTTACATAAGAAAATCAAGGATTTCGCGCCATTCTCCGGCATTTTTCGGCTGGCGCAGAGACATACGGCGTTGTTTTGCAGATTGGGGTTTGTCGAGGTATGTTGCGTCACCTGAATGGTATTCTATGAAAACGTGATCCAGCCGCGACTGAATCTGCTGGCCGAGGGGCATCAGACGATCCTGGACACCCTGACGCCGAAATCGAAGACCGAGGAGCTGGAGGCGTAAATCAAGTTCCTGATACTATTCACTGATTAAAACATGAAGTGTTTTAATCGGGGCGGCCTACGGCCGCTGCCCCGCATAAAATGCGGGGAGTGAAATAGTTCCTTACT
>CAJOHR010000115.1:1201-3657 GCA_905234425.1 uncultured Oscillospiraceae bacterium | reverse complement strand
ACATATCAGGTTTTCATCAAACCGACGCTTCTCATGGCGGCCAGGAGCGCGTTAAAGCTGCGCACGATATCCGAAATCGTCGGATCGTTGCCGAGGTCAACGATAGACTCGCAGGGGGTGATGCCGCCCCCATTCGCCGAAAGAAGGCCGTCTTCGTTGATGGACAGGCCACTGCCGATCTTCACGCCGCCCAGGGTGTCGGAGGCAGCGGCGGGCAGAGTGTAGCCGTCTGCGGAAAGAGTGCCATCCTCTTCAACGGACAAACCGTCACCCACTTTGACACCGCCCACAGTATCACTTGTAGCGACAGGCAAGGCGCTGCCGTTGGCGGACAGAACCCCATCCCCATCGATGGACAGACCGCTGCCGACCTTCACGCCGCCCAGAGTATCCTCGGTTGCGGCAGGCAGCGTGTATCCGGAAGCGGCCTCGCCCAGACCTTCCACCGTGGCCCCTTCCTCGACGATCATCTTCCCGCCGATCACCAGAGTGTCGCCGCCATCCTCATTGCGGTTCTTTGTTACATAGCTCACAGAAATACCTCCCGTTTGATGCGGGGGCAGCTCCGGAAAGAGCCGCCCCCGTGTGTGTATTGGCAGAACAGTCAGCGATCAGCCGTTGGGCTTGACGCCCTTCATCTTCAGGTACTTCACGGTCTCCGGCAGGATCAGCTTGCCGTCCACGCGCTGAGTTGTGAGGAAGCCAACCTGATCGACGGTGGCATAAAGCTCGTTCAGTCGGCGGAAGGTGCGGTTGGTGCGGTCAGCCACCCAATAGTAGCTGTAGTCGCCGAAGCAGATCGCCTTTTCCCCGGCGGCAGGCACGGGCATATAGCTGGAGGTATAGACGGGACGGCCCAGGATGGTGTCCGGCTTGGCGATGTCCAGCGAAGGCCGCCAGATATAGTTTCCGTTGCCGTCCTTCAGCAGCATGAGCTGCAGCACGGTGGCCTCGTTGCAGAGGAACGCGGCCCGGCGGCGGTAGGGGGCCTTGAGGCTGTAGTAGAGCCGGAAGATATGGTCGAAAGTGAAGGCCGTCTCCGAATCCGCCGTCACGCCCAGCTCCGCGCCGTTGACGTCATGCAGCAGGCCGGTGGGCTGCTTTTCGCCGGTGCCGGTGATGAAGGACTGCTCCTCCGCGTTGCCCATGCACACGCCGAAGCGGTCGGCAATGTAGGCGGCGATATCGAAGGCGGAATCGTGGAGCAGCTCGTTGGAGACCTTGATCATGGTTCCCAGCTTGTAGGCGGAAAGGGTCGTCTGGGCGAACTTGGTGTTGGTTTCCGGAATGGCCTCGCCCTCGTCGATCCAGGAGGCAGTCATAGTGTCGTTGGCGATGGGGATTTTCCGAGTGCCGGAGCTGGTGCGGATAACGTGGGCCATCTGCCGGAAAATGTTGTTCTCCTCCAGGGACTTCACCAGTTGGCGCTCAAACTCGTCGGGAACGGTAAAGCCGCCGTCCGCGTCCACACCCACGGAGAGCGCGTCCATGATCTGGTGAGTGCTGCCCTTGGAACGCATCATGTTCCAGAAGGCGGCCTTATACTCCTCAGTAGCCGTGGGAGATACATTGGCGTTGGGCTTTTCCGCGGCCTTGGGGCTGCCCACGACCGGGCGGCTGGTGGGGGCGGCAAACTGCGCGTCCAGCTCCTTCTGGCGCTCCAGCCGGTCGATCTCAGCGCCGAGCTTCTGCACATCGTCGGCCATCTTCTCGTACTGCTCCACGGCGCTGGCCTCCACAAGGCCATTCTTGCCGCGATGCTCCTCCAGAAACTCCTTGGTCTGCTCCCAGAGCTTCGCCCGCTGGGTTCTGAGTTCCGTGATTTTGCTCATGGTGTTTACCTCCAAAATAGATGTTGTAGATATGAAAAACAGCCGGTCCCTCAACGGAGGAAATCCAGCTGCTTTCTCAGCAATACATAGGGCATAGCCCCGTCAGCGGTTTTGCCGTCCAGCCCGATGGCAGGGACGGGATTGGCCTCCTGTGCGCGTCCTGGCGCGATTTGTGCGGCTTCCGGTTCTGCCTTGGGCGTGGGTGCCTCCTGCGCCTCCGGCGCGTCCTGGGGGCGCTGTGCCGCGTCCTGTGGGCCTTCCGGTTCCGCCTTGGACGTGGGTGCCTCCTGCGGCTCCGGCGCGTCCTGGGGCCGCTGTGCCGTGACCTGTTGGCCTTCCGGCTCCGCCTTGGGCTTGAGTGCCTCCTGCGCCTCCGGCGCGTCCTGACGTGCCAGGACGGGGTAAACGCCGAGACGATTCAGAATGGTCATGCCCATACGCCGCATCGAGTAAAGGCCGGTATCCTTTGTTTTCGCTGTATCTTTTCCGTCCTCCACGGATACTCCGGACGCTTCTTCCGCGTCGGCTTCCGGAGCCTCCGGCGTGGTTTCTTTCTCATCGAACAGAACCTCATCGGCAAAGCCAAGCTCCACGGCTTCCTTCGCGGGAATCCAGGACTCGTTT
>CAJOHR010000115.1:735-1150 GCA_905234425.1 uncultured Oscillospiraceae bacterium | reverse complement strand
CGTCTGGATGGCTTTTTCCATATCCCGCGCATTTCCGATGGCAATCGTAGACGGGTCATGCAGGAAAAGCAGCGCTGTGGGAGACATCTGCACCACGTCTCCGGCCACCACGACAACAGAGGCAGCGCTGGCCGCCACGCTGGCCACCTTCACCGTAACCGCGCCGGGATAGTCACGGAGCATGGTGTAAATCTCAGCAGCGGCAAATACACTGCCGCCCGGACTGTTTACCCACACGGTGATATCGCCGGTATCCGCTTCCAGCTCATCCCGGAAGGCTTTGGGCGTTACAGCGTCGCCCCACAGATCATCTTCATCAATCGGGCCTTCCAGACGGAGGACCCTCCCTCCGCTGTCATCCCTGATCCAGTTCCAGAATTTCTTCAACTTGTGTTCCTCCCCTTCTTGCGCCCGT
>CAJOHR010000115.1:0-614 GCA_905234425.1 uncultured Oscillospiraceae bacterium | reverse complement strand
CCGGTGTAAGCCTGTCCCACATTTTTCAGCTGTACATAGCTGCCGTTTATCACATGGAAGTCTCCGCCCTCCGATTCAGGGACTACATCCATATCTTCCAGTCGGCAGATGTCATTCACGGTGAGAAATCCGTTGGAAAAGCCGGTGGCATAGCCCCGCATCCGGCTCTCATAGTCGCCCCGAAGAAGGCCGTCCACATTGAATTTCGGGAAATATACGTCCTTTTCCTCATCCAGAAGCAAATCCTTTATGATCGCCTGCTCAATGCGCACCAGCCAGGGAGTAAGCGTGTAAATCGTATAGTCCAGAGATTGGTGTTCGATGTTGCTGAAAGTCGCCCGTTTCAGGCTCTGGACCATATGCGGAGGAACACGGAAGATGCGGCAGATTTCCTCCACCCCGAATTCCCGCGTAGAGAGAAACTGGCTGTCCTCCGGTGGCAGGGAAATCGGTTTGTACGCCATCCCCTCTTCTAGCACTGCCACACGATGAGCGTTACCAGCCCCGCCATATACGGCTGTCCAGTTGTCTCTTATCTTCTGCGGGTCTTTCAGTACCCCCGGATGCTCCAAAACGCCGGAGGGTTGCGCTCCGTTGCGGAAGAAGGAACTGCC
>CAJOHR010000114.1:3384-5324 GCA_905234425.1 uncultured Oscillospiraceae bacterium | reverse complement strand
CCCCACAGGGCGATGGCGGAGGCGGTGCGCTCGTCGTAGGCGTCCATGTACCGGCTGCCGTCAAACACGCCGGGGCAGCCGTAGGTGGCATAGAGCACCATGGCCGGCGTGCAGGGATAGTCATCGTTGTGCAGAACCAGATCGGAGAAGTGGGGGTTGCCCTCCGCGTCGTACTCCAGGCCCTCGCCCTCGACACCGTAGCCTGCCAGAATGGAGCCCTCCTCGGTGTAGAGATAGTCCAGGTATTTCGCCGCGATCTCGACCTCCTGGCAGGAGGTGGAGATGGAGTAGCCGTCGGACACGGTCTGGTCCACGTACTGGATGTGCAGCACTTCATCGGGATCCTGCCGGGCGTCCTTCAGTCCCACAAGATCGGCATTGGGATCAATGCTCTCCAGCATGAGCTGGGTGGAGGTAAACTGTCCCCGGTCAATGACGGAGATACCGAAGGTCCCGTTGGACAGATTGGTAGGATAGGTCTGCGCGTCCAGACTGAAGAAGTCCTGATAGATCAGCCCCTCCTGATACCAGTCGGCCATGGTCTGGAGATACTCCCGGTAGCCGTCCTCCATGGGACCGAACACCACGGTGCCGTCCTTGTTGAGGAACGGAACCGCCACCTCGGTCTCGTCATAGAAGCCCGCAGCGCCAAAGCCCGCAGCCAGATAGTTGCCGGAGTTTACGCCGTCCCAGCGGAGCGCCAGCGCGCCTTCGTGCCCGGCGTCCTGGAAGGCCTTCAGAACATTGTGATAGTCGTCATAGGTAATTGGCATGTCGAGATCCAGCGCGTCCAGCCAGTCCTGACGAATGACGGGGCCCAGCTGCTCACCCTCGGAGATTTCAAAGAGAGAGTTGGCGGCGCCCACACGGCCCTCGGCGGTGGTGCAGGCCCGGCGGAAGCCAGCGTTGCCTGCCAGAACGTACTGATAGTTGGGCATCCAGTCGTCCATGAACTCGCTCATGTCCACGATGATGCCGTTGTCGATGCCTGCGTCCAATCCTGCGGTGTAGAAGGTGGCAAACCGGCCGATCATATCGCAGTAGTCACCGGAGGCCACCATCAGGTTGAAGTTCTCGTCCGCCTGGAAGGCGATGATGCCGGTGATGTCCACGCTCACGTTGGTCCTGGCAGCCATCTCCTTATAGAATGTGGCGTTGTCCATGGTGATCTCGGGATAGGCGATGGTAAAGGGCTCCGTGCGCATCCATAGGGTCAAAGTGGTCTCCTCATCGGTGATGGGAAGCGCAAAGGGCTCGGGTTCCGGAAGCTCCGGCTCGGCGTCTTCCTCCGGGGAGGACGCTTCCTCCGCCTCGTCCGGTTCCGTTTCCAGGGTCTCTGCCTCCTGGGCTGTTTCCGGCTCGCTGGCAACAGGTTCCGACGCGGAATTGATTTCTGCCGGCACACTCGATGCATTTGCAGAGCTGCTTCCCTGACCGCAGGCGGCCAGAAGGGAGAGCAGCAGGCAAAGCGCCAGCAGCAACGCAAACAAACGTGTTTTTTTCATGTTCGAACACTCCTTATCATAATTGCAGGAACATTGCCATCATAGCGAAAAACACCAAGGAAGTAAAATACAAAATAATACATGATTCCATGGATTGTAATCCATGCTATATTATTTACTGCAATCCATGCTTATATGAATTATTATATATTAGACAGAATGAATCCCTTCGGCATATAATCAAGACGCAGGAAAACATCCAATCAATTTGGAAAGGAACGAACAACCATGAAACAAAGACGCGCACTGATTTTATATGCTACCATGACGAAAAACACGGAGAAGGTTGCGAACTGGTTCAAGGAAACCTTTGAGGTCTACGGCTGGGATGTGACGAGCTACCGGCTCTCCGCCAAGTCCGACTGGGCCGAAATGCAGCCCAACGTATATTTCGACGACTACGATGTGGTCTGCCTGGGCTCTCCCATTGTGGCA
>CAJOHR010000114.1:641-3328 GCA_905234425.1 uncultured Oscillospiraceae bacterium | reverse complement strand
CGGCGGCTCCGGCCTGGAGCAGCAGATCCAGAGCGAGGTGGACAAGGGAGAGACCAAATTCACCGAGAAATCCGAGGGCGACGTGATGAAGGGCAAGGGCCCCGGCGCACCCAAGCCCGGCGAGAAGGGCGCCCGCCCCGGTTGCCGCTGGAGACGGAATGAGGCGCCCTATCGGGGCATCCAGGCCACCGGCGAGCATATGCCTCTGGGTATCGTGTTCACCACCTACGGCGGAGGCTTCTGTGGCAGTCAGGAGGCCATGGCCACACTGGAGATCCTCAAGCTCTATCTGACCATGAACAACGTGGTGACCATGGGCAAGTTTGCCTGCTGCGGCAAGGAGTTCGGCCCGGCAGGTCTGGACCGGGGCGAGAAACCCAAGTGCAATCCCGGCTTTGAGGTGGCGGACCCGGTGATGTACGAGATGCCCGACGGCACCGTGGCCCAGGGCTCCTACTTCTTCCACTACGCCATGTGGGATAAGCCCTCTCCCCGGGACGAGGGCAAGGCAAAGGCGCTGATTGCGGACTTCGTGGAGGACTACTTCCTGACCAACAACGGCGAAGTTCGGCCCTACGGTTCCGAGTACATCACCATCAGCTGAGGAGGAACGGATATGACACTGGAAGAACTGCAGCTGCAGGTGGAGCGGCTCCAGGCCGCCCAGGCCTGCCGGAACATCATGGGCCGTTACGCCTACTACCATACGGCATTCCGCAATAAGGACTATATGACGCTCTGGGCCCAGCGGGAGGACAGCTATTTCAAGTTTCCCTTTGGCCAGTACATCGGCTACGACGCCATCGCCCACTGCTATCTGGTGGAGCATGGGGATCGGGACGACCCCGGCATGGATGTGAAGCTCCGGGGCATCATGACGATGCATCAGCTGGACACAGAGGTTCTGGAGGTGGCCGCCGACGGAAAAACCGCCAAGGGCGTCTGGATCTCTCCGGGCCACGAGACCTTCATGCGGAATCCGGAAAACGTGGATCCGGAGAAGGAGCCGGAGAAGCTGAAGGCTGATCCCATGTGGGCCTGGTCCAAGTATGAGGTGGAGTTTATCAAGGATACAGACGGAAGCTGGAAGCTCTGGCATATGGTCCTCTATCCGCTGTTCAAGACCGGCTATCATGAGGCGTGGACGGAAGCGGCCAGCAAGGTGGAGGCGGCCATCAATCCGGAGGAAAAGACGGAGCAGAAAGCCCCCGACTTCTGGCAGTGGAGCCCGACCGCCCTCTATCCCGCCGATGAGCCGGAGCCGCCGCTGCCCTATGCAACCGCTGCGGACATGCCCCACAAGATCATCGTCCCGGAGGCATGAGCATGACCTATGATCTTCGCGCCTTCGAGTCCGCCGCTGAGGGGATGACCGGCTGGGTGCAGAGTCCCCGGATGCAGCGGGCCGAGGAGCACTCCATGCTTCTCTGGGCAAACGCCTTTGACCCCAGGAATCCGCTGTACAACGACCCGGAATATGCGAAAAACACCCGGTGGGGCGGACTGATTTCCGCGCCGCTCTATCAGGAATGCTTCACACTGACCACCTGGAACGCCCCGCTGCCGGAGGGATTGGGCGGTCCCAGCCATGGCTATGCAGGGGTCCCCTTCATGCTCGGAGAGGAATGGGAGTTCACCCGGCCGATCCGTCCCGGAGAGTTCCTTCGGGCCTACCGGCACAGGCCCACCCTGACCAAGGACAATTCCGACGATTCTGACGGCATCTGCCGCTTTACCTTTATGAGCCATGACGTGGACCTGATCGATGAATCCGGAGCCGTGATCGCACGCTCCAAGTGCTATCTCCGCCTGTGGCTGAGCCATTTCAAAGCGGAGCCGAAAGCGCCCCACGACCCGGTCTATACGAAGGAGCGGCTTGCGGAAATACAGCGTATCTACGAAAACGAGGAGCTTCGGGGCGCTGTTCCCCGATTCATCGAGGATGTGCAGGCGGGGGATTCCCTGACTCCGGCGGTCCTGGGACCCACCACTGTCTGGGATATGGTGGTCATGACCGTGGGACGGCAGGATCAGAAGCTGCTGCCCATGCAGGAGCTTCGGAGCCAGCCCAACGGCCCCTCTGTGCCGGACCCGGTCACCGGCGTGCCCAAGTGCTTTATGGAGTGCCATCTGGCCAACGACACGGCCCATACCCTGGGCCTTCCCAATGCCATCCACGCCGGGGCGGTGGACCGGAGTCTGCTGGTTCGTATCGTGTCAAACTGGATGGGGGACGACGGCTTTATCACCTCTTTCCACTGGCAGCCCCTTCGGGACACCTATGTGGGCGACACCCTGTTTGCCTCCGGCGCGGTGGAAAGCGCGGATGCGAAACGCGGCGAATGCCTGCTGTCCCTGGCGCTGCACAATCAGGACGGCGAAAAAACAGCCGCAGCCCAGGTGCGGGTGCGGCTTCCGAAACGATATTAAGGAGTGAACCGAATGAGCGAAAAGTATCAGCGCTTTACCCCCTGGGAATATCTGCCCTTTGAGGCCCCGCTGGTGGAGCAAAAGAAAAAAGACTTTGCAGATGTGCTTGCCGGAAAGGGCCCCCAGATGCCTTCGGCCCCAGCCAAGCCCTACTCCGAGGCGGATATTCTGGCCTATAACAGGAAGTGGGATCCCTTCAACCCCCTGTTCAACGATCCGGAGTATGCCCGGAAGGCGGGCTATGACGGCGTTCCCGC
>CAJOHR010000114.1:0-520 GCA_905234425.1 uncultured Oscillospiraceae bacterium | reverse complement strand
GGTCACGGTTCCGGACAGCGTCTGCCGGGAGTGGATCATGGGCGGCGAAGGGACCCTGGTGGATCAGCAGGGCAACACCGTGGTCCGCTTCCACACCAACACCCGGGAGTGCTGGAAGAAGATCATCGACGGCTCCGAGGGTCCCACCTTCTACGAAAACATGACCGAGTGGTGTGGGTACTTCCCGGAAGCCCATTACACCTCTGATGAGGACTGGGAGAAGATCCGTACGATGTGGAAGGCCGAGAAGATCCGCGGCGCCGAGCCCCTCTACTGGGAGGACGTGGCTGTGGGCACCTTCCTGCCGGAGACCTGCTCCGGACCCATCACCTATATGGATATGGCGGCCTGGTACGGCAGCGTGCAGCTGAATCGGGATATGCTGTCGAACCCCCAGTTCCTGGAGACCTGCTTCCGGGACGAAAACGGCAACTACCTCTTTGAGACGGCCATCCATCTGGGATCCCGGAACGTCCCCGGGGCGCGGATGGTGTTCTTCAACGACACCGCTGCCCATACG
>CAJOHR010000113.1 GCA_905234425.1 uncultured Oscillospiraceae bacterium | reverse complement strand
AGGCGGCCCTTCGGGAGCACAACCGGATTTTGCGGCAGAACCAGTCCGCCGCGATGAAGGCCCCGGTGAAGGGCGTCTCCGGCGGCGGCGAGGACGCCAGCGCCCGGGAGGAACAGTGGCTCAGGGGCTTTGACGACAGGGAGTGGTAATTTAAGGGAAGCGTGAAGCGTGAAGAGTGAAGAGTGGAGAGTGGAGATTTCCGCCCTGTCCTAAAGATCCTTCGCTGCGCGCAGGATGACAGAACGCCCTGTCATAAAGATCCTTCGCTGCGCTCAGGATGACACGCTGTCATTCTGAGGAGCGGAGCGACGAAGAATCTTTGCGACGACGGGAAGGAAAGATCCTTCGCTGCGCTCAGGATGACAGAACGCCCTGTCATAAAGATCCTTCGCTGCGCTCAGGATGACAGGGGTGGACAGGATGACACGCTGTCATTCTGAGGAGCGCAGCGACGAAGAATCCCAAAGTACAAACACACTGCAACAACGGAAAGGAGAAATGAACTATGGCAATGCAGCTTGCGGAGAAGTTTTCTTCCAAGGTGGACGAGCGGTTTGAGCAGAAGGCCTATTCTCAGGGCGTCTGCGGCAACGCCTTCGATTTCGACGGGGTGAAGACGGTCAAGGTCTACGACATGGCCATCGCCCCCCTCCAGGACTACGATCGGACCCGGACCATCGCCCAGAGCCGGTACGGCGACGTCACCGACCTCCAGGCCTCGGTCCAGACCATGTCCGTCAGCAAGGACAAGTCCTTCACCTTCGCCATCGACCGGAAGGACCTCATTATGTCCCAGGCGGTCATGGAGGCCAACCGGGCCCTGTCCCGGCAGATCAACCAGAGCATCATCCCGGCCTACGACGCCCACGTCTTCCAGACCCTGGCCTCCAGGGCCTCCGGCATGGGCAACCTGACCACCACGACCCCCACCAAAA
This sequence comes from uncultured Oscillospiraceae bacterium, assembly GCA_905234425.1. Classification (GTDB taxonomy): domain Bacteria; phylum Bacillota; class Clostridia; order Oscillospirales; family Oscillospiraceae; genus HGM13006. Next base: position 1,757 of record CAJOHR010000113.1, on the reverse strand, counting down.
ATAACGCCTACGAGATGTTCCTGTCCATCCAGGAGTTCCTGGGCAACCATCTGGCTCCCGCCGAGGGACGGATCGCCATCTGCTCCTACCGGTTCGCCAACCTTCTCAAGCAGGACCCCTCCTTCGTCCTGGCCTCCGAGGCCGGCATGCAGGTCCGGCACAACGGCGACATCGGCATGGTGGACGGCGTCATCATCCGGCAGGTGCCCTCCTCGGTGCTGCCCAACGGATGCGCTTGCATCGTGACCCATCCCTTCGCCTCCGTGGCCCCCAAGAAGCTGGAGGACTACAAGATCCACGACGATCCGCCCGGCCATTCCGGCTATCTGGTGGAGGGCCGGTTCATCTACGACTGCTTCGTGCTGGACAATAAGGTCAACGGCATCTACTACGTGGGCTCCTCCGGCGTGCTCCGGGTGCTGAACGTGATCTCCGCGCCCTCGGTGACCACCGGCAAGTGCACGATCCTGGTGTCTCCCGACAAGGATTCCGGCAACACCTGGGTCTACAAGACGGGCGCCAGCCTCACGAGCGTTGCCTTCGGGGATTCCATCACCGCGGGCTCCGGCGGCTGGACGGCCATGAACGCAAACGGCCTGGAGATCACCCCCACGTCCAGCCACACCTATGTTCAGGTGGTGGAGCTGGATTCCGAGGGCAAGGCGGTCGGCGAAGGCAGAGCGAAGCTGAACGTGGGATAACAATTGCAGGGGCGATCTCCTGATCGCCCGCCGATGATTGCCCACGTCCCGTGTCATTCTGAGGAACGAAGTGACGAAGAATCTTTAATACTACTATCTGATAAAAACCTTTAAAAGGTTTTATCAGATGCGGCTGTCGCCGCGGCAAGCAAACAAATAGTTTGCTTGCCGTAGTAACGCACAACTTATCCCCCTGCATTTCATGCAGGGTAGCGGCCATAGGCCGCTGGATTAAAACATTAAATGTTTTAATCGGATAATAGTATAAGATCCTTCGCTTCGCTCAGGATGACACGGGGGAGTGAGAAGTGAAGAGTGAAGAGGTATCAATATGACCTACGGTGAATTCAAAGCCTTTGTCATGCAGCTCATCGACCAGTATTCCGCAAACGGGGTGGAGCTGACCAAGGGCTACAACGATCAGGCGGACTTTTTCGCGCGGATTCCGGCGGCGTACAACGCGGTCATGCTGGAGCTGGCGGCGGGGCCCTGTCCGATTTTGGCCGTCATGGACCGGGAGGCCCTGGAGACGGCGGAGCAGCCGGGATACGTGGAGGCCCAGGTCCCGGAGGACTTCCTCCGCATGACCGGGGACGGCCTGCCCATGGTCCGGGAGGGGCGCATGACCAGGATCAAGGACTACTGGATGGTGGGGGCCGACCGGGTGATGATCCGGAAATCCCTCTTTGACGGGGCGATTCTGGAGTACTGCCGGAGGCCCGCGACCCTGGAGGCCGATCCGGCGTCGGATACGGTCCTGGACGGCACGGCGGAGATGCTGACGGCGGCGGCCTACTATGTGGCGGCCCTGCTGGTGCTCCGGGAGGACGCGTTTCTCTACGCGGCCCTCCGGAACGAGTACGACGACCGGGTGACGGAGATGAAAAAAGCCCGCCGCCGGGCCGAGACGTTTTTCGTCGCGGATCCCTACGGCCCCTGAGGCCCCTTCGCTCTGCGCAGGATGACAGTATACGCTGTCATTCTGAGGAGCGCAGCGACGAAGAATCTTTGCGATAACCGGGAAAGAAAGATCCTTCGCTGCGCTCAGGATGACAG
>CAJOHR010000112.1 GCA_905234425.1 uncultured Oscillospiraceae bacterium | reverse complement strand
GAACAGCGGTATGCACAGCAAGGGAAAACCAGAAGCTGGGATATGGAGCGGTAACAGGAGTATTTCCGCCACGCTCCATTAGATTATGTGTTGTTCTATGCATCCGGAAACCATGTCAGGATCGTTCGTCCTACCTCGTTGTCGAATTCATCCGGCAGACTCTTCCACACGACGGTTGCGCCAGGCGAAGCGGTGACCGTATCGCCCGCCTCCCGCTTATAGGTAAACGACGCTGTGTTCTCCGTTCCCACCTGCCAGGCCCACACGTCCACATAGCAGTGATAGACCTTGACGGCTCCGGTGGGTCCATAATTCCCGGCAAAGGGATATGTGGTAGTAATGGTCAGAATCACGTCCGCCTGGGCCGGATCGGTGACGAGCCGGAACCGGCCGGCCAGTTCCTCTCCGTCGAAAAACCGCTTCAGCAGGTCGTTCGCCCGATTGTTGATCTGTGCGGAATGCTGGCGGTCCATGTCCTCCATGCCCACCTGGTCAATGCCAATGATCTCGCTGTAATCGGCCATCAGCACCCGGATGGGATCGCCCGCCTGCCGCTGCGGCGCAGTTTCCGGATAGCCAAACTCGTCCAGATCGGCCCCAAGCCAGAGCAGCGGGGACTGGGAAAGGTCATCTCCCGGTGTGTAGAGCCCCTCCAGCCGCAGCTCCGACAGCACCTCCGGCGCAGGCGTAGGCGTCGGAGCAAGGTCAGGCGCAGACTTGGCACTCAGATCCATCATGAGAAGGGTCGGGATCAGCCAGTCAATCAGTTCATCCCGGCGTCCGTTCATGGCCTCGTCGGCGGTAAAGACCATCCGGTAGTGGTCGCTGCCCCTGAGGAAATCCACGGTAAAGACCGTGCCGCCTGTATCGCCGCTTTCCTCCGTCCAGACAATCTGGCCGATGGCGTCGGTTGTGAGCACGTCTCCGTTTTCCGGGGGCTCGAGGATAAAGTCCGAGTTCTCCTCAAAGTGCAGTTCCAGGGTTCCAAAGCCGTCCTTATGGAACGTCCGGCTGTACACGGGCTGGCCAAATGCAGAAAAATGGAAGCCTTCCGCATCCTGAAAGCCCTCGTCCAGGTACAGCACAACATCGTTGAAAACAACCTGCTTCGGCTCGGGCGTCTCGGGCTCCGGGCTGGGCTCCGGCGTTGGTTCCGGGGTGGGCTCCGGCGTTGGTTCCAGAGAGGGCGGCTCCGTAGAGAGCGGGCTGGGCGAAGCCTCCGCTGTGATCTGATCTGCCGCCGTTTCCTGGATCGGCTCTGCTGTGCTGCCGCAGCCGGCCAGACAGCCTATGACCGACAACGCCAGCAGGATTGCCCATATTCGCTTTGTGATCATGGTCATCTCTCCTTTTAGAAGCTGTCAGGGTCAATGGAATAGGAGGACATATTGCCGCCTGCCACCGCATAGAGCGTCAGGGTGATTGTGCTGTAATAGACATAGTTTCCGCTGTAGCTGGTGGAGAACTCCAGCACGTCGTCCGCCTGGCTGTAAGAGGTATCTCGGCCGAAGGGCTGCTCCGCGCCGCTGCCGTAATAGACGTCCCCGGAGGCGTACTTGACCACATAATCTCCATCGGGGACATTGATCATTGCAGAGGAATCCGCCCGCACATAGAAATAGATGTACTTGGAAGCGTCATACTCCTTCTCGACCTTGATCAGCATGGGATTACTGCCGCTGTTGATGGTCAGTTCTCCATAGCCGCCGCTTATGGTGCTGCTGAGGATCTTTCCGTTGGAAGGCTCACTGGAAACAAGATAGTTGTCCATCCGGGTTTGGAGCTCCCAGGCACCATTGTACAGCTCATCGGTAATGGCGTCTCCCAGCAGATGATCCAGGAGGTCCTGGGTGTCCTCCAGATAGTTGGCATTGTAATACTGCCAGGCAAGGTACAGCTCCGCAGTCTGCTGCAGGGTGGCAAGCTCCGTCTGACTGCCCATCTCGAACTGATGGTCCGCAATGTACTGCCCGGCGTAGTCCATGGCCTCCTGATACTGTCCCGCGTCGATGAGCGTCTGGGTCTCCGCCGTCCCCTTGTCCCGGATTGCCTGACGACAGGCGTCCTCGGCGCCATCGAGCACCGCGGCGTTGGTGACTGCGCTCCGGAAGGCCGGGTCTACCGCGTCATAGCGGGACTGGGCAAATTCGATGGCGTCCATGCTGCCCTCGTCGATCTCGCCGATGGCGTCGATGGCGTCGATGGCATCCTGAACGGTCTGCATTTCCTGCTCGTAGGCCGCCTTCAACTCCAGTAGCGTATCATAGCCCTCCACATACCCCCGGCCTTCCTCCGTCAGCGCGTCATAGGCGCTCTCGATCTCCTCCAGCGCCGGGCCCATGTCCGGACCGAGGGTCAGGGCGGCAATGTCCGAGGAGATGTCGGCGGCCTGGGCCTGGAGCTCCGCGATCCGGGCTTCTTCCGCCGCTGCCGCTTCCTGTTCCGGAGTTGCCTCCTGCGTAGATTGCATTTCCGCCGATTCCTGCGCGGATTTATCTGAGGATTCAGCCCCCTCCACCAGTGTGTCGGCACCGCTCTGTCCGCAGGCGCTGAGCAGCAGGCAAAACACAATCGCAAAGAATAACCATTTTCTCCTCATGTCTTATTCCTCCTCGTTCCCTGTGAGCAGCCCGAATGCCGGGTCCAGCGGGCTGCCTGCAGGCAAAAGATTTGAGAACACATAGTTGCCGTTCTGATCGGTCCTGAATCCGTCGTTTTC
>CAJOHR010000111.1 GCA_905234425.1 uncultured Oscillospiraceae bacterium | reverse complement strand
CGGAAGGGAAATGCGCCTTCGGGATTCGGTTATAGCAAAATCGTATAACAGTACGCTCAGCTTCCCATGCTCCGGGCGGCGAAGTAGGTGGTGCCGTATGTTTCCCCGGCCTCCCGTTTCGCCCGCTCCAGGGCTTCCACCGTCGTTGCCTCCAGGGCGGCATTGACTGCCCCGTGGTCCAGCGGGGGCAGGGAGAGCATTTCCCGGGCCTCGGCGCTGGTGGCAATCTCGTTGCCGTAGGCGGTCACCGCGCCCGCGGCCCGCTGCACCAGGCTGAGATTGGTGGCGAGGATTTTGCTGCCGTCCTTCGCCTTGCCGAATACCACGTTGTCCTCCATGCCCACCCGGATGTGGCCGCCGTTGGCCAGGGCGGCGAACATCACCGGCAGATGCCCCCGGCCAATGCCGAAGGCGGACCAGGTGAGCTCCCGCGGCAGGCTGCCCGCGGCCTGCAAATGCTCGATCTCCGCCAGCATGGTCTGTAAATCCCTGGGCGTGGCGTCCATGCCGCCCACGACTCCCAGGCAGAGCTGGAAATGCAGCGGGGCTTTCACGATGCCCTTCTTCCAGTAGACGCTCACGGCCCGGATCATGCCCAGGTCAAAGACCTCAAACTCCGGCTTGATGCCCCGTTCCTGATAGAGCTGTCCCAGGGTGCTGAGAAAGGTCTGGGAGTTGCTGAAAATGCCGCCTGGGATGCCCCAGTTGAAGGAGCCCGCGTCGAAGGTCCCCATTTCGATGCCGGGGACGTTGGCGTGGTGCAGCATCCGCACCGCGTTGCCGTAGGGGGAGTCGTCGGAGACCCGGTTGTCCCCCGAGGAGGTGCAGTTGATAATCACGTCGCAGTCTTCATGGGCGCGGATCAGCCGGATGGTCTCGTAAAACTTCACCGGGTCCATGACCCCGGCCCCCTGGTCGTCCCGCATGTGCAGGTGGACAATAGCCGCCCCGGCCTTCCAGCATTCGTAAGCCTCCGCCGCAATGCGCTCCGGGGTCTCCGGCACGTCGTAGCCCCGGGGAGTGATAGCCCCGGTCAGTGCCGCGGTGATGATGGTTTTCGCCATAGCGTTCCCTCCTTCTTTATTCAACAAAGCCGTCGCCGTCGATGTAGTCCCTGGCCTCCGTCGCCGCGATGCGTCCGGAGTTGAGGGCGTAGCTCATGGTGGAGCCGGGGTTATAGAAGCAGTACTCTCCCGCGAAGACCCCGGCGGTGTCGGTTCCGCAGCCGTAGAGGCCGGGGATGGGACGGTTTTCGGTGTCCAGCACCTCCATCCTGTAGTTGACCTTAATGCCGCCCAGGGAGCCGTAACCGGAGGGGAAGTGCCGCGCCACATAGAACTTCTCCCCGGTAATGGGCCGCAGGTAGCGGGGAGCCTTTACAAAGTCCGCGTCATAGCCCCCGGCGAAGCTGTTGTAGCGCTCGATGGTCTTTTTCAGGTTCTCATAGTTGATGCCCGTGACCCTGGCGATCTCCTCGATACTGCCGCACTCGTAGAAATTCTGCTGCTGGTCCTCGCCCTCCTCCCGGTAGCTGACGCCGTTGCCCGCGCCGAAGACGCTGCTCTCCAGGTTGCCGGCCTCCCCGGCGAAATAGGCCTGCTTCTCGCTGTCCCACTTGTCCAGGTCCTTGATGGCGTGATGGTAGGTGATGTAGTCCAGCCCGTGCTTCCGCATATAGTCGATGCCGTCGGAGCCGATGATCGTGAAGGCCCGCATCCCGGTCTGCTGGGAGATGGCGTTGCCGGTGAAGGTGGTGTTTTCCATGATCTCCTCGTTGATGATGCGCTCGCCCTCGATGTTCACCATGATGGTGCTGGGCTGGCGCATGGCCTCGGAGAGCGTCTTGAACACGTCGGTCGTGCCGGGAGTGTTGTAGGTCACCTCCATGCTGACCCGGTCCCGCTTTCCGCCGATGGCCCAGACCATGTTCATGCGGGGATGCGGAAGGTGAACATGTCCTTGCCCCAGGTCCAGCCCAGGTGCTGCTTGATCATCTCCACGTTGTTGCCGATGCCGCCGGTGCCCACGATCACAGCGTCGGAATAGTATTCCCGCTCCACGCCGTCCTCTCCCGCGGCCACAACGCCGATGACCTGGCCCTTCTCCCCGGTCAGCAGCCGCTTCACCGGGGTGCGGAAACGGAAGTCCACCCCCAGCTCCGTGGCATAATCCGTCATAAGCTTCACCATGCGGCTGGCCTGCCGTTCGGCGGGTTTGGTCGCGCCGGGGATCTTGATCATGTGCTGGGTCAGATGGCTGTCCTTGAAATACTTGTACGCGCCGAGGAACTCCACGCCGAAGCTCTCCACCCACTCCACCGTGTCGGCGGACATATTGAACCAGCGCCGCACCAGCTTGGCGTCGGCTTTCCAGTGGGTGTATTCCATAAACTCGTTGAAGGCCTGGTCCCTCGTCCACTCATACATCTGGTCCCGCTGGTATTTCGACTCCACGGCAAAGAAGGCCATGCCCATGTTGGCAGCGCCGCCGGTGGTGGAGCTCTTTTCAAATACCAGCACCTTCGCCCCGTTTTCCGCGGCCTGGGTCGCGGCGGTGAGGCCGCTGAGTCCCGCCGCCACTACGATGATATCCGCGTCCAGCTTCCGGTCCCGCTTCCGCTCCCGCCGCTTCTCCCGCTGGGCGGACTGCGCCGCCAGCGCCTCGCAGACCCCGGCGGGGCAGCGCTTCCGGCGCAGGTGGCTCTCCCAGATCTCGGGATAGCGGTCCAGGGAATACAGCAGATTTCCCGCCGCTTTCGCTGCCAGCCCGCAGCCGGGGGAGGTGGAGATCACCTGGGCCAGGTCCCGCAGCAGCTCCAGATCCTCGCTCTCTCCCTTGCCACGGACGAGGTCGGACAGGATGGCCAGAAGCTGGGTCATGCCGTCCCGGCACATCACGTTTTTGCCGCAGTTTTCCTCCCGGGCCTTCTCCACGCATCCTTTGGCCCAGTCCACCGGGCAGACGCCGGGGGTCAGAGCTTCGATTTCCTTCGTGTCGGGCAATATTGCCGCGTTGACTTCACATTTCATGCTCCCGCGCCTCCTCTCACTTCACCGCGTATTCGGTCCAGAGCTTTACAGGGGAGATATCCTTTCGCAGATCGCATTGCAGGCAGCGCCCGGCCTCGCACTTCGCCTGCGCACAGGTATAGGTACGATAGACGTTTTCGCTGCTGCCCTTCCGCTCTGCCGCCGGGACGGTTTCCTGCGCGACCCTCGGCAGGCTGGCGAAGCCGTCTGTTTTTCCGATCTCCGGATTTCTCTCCCGCTCTACAAGCGTCTCGTCGATCTTCCCGTCGCCGCCCAGATACCGGTCCATGGCGCTCGCCGCCTCCCGGCCCCGGGCAATCGCGTCAATCACAAAGCTGATGCCCGTCACCGCGTCCCCGGCGGCGAAGATGCCCTCGGCGGAGGTGCTGCAGCCCTCCACGATGGGGAAGCCCCGTTCGTTCAGCGCGATGCCGAAGTCCGGATAGTCCAGCAGTCCGGTATGCTGCCCCGTGGCGAAAATCACGCTGTCGCAGGGAATGACGGTTTGGCTCCCCTCGACGGTCACCTCCGTGACCTTTCCTGTCGCCCGGTCGTAGGTGGAGGACAGCACCTGGTGGACCCGCAAACCGGTGACCTGTTCCGGCGTCCCTTCGATGGCCTCGAAGGAGCGGCCCGGCAGAATCTCTACGCCCTCCTCCGGCGCCTCGGTCTGGTCATCTTCGTCGGCGAGGATTTTATCCGCCTGTTCAATGCAGAGCAGCTTCACGGCCTTGCCCCTGCGGACCAGGCTTCGGGCGGTGTCAAAGCCCACGCTGCCCCCGCCGATGACGCAGACCGTTTCGCCCAGATACTCCACGCTCCGCTCCGCCCGGCAGTCTGAGAGCACCTCCAGCGCGGTATAGACCTGCCGGAAGTCCGCGCCGGGGAGGGGGAGCTTCTTCCCGTGACTGACGCCCACGGCCACCAGAACTGCGTCGTATTCTCCGCGAAGGGCTGCGGCGCGGGTAATTTCCCTGTTGCATTCCGCCCTGACGCCGCTGTCCAGGATTAGCTGGATTTCCTTCCGCACGCCCTCCAGGGGCAGGCGGTAGGCCGGAATGCCGCTGGTCAGTGGCCCGCCCAGCTCCGGCTTCTTCTTTAAGTAGAACGCCGCCGTCAGTCCGCAGGGACCGCCGCCGATGACCGCCACCTTCTTGCCGGTGCGCGGGGCAGTGGTCAGATATTTCTCCTTCCACCCCTGCTCGCTGTCGTGATCCGCGGCGTAGCGCTTCAGATTGCGGATGCCAAGGGGGTCATTTAAGCCGGTGCGCTTGCAGCCCGTCTCGCAGCGGTGGTTGCAGATGTATCCCAGCGCCAACGGGAAGGGCACCTTCTCCCGGATGATGCCCACGGCGTCGCCGGGTTTCCCTTCCTCCACTGCACGGATGTAGGCGGGGATATCGATGTGGGCCGGACATTCCGCCTGGCAGGGCACCAGCGCCTGCTCCCGGGGCAAATCTTCCCGGAAGATTCCCTCCGCGTCCTGCAAGGCTCCCGTGGGACAGACCGCCACACAGGCCCCGCAGAAGCGGCAGCCCGCCTCTCCCAGGGGCATGTCCGCCTGGGTGCCGATGTAGGTCTCCCCATGCAGCTTGTTGTAGCCCAGCACTCCGACCTTGCGCATCTCCTCGCAGGCCCGGACGCAGCGGCCGCACTGGATGCAGCGCTCCATTTCCCGGACAATCAGCGGATTGCCGGTGTTGATATTGTTGGTTTCCCGGTGTACCGTGCGCAGCCGCGCGTGGGCCACGCCCAGATATTGCATCATGGCCTGCAATTCGCACTTGAGGTAGGCCTTGCAGGCGGTACAGTCGTGGGGATGGCCCGCCAGCATCAGCTCCATGGCCACGGCCCGGCGGTGTTCCAGCTCCGGGTCCTTTGTTGTCACGCGCATCCCCGGCGTCACCGGCGTTTCGCAGGCGCAGACCGCCTCCGCCGCGCCGTCCGTTTTGATGACGCAGAGGCCGCAGTTGCCCTGCACCGGCAGGTCCGGGTGGGTACACAGGTGGGGAATGTAGATTCCGGCAGCCAGCGCGGCCTCCAGCACCGTCTGTCCCCGGACAGCCTCAACCGCTCTGCCGTCGATGTGGATCGTGAAAGTTCCCATGTCCATCAGCTCCTTTGAACATTGAAATCGGGTGAATGGTCCGCTCTCTGCCTGTTTTGGTGGATTATAACATTTGGCGGTGAAAACGATTATTCTTTCTGGATATTTGGTTATGTGATAAACGCATAGGCCGGAAACGGTTCCTTTGTTGACTTTGAAAAAAACCGTGTTTATACTTTTTTTGTCCAAGCCGGAGGGCCGCGGCGGCCGCTCCGGAGCTCCCGGGCCAGGGAAGCGCCGAAGGGGAATGAAGCGGCGTTTTCCAGGGACCCGGAAACGACGAAGGGAGGCTTTCAAGCAATGTCGGAAAAAGGAATTATCTATCGGGCCGCGGTGTTTGGCGGCGCGGAGGGGATTGTCCCGGATACCTCGGAGAAGGAGAAGCTGGTCGGTGCGGCTGTCACCACGGAGGGAGAGAAAACCACCGTGACCGGAGGCACGGTGGTCTGTGCGGAAGGAAATCTGAACGCCTTTATTCTGCGGGACGGCGCCTGGCGCATCCGGGACACCTCCGTGCAGCTCAGCGGAGAGATCGGAAACGATCTGGAGGGCCTGGGAGCCGGTATGTTGATCGAGGGTGAGACGGACGCGGTGCTGGAAAACGTGGACATCGCCATGGAGGGGGCCTCCCGGACAACGGTACTGGTGCGGGGCAACGCCCATTTGCTGGCGAAGGATTCCCGCTTCACCACCCGGGACGGCGCTCTTGCGGAGGACTATGTGGGCACGGTGTTTCCGGCAAAGATGAAATCCTCCCCCTGGATGCTGGGGGTCAACGGCAACGCCCGGGGCACCAATCTGATGGGCCACGCCCAGGCGACCTATTTTCAGTCCCGCATCCGGGCGGAGAAGTGGGGCGCCCTGAGCACCGACGACAACACCGGCGTGTTTCTCTGGGTTATCAACTCAGACGTGGAGGTCTACGGCGGCGCGAAGGAGCGCGCCGAGGTGGAAGCGCTGGCGGAGTCGGGCAGCTTTGACTTCTATCACGCGGCCCTGGAGCATGAGTTCCCGGCGGGAGAGTGGCAGGACGACCGCCGCCCCAGCGGCTACGGCGCCTACTCCATCGGCCCCACCCTGGTCACCATCGCCGGAAGCGCCATGCTGGTGCCGGACTATATTGCCATCGTCGCCAACGGACCTTCTTCGCTGCATCTGACCAGCAGCGAGCCCGCTGCCATCGCCGCGGCCTGGGGATACCGGGACATCGCGGACGCGCTGATTCCGCGGGCATCCCGGCTTTACTCCCGCCGCTTTGGCGTCATGTTCCACAGCTGCGACGGTACGGGCACGGTCACCGTGGACCGTGGCACGAAGCTCTATACCGGCAAGGCGGCCTTTTTGGTCAAAGGCTGTCCCGGCATTTTGAATGTGGACAGGGCGGAGATCGCCACGGGCGACGGGACCATATTGCAGGTCATGGACAACGATGACGCCGGTGTGGACACCCAGACCCTGGAGACTGTCAAGGACTATGTGGAGAAGCATGTCCCCGGCACGGCCACGGAGGAGCGTACCAACGCCCCGGCCGTCCCACGGGACAGCGCCTTCCTCGCCACCTTCGCGAACATGACGCTGAAGGGCAATATATACAATGCCTCCGGCTGGGAAGCCCCCCGGGAAGCGGATATCCTGGCGGGCATGGATGCCTATGACAACGAGGTGGGCGGCGGCGCTTCCGCTGCCACGGATCTGAAGCTGGTGCTGCACAGTGTGGATTACACCGGCACAGTCTCCACTGCCGAGGCCTTCCACCAGAAGCAGGTGATCGGCCATCTGGATTACCCCATGATCGGCGACGTGCGCAATGAGGTCCGGCTGCCGGAGAACGCGGGTATCTCCGTCGCGCTCCGCGCCGGCACCGTCTGGAAGGTCACGGGCAGGGGATATATCACTTCTCTGACGGTGGACGAGAGCTCCCGTCTGGAGGGCGCGAAGGTATTTGTCAACGGGATCGAGACCGCTGTTGAGGGCGGAAAGACCTACACCGGCGTTATCCGCGTTGAGCCGCTGAACTGAGGAAGGAGATTTGAGCATCATGAAAACAATCTACGCACAGGCCCGACCGGGCAAGGTCATCCTTGAGGAAAAGGAGATTGGACATCCCGGCCCCGGCGAGGTATTGCTGAAAGCGAAATACAGCGCCATGAGCCCCGGCACGGAGAACGGCCTGCTGGGGGAGCACATCGTACCCCTGCCCACCTCCATCGGCTACGCCATG
>CAJOHR010000110.1 GCA_905234425.1 uncultured Oscillospiraceae bacterium | reverse complement strand
CCTGCTGCCTGCCCTGACCCGGACGGCGGAGCGGCTGATGTTCCAGTGGACGGACCACCGCCTCCACGTGATCTTCTCCCTGCTGGCGCTCTATGGTCTGGCCCTGATCCTGCTGCTGCTCCTGCGCCGTGCCTGGGCTGTGACGGCCGGCCTGGGAGCCCTTACCCTGATCTGCGCCGGGGTCAACTATCTGAAGATTTTGCTGAACGGTTTGCCCTTCCTGCCTGTGGACGTGGCCATGGCCAAAAATCCGGGGGAGATGCTCTCCTTCGTCTCCGTTCCGCTCCCAAGGCTGTTCTGGCTCGGGGCGGTCCTGCTGCTGCTCTGGACGGTGATCCTGGCCCTCTGGGGCCTGAGGCTCCCGGGAAAATGGTTCGTTTCTGTGCCTGCCGGGGCGGTCCTTCTGGGGCTGATCCTGGCCTTCTGCTGGAACGCGGACCGGGCGGAGATCCTTCTGAACCGCTTCGACATGTCCCTGTGGGACAACGCCCTCCAGACCAGCAACTACACCGCCAACGGCTTTGTGGGCGGGTTCGTCCTGAACCTCATGGGCATGCGGGTCACCGCCCCCGAGGGCTACAGCGAGGACGCCATTCGTTCGATTCTTTCCGGCAGCGGGCCCACAGCCCAAACCGGGGAGGATTTCGACGTGATCCTGATCCTGGCGGAGAGCTTTTTCGACCTGCGGAAGCTGCCGAATGTGACCTTTTCGGAAAATCCCCTGCCCAACTATGACGCCGTGCTGGCCTCGGACAACTGCTTCTCCGGCTCCATCGTCACCTCTGCCCACGGCGGCGGCACGGTGAATACGGAGTTCCGGGTTTTGACGGGCTTGAGTCCCGACGGCGTGACCCCTGCGGGCAGCGTGCCCTACAACTATATTTCATCGGAGGTCCCCGGCTATGTGACGAACTACCGGGACGCGGGCTATCGGACCCTGGGGCTCCACCTCTACAACCTCAGCTTCTACAGCCGAAACCAGGTCTATCCCCTTCTGGGCTTCGACGCCCTCCACGGCATTGAGGACGCGGAGGCGGCGGAGGTCCCCATTTCCTACACCAGGGGCTTTGCCACGGACGCCTCCACCGAAGCCACCATCGAATACTACATGGATCAGGCCGAATCTGACGGGGTCCCCGTGTTCCTGTTTGCCATCACCATCGAGAATCACCAGCCCTACGGAGAAAACCCGGAAAACACCATCTCCGTCACAGCGGAGGGCCTGGACGATAAGTACCTTGGGGCTTTGACCACCTATGCCCAGGGGATCCGGGACGCGGACCGGATGATCGGCGCTCTCCGCGACTACGTTGACGCCCGGGAGCGGCCCACGGTCCTGGTGTGGTTCGGGGACCATCTGCCTTCTCTGGGGGAAAGCCATCTGCCCTATATGCAGCTGGGCTACTACGGCGAAACGGAATCCACAGAAGCCCGGATGACCCTGTTCTCTACGCCCTTCCTGGTCTACGCCAACCGGGCCCTGGACCAGGGGCTGTTTTCCTCCAAGTCGGACAACCGGATCTCGGAGATCTATCTCATGGAGTGCGTGGCCGCCTCCACCGGCTTCTCCCAGTCGGGCTTTATGCGGTATCTGGGGGATTGTATGGATGACCTGCCCGTGTACAACGGGAGCCTCCGCATGGAGGACAAGCTCACCCCGGAGCAGCGGGAGATCGCCTCGGCCTGGCGGCTCCTGGCCTACGACCGGATGCTGGGAAAGCGGTATTCTTTGGAGACGCCATGAAGCACTGGTATATTTGTCCCGCTCTGGTCTATTTGACCCGGACCGTTGCGGTGCGGGTGTAAAATATGATAAACTATCCACAATCATAAAAGGAGGTAATCCCTATGTTGCGCAAAGCATTTTACTCCCCTGACGGTATGCCCATGGGCGGCCCCGGCGGCCCTGGTGGTCCCGGCGGTCCCGGAGGACCCGGAATGCCCATGATGGGCGGTCCCGGAGGCCCTGGTGGTCCCGGCGGTCCCGGAGGCCCTGGTGGTCCCGGCGGTCCTGGCGGTCCTGGCGGTCCTCCGCCTATGGGGCCCTCCAAGCCCGGCAATGCCGCTGATCTGGAGGACTGGGCCGCTGTGAACAATCCCGACGCCGTGGCCCTCTGCTACGACCTGGAGCTCTTCGATCCCGCGGAGAAGGACGGAAAGTTCTTCGCCGAGGCGGACAAGCCTCTGCCCGAGGACGCCCGGAGGGCCCTGGCGGATAAGGCCGCGACCAAGCGGGGCCTGAAAACGGCTTTCGTACCTGCCGGTCCCACCCTGGACGAGGCCTGCGCCCAGCTGATCGACGCCATGAAGGCCGGAACCGAGGGCCTGCCCGTTCTGAAGGCCGTGCCCGAGACCGTTACGCTCGACAAGCTGGAGATCGGCCCCACCGATCTGTTCTCCGCCGGTCCCGGCAAGGAGGTCACCATGACCGTAGGCGGCGTGGGCACCAACATGAAGCCCGGCGTCTATGAGAACGTGACCCTGACCGTCACCGACAGCTACCTCAAGTCCACCGGCGGCCCCGGCGGCGCCCACACCCATCACTTCCGCGCCGCCCTCTTCATCAAGGACGGGGCCATCGACGAGAGCAAGTCCGTCCGGGCGGCGGTTCTGGCCGGGGACGTGACCGGGGACAAGGCCGTGGGTCTCAAGATCGACGATCATCAGCACCTGTTCAACGGCGTGATGATCACCGGCGGCAAGTACGCCATCGAAAACGCCGACCTGCGCTTCGTGGGCAACGGCGGCAACGACTTCCAGGGCTACGGCGCCGGAATCATGACCACCGGCGACGCGGACGTGACCGTGACCGATTCCCGGGTCCATGTGGAGGGCGCTATCCGCTCCGCCATGTGGTGCGGCGGCGAGAGCCATCTCTATGTGAAGG
>CAJOHR010000109.1:3192-3595 GCA_905234425.1 uncultured Oscillospiraceae bacterium | reverse complement strand
GGTCTGGCCCTCCTTGACCGTGGCTGTGGTGACGGGGACCGTCTGGCCCTCGGTCAACTCCGGCAGCGTGTTCTCCTTTTCCCGCAGTTCCGGCTCAAATGCTTTCCAGCCGGGAATCAGGACGGTCTTGCCCTTGGCGGTGAAGCTGAGACCGCCGCAGTCCAGGGTAACGGTAGTTTCCGCATAGCGGTGGGCCTCAGACACAGCTCGGATCAGGCCCCGCGCCGTCAGCTTCAAAAGCTCCCGTTCCCCCAGGGGGAGAGCGTCCAGATCGGCGCTCCCGGCGCTGAGAGTGGGGATAACAGCGTGGTGGTCGCTGACCTTTTTGCTGTTGCACACCTGGGCGGCAAGGATGGTTGTGGGTGCATCCGTGTTGAGAATGGCGGCAGCGGCGGTGACATAC
>CAJOHR010000109.1:0-3124 GCA_905234425.1 uncultured Oscillospiraceae bacterium | reverse complement strand
TCCAGCGTCTGCTGGGCGGTGTAGCCCAGGATGCGGTTGGCGTCCCGCTGGAGGGTGGTCAGGTCGTAGAGCGCCGGGGGCTTTTCGGTTTTTTCCTTGCGCTCCACCGTCTGAACGGTAGCCTTGTTATCACAGGCGATGAGAACCGCGTCAGCTTCTTTTCTGTCATTCATTCGTTCCGTCGCGGCGGTGAAGCCGCAATCAAGCTGGACGGTGTAAAACGGCTCCGGCACAAAGGCGGCGATCTCCGTCTCCCGCTGGACCAGCAGGGCCAGCGTCGGGGACATGACCCGTCCGATGTTCAGCGTCCGGCCATAGAGCAGGGAGAAATACCGGGTGGCGTTGATCCCCACCAGCCAGTCCGCCCGTGCGCGGCACAGGGCCGATTGGTGCAGGCCGTCGTAGTCCCGGCCGGGGCGCAGGTTCTGGAAGCCCTCCCGGATTGCCGCATCTTCCATGCTGGAGATCCACAGCCGCTTGATGGGCTTGGTGCATCCCGCCAGACAGTAGGCCGTGCGGAAGATCAGCTCGCCCTCGCGTCCGGCGTCGCAGGCATTGATAACCTCCGTGGTGTCCTCGGAGCGCATCAGCTCCCGCAGCACGTCGAATTGCTCCCGCTTGTCCGGGGCAATGGTGAAACGGAAGTTTTGCGGGATAATGGGCAGATCCTTCATATTCCACTTGGCGTAGTCGGCGTTATAGGCTGAAGCGTCGGACAGCTCCGCCAGATGGCCGAAGCACCAGGAAACCAAGTATCCGTTCCCGGAGAGATAGCCGCTGTTTCTCTGCTTCGCGCCCAATACAGCGGCAATACTTTGGGCCACGGAGGGCTTCTCCGCGATGACAAGTCGCTGGCTCATGTGTGGTCACACTCCTTTTTTTCGAGATATTTCAACAGGTCACGGTAGCATGGGGCCACGCAGCCGTGACCGTAGCGGGCGCACCCATAACAGGGATGCCCCTTGGGAGCGGACACGGGCTTTCGGTCCCGCGCCGCTCTTGGGGTCTGCCGCATCAGCTTTTCCAGGGGATTGTCGGTGAAATTGGTCAACTGTCCTCGTCCTCTGTTTCACCGGGAGCGCCGCCCTCTGCCTCCGGGTCGTAGGGTTCAAATTCGTATTCCTCGTCCTCTACGCCATACTCATATTCATTGAGATCGTCGTTGCCCTTTGTCTTGGGCTTGGCCTTGCCCTTGACCTTGAGGAAGTAGTAGGCCGCGCCGCCGCCACCGGCCAGCAGAAGCAGGATCGCCAGCGCGATATTGCCGCCGCCCTTTTTGTCCGGGGGCTGCGGCTCCGGCTCCTCCGGCGTTTCAGTCGGCTCCGGCTGGGCCTCCTTGCCGGTGCATTTGGTCATATCCGTGGCGCAGACCGGGCAGGTCATATCCACATGACCGGCGTAGCACTTATCCGCGCAGGTACAGACCACAGGCACAGGCTCCATGGCGTCCTCCGGGGTGTCCGTCAGGGCCAGCAGGTCGGCCTCGTCCACCATGTTGAGGAAGTACACGTTTTCCGTGTCCGCCACCCGGTCAATGATGATAAAAAAGTAGTTGCCGGTCTTGCTCTGGACCGTGATAAACTGCTTGCTGGTGGTATTGCCGTCGCTGTCCATGCCGGTGAAGTTGAAATCGTCGATCAAAGACAGGTTGCCGCCTGGGGTAAAAGCCTCCAGCCCGCTGAACAAATCCTCCAAAGAAAGATCGTCCAGCCCGCCGGTGGTTTCCTCCGGCTCTGTTTCTGCCGGGGCGTCCTCCGCAGGCTCCGGCGTTTCCTCTGCCGGGGCCTCGGTTTCCTCTACCGGGTCAGCATCTTCCTCTACGGGCTCTGTGACTGCGGGAGTTTCCAGCGGCAGCTCGTCGTCGTAGTAGTCCCCGCCGTCTGCCAGTGCGGGTACAGAAAAAGCCGCCATGCACAGCATGACGGCCAGCAGGCAGGCAAGGGCGCGGACATTAAGTTTCATCATATTCGGTGTCCTCCTGTTCCGTAGTAGAAATGATAGGTTTTGCCGCGGTCATGGTCTGAAGCAGGGCCGCGAAGTCCTCCAGCGTCAGGCCCTTGGCGCGGACCATACCCACAATGTCGGTGTTCTCCAGCTCCCGAATCTGCTTCTCAATGTCGCGGTTTCGGGCTTGCAGCTCGGAGATTTTATCCTTGTTCTTGCAATGCTCCTCCCGGAGCCTGGTGATTTTGGGATTCAAAATTGTCATTCCTTTCCTTATGGCAGGCGTCCGTATCCGGCGATATGAGCCTGCCAGTAGCTTGAATTGAGGTTTGAGTAGGAGATTGGGTCGCCGCAATGGATCATTGTCGAGTTGCCGACGTAGATCCCCACATGGCTCATGCCGGTGGTGTTATAAGTGCCTTGGAAAAACACCAGATCACCGGGCTTTGCGTTGTCGGGAGATACCGGCGTGCAGATGTGATACAGGCTGTCCGCGCCCAGCCGCCCCACGTTCCAGCCGGAGTGATTGATGACCCAGGACACGAAGCCGGAACAGTCGAAGGAGGTGCTGGGAGAGCTGCCGCCCCAAACGTAGGGATACCCCAAGTATTTCTCCGCCTCGGTGATGATGGCCTTAAATTGTTCATCGGCCAGCGCCTCCGGGGGAATATCGTAATCTGTATACCCGTTAGAATATTTCCCCACATAAGAGGAACCGGGAAAGAGATCCTCGCGGTTGCCCAGGGTCGCCATATAGGTGGCGTACATGGAAAGCTGATCCTCGCCCATGATGTAGACCGGGACGTGAGAAAGATTGAAGTTTTCCAGCTTTACGTTGCAGATGTAATAGGTATAAGGCACCTGCACGTCGTACTCATATTCTTCTTCGCTGGACTCTCCCGTTTCCGGGTCCGTGACCGTCCGGGTGCCGGTGCGGGTTTCCGTCCGATACCTGGTTTCCATAGTCACATCCTCGGTGAGAATGTACTGCTTATCGAACAGCATTTGCAGATCGCCCTGCACCTGGTCGATGGTCCACGCGCCGCCCCGGAGGGCGGTGAGCATGGAGATCAGCACATAGGGGTCATGCTCGATGCTGTCCAAATCGTAGTGGTACTCGTCGTAATCATGGGTGCTTTCGTAGCCCGCCACATAGCTTTGCAGGTCGGCCTCCAGACCG
>CAJOHR010000108.1 GCA_905234425.1 uncultured Oscillospiraceae bacterium | reverse complement strand
ACAAACCGCAGAAGCACCTCTGTGGCGTAAGTATTGACCTCGCTGGCCTTAGGCACATAAACGGCAGATTCCTCCGTAGTCAAGGAAACCCCGGGCAGGATCCAGTCACCCAGGACGGTCTCGCCCCAAAGATTCAGCGCGTCCAGTTCCTTCTGGAGATAGCCTGGCCAGAGCCGTTCCCGGATCAGATAGATGGGGATCAGGCCGAAGGTATAGTACATGGACGCCACATTGGTCGCCATGCCTTCGGGGTTGTGCAGAACGAGATCGGTAAGATGGGGATTGCCGTCCGCATCCAGCGTATGGGCTTCACCTTCCAGGCCATAACTGGCCAGGATACCGCCATCTTCCGTGAAGAAGTAGTTGATAAAGGCCGGGGCAAGCTCCGGCTCCTGGCAGGCGGGCTGAAAAGCATGGTCAGGACAAGAAGGATCGACATCAGCTTTTTTATGGCGTTCTCCTTTTTCATTTTATCAAGTTGAGATGTTATCAGATGCAGTACGAAGGCGCAGCGATCACAGCATTCCTCCTTACTTCCGGGAGATCGTTTCCGTCTCCGCTGATTTGATAAGCTCAGAATACCCAGACTCGGGCGTATAATCTACAGTCGATTTTTCCCCACCGCACCCGGCAGATTGGAAAAAGTCAAAAAAGGGGATGGATACCATCGATTTTTGTCTGTTCCAGGGACAATCAGATGAAATGTCAAAAAACGATGTTTATCCTGTTTGCAGCGTATGATATAATCATAGAACAATCGTTCCATCAGAAAAGGCAGGGATCACCCTGGGCAGTGAGCAGTTCGTTATGCTGATGGTGGATATCCTGGACTACACACCCGGGAAATTTGACATCTATCTGATGCGGAAAGCGGATCGAGACGCCGTCATGCACAGCGTGATCGAGCAGATGTTTGTCACCAGCTTCAGTCGAGGCTTTAACGCCTATTCCTTTCTCAGTGATGGACAGAGCTATGTCCTCCTGAATCTGCAAGCCGCTCCCGGACACATCACAGAAGAATGGCTTTCCGGATTCATGGAGGCCGTGACCGCATCCTGTGCCGAATGTGTGGAGCAGGCTAGAGAAACCTACGGAATTGAGATCCGGGTCTATGTCAGTAGCTTTATTTCCGCAATGAAGGATCTGGGGAGCAGCAAGGCACTGCTGGACAATATGCTGGCGGATGACTACATCGGGGAGAAGTCCGGCGGCGTATTCACCGCAGACGAAATGAAGCGGCAGATGCTTGCCGCCAACGCCATGAACGACCAGCTCCACAAGCTGATCCAGAGTATTCTGACTCTGGCTCAGAAGCACAAACTCCAGGAGGCCGGAGAGACCGCTGTGAAGATGCTGCAGCTGGAATCCCAGTATTACGGCATCGCCGCAGGGACCCGTTCCCGCCTCAGTTCCCTCATTACCGTGCTTTACGCGGTCATGGAGCTCCCATACTTTGAAGCCGGAAACAGCTCTGTAGACATTCACGAGGTTCTGCTTGGTATCGACGCCTGTCTGTCCAGCGGGGAGCTGATCGACTATGTCCGGCAGCTGTTCCAGGACTTTGATCGGTATTTTTCCGGAACCAGCAAGTCAAAACAGAGCCGCGTGGAGGACATTGCCGGATATATCAACGCGAATTACAGCGACCCGAATCTCTGTGCCGCTATGATTTGCGATCACTTCGAGATCAATCAGTCTTATCTGTCCCGGCTGTTCAAGGACTCCAGAAATGAAAAGCTCATCGATTATATCCACAGGATCAGGCTCCAGCACGCAAAGGTGTATCTTTCCACCACCAGCCAGACCATGGACGCCATCGCGCAGCGTGTAGGCTATCAGAACACCCTGACCTTTGCCAGAGCGTTCAAACGGTATGAAGGAGTCACCCCAGGCGCCTTCCGGTCCACCCGGAACCCTTAAACCCATGACCATAAAGATTGAACGCGGGACGTATGAGAGGCAGCATACGTCCCGCGTTCAATATGGTTATGGAAAAGGAGAATAGGAATCAGAACGCCAGATCCGCCAGAAAGCCGCCCTTTCCCTCCACCACCAGCTTGCCGCCGGAGGGAAGATCGGTGGTTCCGGGATCAAGCACGTCGCTCCTGGCGTAGACGGTCACGCCCTCCAGCGCGTCTATCTTGCCCATGGGACCGAAGGCGGTGATGGTCACATGGGAGTCCGCCGTGGCAGTCCATGTGGTGGCCGGATCGGTGACGATCACGGCGTTTTCAATGCGGCCCTTCAGCTTGGTGTGCTTGAGGGTCAGAGCCATGACCCGCTGGGGATCCTCATGGAGGATATCGCCCTCAATATCCATGTCAGAGAGTACCGCCTTGACGCCGTAGACCTCCTCAAAGTCCGGCAACTCCGTGCGGCAGGGATCCTCATTGAACTTGGTGCGGATCAGCACACCGGTATCGGAGTGCAGCTTCGCGCCCCGAATGTCCAGATAGACGTTCTGACTCTTGATCAGGAAGCATTCCTTGCCGCTCTTGATATCGCCGCCCTGGACGGACAGCTCGGAGACCTCATGGGTGTTGCCGAAGACGCTGTGGATCATGGCGGCGTAGTCGTCCGCCTTGACGGTGCAGCGATTCAGGAACTCCCGGCATTTGCCCGCAATGATGACGCCGATAGTGGCCTTCAGATTACAGTCATTCAGTACCACGTTGGCTCCGTGGTCGCAGTAGGAGGCGTAGCCGTTGTCCCGCACCTGGATGTCGCAGCGGTTGGCCTCCAGATACAGGTCTCCAAAGCAGGCATCCGTGGACAGCGCCGCCCAGCCCTCGGCGTAGATCTTGGAATCATAGAAATAGCTGTGGCTGTCGCCTACGGACAGATGGGTCCGGCAGTTGCCGCCCAGGCCCAGACCGGCGGGAGGCTCCTTCATGGCCTTGCCCGCGCTTGGTTCGTTTGCCGCGGAACGGTCGATGATGCCGCCCTTGGAATTCAGCTCACAGTTCCGCACGATCAGGGTGGAATACTCCGTGGCGGAGGTGCAGGGACGGATCACGCCCTCGGTTGTGATCTTGGTATTCTCCAGAACGACGGTGGATTCTCCCGCCGCCTGGACGCCGGCGCCGTAGCCGGAGAAGTCATCCACACCGTCGCCCTTGAAGCCG
>CAJOHR010000107.1 GCA_905234425.1 uncultured Oscillospiraceae bacterium | reverse complement strand
TACGGCATTCCGGCGGGGATCGCCTATCTGGCCGGAACCGCCGGTATCTATCTCCGGGCGGTCCGAAGACGGCAGGTACTCAGTCCTCTGTCCCTGGTCTGCCTCACCGGCGCCTTCGGCTATCTGGCGTCCTCCTGCTTCGGGCTGACCCTGTTCAGCACCGCTCCGTATCTGTTCCTGTTTCTCGGCATGGGATACAGGCTTGAAGAAGTATAAAAACGATCCTGCGTCCAAAACGCAGGATCGGGAACCAATAAAACATCGACGATATGAAATCACCCTTAACCTGTTTGTTATCAAAGGGTTTGTACAAATCCTGGATTTTAGGGAAACGCTGATTAAATCCCGGCGCACGTCTTGGCGGCGTTTGTTCGAAGGCCCAGAAGAAGAGCCTGCCATTTGCATTCTTATGGAGGAATTGAATTATGCAATCGAATCAGCTTTCTGCGAACAGGGCGGTGGAGAGATACCGCTCGCCGGTGTCGGGCAGGATCACCACGATCCGCTTGCCCTTGTTCTCGGGCCGGTTCGCCACCTGGGTGGCGGTCCAGATGGCCGCGCCGGAGGAGATACCCACCAGGAGACCGTCGGTTTTGGCAACCTCCCGGCCCGTGGCAAAGGCGTCCTCGTTCTTCACGGCGATGATCTCGTCGTAGATGGAGGTGTCCAGGGTGTCGGGAATGAAGCCCGCGCCGATGCCCTGGATCTTGTGGACGCCGGGATGGCCCTCGGTCAGCACCGGGGAGTCCGTGGGCTCAATGCCGATGAGCTTGATGTCCGGGTTCTTTTCCTTCAGATACTTGCCTGCGCCGGACAGGGTGCCGCCGGTGCCGATGCCGGCGATGAAGATGTCCACCTTGCCCTCGGTATCGGCCCAGATCTCGGGGCCGGTGGTGTCGTAGTGCTTCTTGGGGTTGGCCGGGTTGGTGAACTGGCCGGGAATGAAGCTGTTGGGGATCTCCTCCGCCAGCTCGTTGGCCTTGGCGATGGCGTCTACCATCTTGGGTCCCGGCGTCAGCACCAGCTCCGCGCCGTAGGCCGACATGAGCCGGCGGCGTTCAATGCTCATGGTCTCGGGCATGGTGATGATGATCCGGTAGCCTCTGGCGGCGGCAAAGGCGGCCAGGGCTACGCCGGTGTTGCCGGAGGTGGGTTCGATGATGACCGTGTCCTTGTTGATCAGGCCCTTTTCCTCCGCGTCCTCCAGCATGGCGGCGGCGATCCGGTCCTTCACGGAGCCGGCGGGATTGAAATACTCCACCTTCGCCACGATCTCAGCGGGGACGTCATGCTTCTTTTCATAACCGGTGAGCTCCACCAGGGGGGTTTTGCCGATAAGCTGGGTAACAGACTGATAGATAGCCATAATGATAATCTCCTTTAATCCATTATATGTAATGTATTGTGCTGCGGTTTGTGATCGGTATTTCCAAGGTCTTTCAGCCGCAACATCGCTTCTGGGCGCCCTTCATGAAGGCAGCACCTCTTTTCCTAGTGGATTTGTATGAATAAAGAATAACATATAAAATATATCTTGTCAATATGTTTTTTGAAAAAATAAGTATTATTTTACCTATTGACATAGTAGGAAATATGTGATATCATCCCAGTATCATATTAAAACGATATGAAAACAATGATTTGAAAGGAGCGGGTTGCGTGAACGCTCTGTTGGAAGCCCTCCTGCGGCAGAATTACCGCAAGGGCCGAATGTGTATCTGCCGGGAGCCACGGACCCGGACCTGAGAGATACATTCCACACTATATATTAAATAAAATGGTATCTGTTCAGTCGCTGTCATTCTGAGGAACAAAGTGACGAAGAATCTTGGCGTTATTCACGATTTCAGGAAAAAGATCCTTCGCTTACGCTCAGGATGACACAAGCGACTGAACAGTTACATAAAATGAAAGAGGTACTTATCATGTCTGAATATAAATTTGAAACCCTGCAGCTCCACGTTGGCCAGGAGCAGGCCGATCCCGCCACCGACTCCCGTGCGGTGCCGATTTACGCAACCACCTCCTATGTGTTCCATAACTCCGAGCACGCCGCCGCCCGCTTCGGTCTGACCGACGCCGGCAACATCTACGGACGGCTCACCAACTCCACCCAGGACGTGCTGGAAAAGCGCGTAGCGGCCCTGGAGGGCGGCGTCGGCGCGCTGGCCCTGGCCTCCGGCGCGGCGGCCATCACCTACACCATCGAGGCGCTGGCTACCAAGGGAGAGCACATTGTGGCCCAGAAGACCATCTATGGCGGCAGCTACAACCTGCTGGCCCACACCCTGCCGCTCTACGGCATTGATACCACCTTCGTGAATGTCCACGATCTTGCTGAGGTGGAGGCCTCCATTCAAGACAACACCAAGGCCCTGTACATCGAGACCCTGGGCAACCCCAATTCCGACATTCCCGACATCGACGCCCTGGCGGAGATCGCCCACAAGCACGGCATTCCCCTGGTCATCGACAACACCTTCGGCACCCCCTATCTGATCCGGCCCATTGAGCACGGCGCGGACATCGTGGTCCACTCCGCCACCAAGTTCCTGGGCGGTCACGGCACCACCCTGGGCGGCGTCATCGTGGATTCCGGCAAGTTCGACTGGGCCGCTTCGGGCCGCTATCCCCGGATCTCCGAGCCCAACCCCAGCTATCATGGCGTGAAGTTTACCGACGCCGCCGGTCCTGCCGCCTTTGTGACCTACATCCGGGCCATCC
Source organism: uncultured Oscillospiraceae bacterium (assembly GCA_905234425.1). GTDB lineage: Bacteria > Bacillota > Clostridia > Oscillospirales > Oscillospiraceae > HGM13006. Next base: position 715 of record CAJOHR010000107.1, on the reverse strand, counting down.
TGCTCCGGGACACCGGCGCGGCCATCTCGCCCTTCGCCGCCTTCCTGCTGCTCCAGGGCGTGGAGACCCTGTCCCTCCGGCTGGAGCGCCACGCGGAGAACACCAAGAAGGTGGTGGAGTTCCTGAGCAAGCATCCCCAGGTGGAGGCCATCAACCATCCCTCCCTGCCGGATCACCCGGACCATGCCCTGTATGAGAAGTATTTCCCCCAGGGCGGCGCGTCCATCTTCACCTTTGACATCAAGGGCGGCCAGGAGGAAGCCTTCAAATTCATCGACAATCTGGAGATTTTCTCCCTGCTGGCCAACGTGGCCGACGTGAAGTCTCTGGTGATCCATCCCTGGACCACCACCCATTCTCAGCTCTCTCCCGAGGAGCTGGAGGACCAGGGCATCCACAGAAACACCATTCGGCTGTCCATCGGCACGGAGCACATCGACGACATCCTGGCGGACCTGGAAAAGGGCTTCACCGCGGTGCGGTAATGGATCAAGAGCAGTAAGAGCGGCGGGCGGCTTCTGACGGAAGCCGCCCGCGCTGCATCAGGATGGGAAATCGGGCCGGTATCCGGTTGCCGGCACAGAATGAAAAATAATGCTTGCATTTTCCGGATGAAGGTGCTATAATCAGCAAGCTACAGATGCGCCAGTAGCTCAGTTGGATAGAGTGACTGACTACGAATCAGTAGGTCGGGGGTTCGAGTCCCTTCTGGCGT
>CAJOHR010000106.1 GCA_905234425.1 uncultured Oscillospiraceae bacterium | reverse complement strand
GTAAACCTGGCCCTTGAACTTGGTGTGGGGGTTGATGGAGCCGGGCTTGCAGAGCACCTGGCCGCGCTCGATGGACTTCTTGTCCACGCCGCGGAGCAGCGCGCCGACGTTGTCGCCAGCCTCAGCGTAGTCGAGCAGCTTGTGGAACATCTCCAGGTCGGTGACGACAGTGGAGCGCTTCTCATCGGACAGGCCGACGATCTCGACGGGCTCGTTCTTGTTGATCTTGCCACGCTCCACACGACCGGTGGCAACAGTGCCGCGGCCGGAGATGGTGAACACGTCCTCAACAGGCATCAGGAAGGGCTGATCCGCCTTGCGCTCGGGGGTGGGGATATAAGAGTCGACAGCGTCCATGAGCTCCTGGATGCAGGCATACTCGGGGGCGTTGGGATCGTTGGACTCGGAAACCAGAGCGTTCAGAGCAGAACCCTTGATAACGGGGGCGTCCTCGTCGAACTCGTAGAAGGCCAGGGTCTCCCGGACTTCCATCTCGACCAGCTCCAGCAGCTCCTCGTCGTCGACCTGGTCAACCTTGTTCAGGAACACCAGGATGGCGGGCACGCCCACCTGACGGGCAAGCAGCAGATGCTCCTTGGTCTGAGCCATGGGGCCGTCGGTGGCAGCGATAACCATGATCGCGCCGTCCATCTGAGCCGCGCCGGTGATCATGTTCTTAATGTAGTCAGCATGCCCCGGGCAGTCCACGTGCGCATAGTGCCGGTTGTCGGTCTCATACTCCACGTGAGCGGTGTTGATGGTGATGCCGCGCTCCTTCTCCTCGGGAGCCTTATCGATGCTGGCGTAGTCCTCGAACTCCGCCTGGCCCTTCATGGCCAGATACTTGGTGATGGCGGCAGTCAGGGTGGTCTTGCCATGGTCGATGTGACCGATGGTGCCGATGTTTACATGAGGCTTGGTACGCTCAAATTTTGCCTTACCCATTAGTAGTTTCCTCCTTAGAAGTTGTACTTTGATAATGATGGCCCTATCATACACCAAAATGCATGATAACGCAAGCTAATTTTACAGGGAAAAAGGATCGGATTTCACCGGGCTCAGCCCTTGTTCCGCTTCTCCACCAGGGCCTCCTGGAGGCTCTTGGGAAGCTCGATATAGTGGCTGGGCTCCATGGTGTAGTTGCCGCGGCCCTGGGTGTTGGACCGGAGGTCCGTGGCGTAGCCGAACATCTCGGACAGCGGGACGAAGGCCCGGATCCGGGCAGTGCCGTTGTCGTTCTCCTGGCCGTCGATATTGCCGCGCCGGGAGGCGATGTCGCCGATGACGGTGCCCATATAGTCGTCGGGCACGATGACGTTCACCCGCATGATGGGCTCCAGGATCACGGGATCGGCCTTCCGGCAGGCCTCCTTGAAGGCCATGGAGCCGGCGATCTTAAAGGCCATCTCTGAGGAGTCCACCTCGTGGTAGGAGCCGTCGTAGAGGGTGACCTTCACGTCCACCATGGGATAGCCGGCCAGAACGCCGCTTTCCATGGCGCCCTGGATGCCCGCGTCCACCGCAGGGATATACTCCTTGGGGATGACGCCGCCCACGATGTTGTTGATGAACTCATAGCCCTTGCCGGACTCGTTGGGCTCCACGGTGATTTTACAGTGACCGTACTGGCCCTTGCCGCCGGACTGCCGGGCGTACTTGGTATCCTGGTCCACCTTTTTGCGGATGGTCTCCTTGTAGGCCACCTGAGGCGCGCCCACGTTGGCCTCCACCTTGAACTCACGGAGCAGACGGTCCACGATGATCTCCAGATGGAGCTCGCCCATGCCGGCGATGATGGTCTGACCCGTCTCCTCGTCGGTGTAGGTCTTGAAGGTGGGGTCCTCCTCCGCCAGCTTCTGAAGGGCGATGCCCATCTTCTCCTGGCCGGCCTTGGTCTTGGGCTCGATGGCCACCCGGATCACAGGCTCGGGGAACTCCATGGACTCCAGGATGATGGGATGGTTGGGGTCGCAGAGGGTGTCGCCGGTGGTGGTGTTCTTCAGGCCCACGGCGGCGGCGATGTCGCCGGAATAGACCTTCTCGATGTCCTCCCGATGGTTGGCGTGCATCTGCAGGATGCGGCCCATGCGCTCGTTCTGCTTCTTGGTGGAGTTGAGCACGGAAGATCCCTTGTCCAGCTGGCCGGAATAGACCCGGAAGAAGCTGAGCCGGCCCACATAGGGGTCCGTGGCGATCTTGAACGCCAGAGCGGAGAAGGGGGCGTTGTCGTCCGCGGGACGCTCGTCCTCCTCGTCGGTATCGGGATTGATGCCCTTGATGGCCGGAATATCCAGGGGCGAGGGCATGTAGTCGATGATGGCGTCCAGGAGCTTCTGCACGCCCTTGTTCTTGTAGGAGGTGCCGCAGGTCACGGGGACCAGGGTGTTCTCCACGCAGCCCTTCCGCAGGGCAGCCCGGATCATCTCCGGGGGAACGGGCTCATCCTCCAGGACCAGCATCATGATCTCCTCGTCGATGTCGGAGACGGCGTCGAGCAGCTTCTCGCGGTACTCGGCGGCCAGCTCCTGCATGTCCTCGGGGATCTCCTCGACACGCATATCCTGGCCCAGATCGTCATAGTATACGTCGGCGTCCATCTCCACCAGGTCGATGATGCCCTTGAAGGTCTCCTCGGCGCCGATGGGAAGCTGGATGGCCACGGCGTTGCATTTGAGCCGGTCGTGGACCATGTGCATTACGTTGTAGAAGTCCGCGCCCATGATATCCATCTTGTTGACGTAGATCATGCGGGGAACCTTGTAGTTGTCAGCCTGACGCCAGACGGTCTCAGACTGGGGCTCTACGCCGCCCTTGGCGCAGAGCACGGTGACAGAGCCGTCGAGCACACGCAGGGAACGCTCCACCTCCACGGTGAAGTCCACGTGGCCCGGGGTGTCAATGATATTAATACGATGGGAATCGTACTGGTGCTTGGAACCATCCCAGAAACAGGTGGTGGCGGCGGAGGTGATGGTGATACCGCGCTCCTGCTCCTGCGCCATCCAGTCCATGGTCGCCGTACCCTCATGGGTCTCGCCGATCTTGTGATTGACGCCGGTGTAGAACAGGATTCGCTCCGTCGTGGTGGTCTTGCCGGCGTCGATGTGCGCCATAATGCCGATGTTTCTGGTCTTTTCCAGGGATGTCTTTCTGGGCATAACTGCGCTCCTATCTTACCAGCGATAGTGGGAGAACGCCTTGTTGGCCTCCGCCATGCGGTGAGTCTCCTCACGGCGCTTGACGGCGCTGCCGGTGTTGTTGCAGGCGTCCATGATCTCGCCGGCCAATTTCTCCTTCATTGTCTTTTCGCTCCGCTTCCGGCTGAACGTGGTCAGCCACCGGAGGCCGAGGGTCTGCCTGCGCTCGGGGCGCACCTCCATGGGCACCTGATAGGTGGCGCCGCCGACACGGCGGGCCTTGACCTCAAGGGTGGGCATAACGTTTTCCATCGCCTGCGTGAAGGCGTCCAGGCCGCTCTTTCCGGTCTTATCCTCCACGATCTTGAAAGCATCGTAGACGACCTTC
>CAJOHR010000105.1 GCA_905234425.1 uncultured Oscillospiraceae bacterium | reverse complement strand
CTGAGCGCAGCGAAGGATCTTTCCTTCCCGGTTGACGCAGGATTCTTCGTCGCTGCGCTCCTCAGAATGACAGGGGTGCTCAATGACCCCGCCAAATCCCAATTTGCATTTGACAACATTATACCAGAAAACCGTTCGATATGGTATAATTATTTCATGGGGCCAGTGCAGAAATTTGACCAGAGGTAAAATCTTGGCTCTTGTGCCATAACCGGGTTTTTCTTAAAATAGAATCGGAAATCAATACTAGGAGGTAAAAACCGATGAAAAGACTGTTTGCGCTGCTGCTGGCTATGTGTCTTGTTCTGGGACTGATGGCCGGCTGCGGCAATGAGACCGCGTCCGCCCCCGTCGAGAGCGCGGCGGCTTCCGAGCCGGAGGCCGCGGAGGAGCCCGCGGAGGAGGCCGAGGAGGCTGAGGAGGCTGAGGAAGCCGAGGAAGCCGAGGAAGCTGAGGAGGACGAGGAAGCGGAGGAGGCCGAGGAGGCTTCCCAGGAGGAGCTCCCCGAAGAGGAAGGCGACTTCACCGCCTCCAACGCCGCGCTTGACTACGGTCCATACAAGGAGATGCTCAAGGGACTGACCACGGAGCTGCCGATCCCCGACGCAGGCGCCACCCTGACCTATTTCTTCGGCTTTGAGGGCACAACCCTCAACTATATCGAGGGCGGCACCATGGAAGGCCATCAGGTCTGGAAGTGGCTCATGGAGAATTCCGGCGTCAACTTTGAGCTGAATGTGGTCAACAAGACCCAGGAAACGGATCAGTTCAATTTGCTCATGGCCTCCGGGGATTACCCGGACATCGTTCCCGCCGGGGACTATTCCGCCGGTGTGGAGGCAGCCTATGAGGAGGACATATATCTGGATCTTTCCGAGTATCTGGAGGAATATATGCCCAACTACTGGACCATCGTCAACTCCGACCGGAAGCTCCTGTCTGACGTGCAGGACGGCGATAAATTCCTGGCCATTTACTCCATCAGCGATCAGGTGGCCAATCCCTCCGGAACCGGCGCCTTTATCCGCATGGACTGGCTGGAGGATCTGGGACTGGACGTGCCCCAGACCTACGACGAGCTCACCGATGTGCTTCGGGCCTTCAAGGATGAAAAGGGCGCCGCGGAGCCCATGGCCCTGTTCAATACCGTCAACAATCAGAACGGCCTGCTCCAGGGCGGCTTCGGCTCCACGGCTGAGCTTTCCGCCAACGGCATGGGTTCCAGCTGGAACACCGCCTTCTACCAGGAGGACGGCCAGGTGATCTATGGCGCCACCGCCGAGGGCACCCGGAAGTACCTGAGCTGGCTGCATCAGCTCTACAACGAGGGACTCATTGACTTTGAGGCCATGCAGAACCGGGAGACCAACCCCTTCTCCGACTGGAACGCGGGCCGGGCCTCCAGCGGCGTCAACGGCTACATCTTCACCAACCAGCCCTTCGGCGGCGAATACGGAAAAATGTCCGACGATCCCAACTGCAACTGGTGGCCTGTCCAGGACGTGGCCGAGACCGCGGGCGCGCACATCCCCTTCTTTGAGGAGATCAGCCTTGTTTCCATGACCTCTCTGGCTGTCACCACGAACTGCGATGAGATCGAGGCAGCCCTGGAGGTTCTGGACTACGGCTACAGCTACGAGGGCTCCCTGCTCTACAACTTCGGCTTCCAGAAGGGCAGCGGCGAAGGCCAGTATGAGACCTGGGACTATGACGCCGACGGCGAGCCTCAGTTCGACGAGGCGGCCCTGCTGGAGGTGGCCGAGGCCACCAACATCGCCTCCGGCGTGGTCTGCACCAAGGATCTGGCCGGCGTGGTCTTTGACAGGCGTCTGAGCTTCTCCTTCGGCGAGCGGGAGCTTGCCTGCTTCGAGGCCTGGAGCACGAACAAATCCGCCGACAATATCCTGGGCTCCTCCACAACGCTGAACGCGGAGGAGAATACAGAGGCAGCCGCCATTTACTCCGATATCATCACCTATGTGGGTACGGCCGCGCTCCAGTTCATCAACGGCGATCTCGATGTGGACGGCGCGGACTGGGACAACTACGTTTCCACCATCGAGGGCATGAACATCGGCGAGCTGACGGAGATCATCCAGGGCGCCTATGACCGGGCAAACGGGTAATTTATAAACAGGGAGGGTCCTCCCTCCCCACCACATAAGGAGGTAACAAGATGAACTTTGCAGGAACCTACACCTATCTGATGGACACCCCCTCCGGCAAGCGGGAGACAAAGGTCGTCATCCGCAAAGCGGCCAGAGGCTATGAGGGCGAGCTGGTGTCCTCTCACGGCGGCTGCGAGCTGCTGGAGAATCTGCACACCAAGGGCGACGCCATCATCTTTGAGGCCCAGGCGGGCCCCGCCAGGCAGGAGGTCACCATTCACAACGACGGCGAGAACCTCAGCGGCTCCGTTCTGGTCTATCAGTCCGACGGCAACGACAAGACCGCCGAGCTGGAGGAGCTGACCTATGCGCCCACCAGGCGCCGGGCCCTGATCCTCTATGCCACCATGACCAAGAACACCCAGCGGGTGGCCGAGGCCATGAAGGAATCCTTCGAGTATTACAACTGGGAGTGCAACTGCATCCGGCTGAAGAAGTCCAACGACTGGGCCTCCATGCAGCAGGATCTGTATTTCGACGACTACGACGTGGTGGCCCTGGGCTCCCCCATCGTGGCGGGCTATCCCCTGACCATCATCAACGACCTGTTCTCCCTGGGCGCCGGCGGGCGGCTGGAGAGCAACGTCCAGAAGATGGTGGACGCGGGCAAGGGCTTCCAGATGAATTCCGACACCATGGGCGGCGGCCCCGGCGGCGTCAGCGGCCCCGCGCCCGAAGGGATGCCTCCCATGCCTGAGGGCGGTATGCCCGAGGGCGGTCCCGGCGGTCCCGGTGGTCCCGGCGGAGATCCCGGCGCACCCGGCGCCAACGGCAAGCCCGCCTGGAGACGGCGTCAGTGCAGCTATCCCGGCGGCCCGGTCCGTGACAACTATCAGCCTCTGGGCATTGTGTTCACCACCTACGGCGGCGGCTTCTACGGCTCCGGCGAGTCCATGGCGACCCTGGCGGCCCTGAAGCTGTTCCTGGAGCTGAACAACGTGTCCGTGGTGGGCACCTACGCCTGCTGCGGCAAGGAGTTCGGTCCCGCGGGCGTGGAAGAGGGCAAGAAGCCCAACGTCATGGGTCCCGGCGGCGTGCCCGATCCCATCTACTACGAGACGAAGGAAGGAACCAAAATCCAGGGCTCCTACTTCTTCCACAACCAGATGTGGGGCCATCCCAACGATCGGGATATCCTCAAGGCCAAGTTCCTGGTGGCCGACCTGGTGGAGGACTACTTCCTGACCTACGACGGCCAGAGAGGCTTTGTCCAGAGCGAGTATATCTCCATGTCTTAAATTGCCGTAACTGCTTCAGTCGCTCGTGTCATCCTGAGCGTAAGCGAAGGATCTTTACCTGAAATCGTGGTAACTGTTCAGTCGCTCGTGTCATCCTGAGCGTGTCATCCTGAGCGCAAGCGAAGGATCTTGAAATCGTGAATAATGCCAAGATTCTTCGTCACTTTGTTCCTCAGAATGACAGCGACTGAACAGATACAAATTGCCAATAATCTCTTTTCCTTGGAGGCAGGGGCGGCTTGCCGTCTCTGCCTCCGCCAACAAACATGAAAGGAATGATTTCTATGGGAACCGGTAAGTTTGTCACCGTCTACCCCGGTCAGTGGACCGAGCGGGAAAAGCCCTATGCCGAGGAGTATTTTGCGAAAATCAAGGAGCTGGAGGACAGAGGCCCCATCGACGTCCAGGCCCTGATCTCCGGGAAGATCGAAAAGGGCACCCAGGGCTTCAGCAACATCCTCGAGGTCAAAGAGGACATGATGCTCTACAACGCCAAAAAGTACGACCCGGAAAACAAACTCTATCAGGACGACGAATACGCCAAATCCCTGGGCTACAAGGCCAAAATCGCCATGCCCGCCTTTGCCGCCCACGACGACAGTTTTCTCACGGCCTTCAACGGCAAGGCCAGGGACTTTTTGGCGGTCACGGGCCTGCATCACGAAATCGAGCAGCTTGCTCCCGTCTACGCCGGCGACACCCTGTATCTCGTCAAGGACAAGCTGGAGCTCATCGACCTGACGCCGGAGACCGGCAGCATCTACCGGAACCTGGTGCTGAAAACCACCGGCTCCGTCTACAACCAGAACGGCGAAAAGGTCCTGGAGGTCCTGTTCTCCGCCCGGGAGAACCTCAAGAGCTATGAGGACCCGGCGGACATGGGCGACCAGAGAGGCTGGGAGTCTCCCGACTGGTGGACCCGTCCCGAGCACTACTACACCGACGAGGAGTGGCAGAGCATTTTCGACACCTGGGCTGCGGAAAACTATCGCGGCGACGAGATCCTCTACTGGGAGGACGTGAACATCGGCGACATGCCCAACGTGACCATCGACGGCCCCATTCACGCCTCCTGCAATCCCACGCCTCCCTACGGCATGGCTGTGGGCGGCAGCCGCACCATGAAGGAGCTGGCCGACCCGGCGGTCCGGGCGAAGATGACCCGGGACCCCAAGTTCGGCGTCTACGTCCCCGAGGACATGAAGGAGTGGGACCCCGAGGTGCCGCCCTACGACGATCCCAGAGCCAAGATGGGTCCCCCTCCGGGAGCCGGCGGTCCTCCCCCCAAGGAGATCAAGCGGTCCATCTTCATCAACTTCCTGGGCCGTGACTTCGCCATCCACCACATCAACAACTGGGCGGGCAGCCACAGCTGGATCCAGAACATCCGCTGGGGCATCATGACCCATCCCACGGAGCAGGGCTTTGACTTCCCCAAGAACACCGCCGTCTCTGAGATGATCGAGAAGATCCCCGCCATGGCGGGCAAGAAGTGCAACACCCACGGCCTCCAGTACGACGTGATGAAGATCCACTCCCAGGTCTATGACAAGTATGAGAAGGACGGGGAGCACTTCGTGGAGCTGGGCTTCTGGATCACCACCATCAACGACGACGAGATCTACGAGGAGGGCGGCGCGACCATCAAGCTTCCCTCCCGGGAATCTTGATGGAGTGAAGAGGTAATAGTGAAGAGTGAAGAGTTGTGGTGTCCGCTGCGGAGGTAGATTATGGCGATTTCCGGTACTTATTTCATCAAAATGTGGCTCCCGGACCCGAAGCTGGTCCACGGGCCTGATTTCCAGGGCGGGCCTCCCGCCGGCGGTCCTCCTCCCGAGGGAATGCCTGAGGGCGGTCCCGGCGGTCCTCCCCCCGAGGGTGGTCCCGGCGGACCTCCTCCCGGCGCGGCAAAGCCCCAGGTGGAGCTGAAGGACTACGGCCAGCCCGGCCACGGGGCCTTCGAGGGCGAGATGACCTTCCACTTCACCCCCAACGAAGACGGCACCCTGTCCGGGGACGCCGACGGCAGCCCCATCAACTTCGGCTACTACACGGGCGACGAGTTCTTCAAGGTGGACTTCCCCGCAGGTCCCGGCCGCTGGGAGGTCTGGGCCCGAGTGGACAAGGACGGCTACATCGAGGGCATGATCTCCGTGGGCGGCAACGGCGGCTTCCCCAATTTCGTCTACGGGAAAAAAATCGACTGAGAAAACGGGGGCTGTTCACCAACGTCCCGCTGCCGCCCCTGTCATTCTGAGGAGCCCAGCGACGAAGAATCTTTGCGTC
>CAJOHR010000104.1 GCA_905234425.1 uncultured Oscillospiraceae bacterium | reverse complement strand
GAAGTCCATCGAGCGCGGCCAGGTGCTCTGCAAGCCCGGCTCCATCAACCCCCACACCAAGTTCAAGGGCCAGGTTTACGTCCTGACCAAGGACGAGGGCGGCCGGCATACCCCCTTCTTCAACAACTATCGTCCTCAGTTCTATTTCCGTACCACCGACGTGACCGGCATCATCTCCCTGCCCGAGGGCACTGAGATGTGCATGCCCGGCGACAACGTCGACATGGACGTGGAGCTGATCACCCCCATCGCCATCGAGAACGGCCTCCGCTTCGCGATCCGTGAGGGCGGCCGGACCGTGGGCTCCGGTGTCGTTATCGGCATCAACGAGTAATATCGTACCGTAAATGGGCTGCCCGGCCGGGCAGCCCGTTTTCATTGGGCTGAAACGCCCAATGAAACCCCCGGTGTGCCGCGCACACCGGGGGTTGAGCAATTACAGGGTTTCCAGCAGCTCTTCCAGCTCCTTGAGCGTGTTTTCAAAGACCTTCAAGGCGCGCCGGACCACCTCGGGCTTCGTCAGATCCACCCCGGCAATCTTCAGCTCCTCCAGGGGATAGTCGCTGCCGCCGGTGGTCAGGAATTTCAGATAGCTCGAGGGGTCGCCCCTTTCCAGAATTCCGTCGGCAATGGCCACGGCGGAGCAGAATCCGGTGGCGTACTGGTAGACGTAGAAGGCGCTGTAGAAGTGGGGGATCCGGGCCCACTCCACGTCCTGGAGGGCGTCCACCTCGGCGCCCTGATAGTAGAGGGCGTTCAAATCGTGGTACATTTGATTCAAAAGCTCCGCCGTCAGCGGCTCTCCGGCCTGGCTCCGGTCATGGACCTGACGCTCGAACTCGGCGAAAAGGGTCTGGCGGAACACGGTGGTCCGGAAGCTCTCCAGCAGGTGGTTCAGCAGATAGGCCCGCTTCCGCTTGTCCGTCTCGGTTTTCAGCAGATGCCGGGTCAAAAGCACCTCGTTCACCGTGGAGGCCACCTCCGCCACCAGGATCTCATAGTCGTGGTTGGCATAGTCGTTGTTGGCCGAGGAAAGATGGGAGTGCATGGCGTGGCCCAGTTCATGGGCCATAGTGAACACGTCCTCCAGGGCGCCGGTGAAATTCAGCAGCACATAGGGATGGACCCCGTAGACGCCGCTGGAGAAGGCTCCGGTGGTCTTTCCCTTGTTCTCATAGACATCCATCCAGTGCTCTTTGCAGGCCTTGTCCAGGAGCCCCTGATAGGCCGTTCCCAGAGGCAGCAGGGCCTGCTTTACCATGGCCTTGCTCTCCTCATAGGTGAAGCTGTAGCTGACGTCCTCCACCATGGGGCAGTACAGATCGTACATGTGGAGTTCCTCCAGCCCCAGGCACTTCTTCCGCAGAGCCAGATACTTTTTCATAGTGGGCAGCCCGTCGTGGACCGCCTCCACCAGACTGTCATAGACGGTCAGGGGCACATTGTGGGCAAAGAGACTCATTTCCGCCGCGGAGCCGTGGCCCCGGACCTGGGCATAGTAGTTGTCCAGCTTCACCTGACCGGCGTAGTTGGCCGCGATGGTGTTGATAAACCGCTTGAATTCCCCGTGGTAGGCGTTGAAGGCCTCCTCCCGGACCGCCCGGTTTCGGCTTTCCCGGAAGCGGCCGTAGGTGCCGTGGGTCAGGGCAGTGGGCTTCCCGTCCTCCCCGGGGATCTCCGGGAAGGTCATGTCCACGCTCTCCAGCATGGTGAACACGCTGTCCGGGGTCCCGGCGGCGTCGCCCAGCAGGGACAGCAGCTTTTCCTGTTCCGCTGAGAGCACATGATCCCGGCTCCGGGCCGTGTTCTCCAGAATGTGCCTGTAGCCGGAGAGCATGGGGTCCTCCAGCCAGGCCGTCAAGGTTTCCCGGGGAATGGACAGAATCTCCGGGTCCAGAAAGCTCAGGGCCGCGGACATGTTCACGTAGAGCCGCATGGCCCGTCCCTCCAGCCGCTGGGCCTCCGGGTCGCCGTTGTCGCCGCACTTAAAGAGAAAGGCATAGTGGTACAGCAGCTCCACAGGCTCCATCGCGGCGTAGATCTGATCCAGCCCCTGCTTCAGCGCCTCCGGGGAGGACGTCAGGGTGCCGGGCAGAGCGCTGAGCGCCGCCACCGCCTGCTCCGCTTCCGTGTAGGCCGTTTCCCAGGCCTCCGGGGAAGGGTAGATGTCCGTCAGTCGCCACTGGTATTCCGGGTCCATTTCCTTTCGATTCAGCAATGCCATAAATCACGCTTCCTTTCGTGCATTGGTTTTTGTTATTTTATCAGATAATGTCGGATTCCTCAACCGGTATTCGGGAAAAGGGAAAAACCCGATCCTTTATTTGCAAAAAAGGGCCGATTCCCATTGACAGGTGCGGCCGGAGCGTGGTATGATTCTCCTGTATTGAAACGTATGATACAAGTTCAATCAATCACATTTTTGGAGGTAATGAAAATGGCAATCAAAGTTGGTATCAATGGTTTCGGACGCATTGGCCGTCTGGTTTTCCGGGCCAGCCTCAGTCATCCCGATGTGGAGGTCGTGGGCATCAACGACCTGATCACCCCCGATTATATGGCATATATGCTCAAGTATGACACCATGCAGGGCAAGTTCGACGGCACGGTGGATTACACCGACCATTCCATCATCGTCAACGGCCACGAGATCGCCGTGTTCAGCGAGCGGGACAAGGAGAACCTGCCCTGGGGCGAGATCGGCGCGGAGTATATCGTGGAGTCCACGGGCCTGTTCCTGACCAAGGAGCTGGCAAAGGGCCACCTGACCGCCGGCGCCAAGAAGGTCATCATGTCCGCGCCTGCCAAGGATGACACCCCCATGTTTGTTATGGGCGTGAACCAGGACAAGTATACCTCTGACATGGATTTTGTCTCCAACGCCTCCTGCACCACCAACTGCCTGGCTCCCATCGCCAAGGTGCTCCATGACAACTTCGGCATCAAGGAAGGCCTGATGACCACCGTGCACTCCACCACCGCCACCCAGAAGACTGTGGACGGCGTCTCCGCCAAGGATTGGCGCGGCGGCCGTGCGGCCTCCGGCAACATCATCCCCTCCACCACCGGCGCGGCCAAGGCCGTGGGCAAGGTCATCCCCGAGCTCAACGGCAAGCTCACCGGTATCTCCATGCGCGTGCCCACCCTGGACGTCTCCGTTGTGGACCTGACCGCCACTCTGGAGAAGCCCGCCTCCAAGGAAGCCATCTGCGAGGCCATGAAGAAGGCCAGCGAAGGCGAGCTCAAGGGCATCCTGGGCTACACCGACGAGGCCGTGGTGTCCTCCGACTTCCTGGGCGACAGCCGCACCTCCATCTTCGACGCCGAGGCCGGTGTGTACCTCAACGATCACTTCGTGAAGGTCATCTCCTGGTACGACAACGAGTGGGGCTACAGCAACAAGGTCGTGGAGCTCATCCGCCACATGTACAGCGTGGATCACAAGTAATATCGCATAAAGTACCGCTCCCTTCCGTTTGGAGGGGAGCGGTTTCTGACAATGCACCACTTCTGAAAAGGGTATAACGGTGCCCGCTCCGGCCGGAGCGGGCTTCTTTTCACGTGATTAAGAGAAGTATTACAGCTCCACCAGCTCGTAGTCCCGGCTGCCGAAGCCCAGGTCGGCGGC
>CAJOHR010000103.1 GCA_905234425.1 uncultured Oscillospiraceae bacterium | reverse complement strand
TCGATCATCATCGTGGTCGGCGTCGCGCTTGAGACGGTCCAGGCGCTGGAGAACCAGATGCTGATGCGCCACTACAAGGGCTTCCTTGAGTGATTGGAGGAGGAGATATGAAACTCGTTCTTCTCGGCGCCCCCGGCGCCGGCAAAGGCACCCAGGCGGAGATCCTCTGCAAGAAGCTGGATATCCCCACCATCTCCACCGGCAACATCCTCCGCGCTGCCGTGAAAAACGGCACGCCGGTCGGACTGAAAGCCAAGGAGTATATGGAGAGCGGCGCGCTGGTCCCCGATGAGGTCATTATCGGCATCCTGAAGGAACGGCTTGAGGAGCCAGACTGCGCCAAGGGATTTATTCTCGACGGCGTACCCCGGACGATCCCCCAGGCTGAGGCCATTGAGGCCGGCGGCATCGGCATCGACTGCGCGCTGAGCATCGAGGTCGAGGACAGCGTGATCGTAGAGCGCATGAGCGGACGGCGCACCTGCCCTGACTGCGGCTCCAGTTTCCATGTTGTTTCCAACCCGCCGAAGCAGGAAGGCAAGTGCGACAACTGCGGCGCGGCGCTGACTGTCCGCAAGGATGATGCTCCGGAGACCGTGCGGCAGCGCCTTGCGACCTACCACGCTGAGACGGAACCGCTCAAGGCCTTCTATGAGGCCCGCGGCAAGCTTAAAACAGTCGACAACCAGCCCACGATCGAGGCCACGACGGCGGAGATCGAAAAAGCGCTGGGCCTGTGAGGATTTTATGGCGATTGTCATCAAATCCGATCGGGAGATCGAACTGATGCGCCAGGCCGGCCGGATCGCCGCCGGCGCACGATCTGTCGCACGGCAGATGGTAGAGCCCGGTGTGACCACCAAGGCCATCAACAAAGAGGTATTCCATTTTATCAAGAAATCCGGCGCGGAGCCCACGTTTCTGGGCTACGGCGGATTTCCGGCAAGCGTCTGTATTTCCATCAACGACCAGGTCATCCACGGCATCCCCGGTTCCCGTAAGCTTGCGGAAGGCGACATCGTCAGCATTGACGTGGGAGCCACCTACAAAGGGTTCGTGGGCGACTGTGCCATGACCGTTCCCTGCGGGCAGTGCGGCGATGAGGCCCTGCGCCTCATCGCCGCCACCCGGCAGAGCTTCTTCGAGGGCATCAAATTTGCCCGCCACGGCAACCGTGTCAGCGACATCTCCGCCGGCGTCCAGAACTACGCCGAGAGCCAGGGATATTCCCTGGTGCGGGACTACGTCGGCCACGGCGTGGGCGCGAAGATGCACGAGGACCCGGAGGTCCCGAACTATGTACAGAAGGGTAGGGGCAGCCCGCGTCTCGTCCGCGGCATGACCATCGCGGTCGAGCCCATGGTGAACGCCGGCGGCTGGGAGGTCAAGGTCCTCCCGGACGGCTGGACGGTCCTGACGGCGGACGGAAGTCTGTCCGCGCACTATGAGAACTCCATCCTGATCACGGACGGAGAAGCGGAAATTCTGACGATGGCAGACGACCTGTAAAGGAGGGGATACCGTCTTGGCAAAATCCGATATGATCGAGCTGGAGGGCACGGTGGTCGAGTCCCTGCCCAACACGATGTTCCAGGTGGATATTGGCGGAGGTCATACCATTCTGGCGCATATCTCCGGAAAGCTCCGGATGAACTATATCAAGATCCTTCCGGGGGATCGGGTAACGATCCAGATGTCCCCCTATGACCTCACACGGGGCAGGATCACATGGAGAAGTAAGTAAACAGGAGGTTTACGTAGCATGAAAGTCAGACCTTCCGTAAAGCCTATTTGCGAAAAGTGCAAGATCATCAAGCGCAAAGGCATCGTAATGGTCATTTGCGAGAACCCCAAGCACAAGCAGCGCCAGGGCTGAGCCCCTGACCCTCTGCGGGGCTGTCTTATACCGTGGTCCGCAGAGTAGGGTAACTGCGATCCTGAGATCGTAAGACCTGAAGGTATAAAATCAATGAAAGGATTGATTGAGAAACATGGCAAGAATCGCCGGCGTTGACCTGCCCAAAGACAAGCGAATTGAGATCGGCCTGACCTACGTCTACGGCATCGGCAGGACCAGCGCGAATAAGATCCTGGAGGAGACCGGGATCAACCCTGACACCCGTGTGAAAGACCTCTCTGAAGAGGAAGAAGGCAAGCTGCGTGAGTGCATCGACCACTATGTGGTCGAGGGCGACCTCCGCCGCCAGACCGCGCTGGATATCAAGCGCCTGATGGAGATCGGCTGCTATCGCGGCCAGCGTCATCGCAAAGGACTGCCCGTCCGTGGCCAGCGCAGCAAGACCAATGCCCGTACCCGCAAGGGTCCGAAGCACACCATCGCAAATAAGAAGAAGTAAGGGAGGGATATGTAAATGGCAGCGAATACCAAGGGCAAGAAAGTCGTCCGCACGCGCCGCAGAGAGCGCAAGAACATTGAAAAGGGCCAGGTGCATATCAGCTCTTCCTTCAACAATACCATGGTGACCATCACCGATACCCACGGCAACGCCATTTCCTGGGCTTCCGCGGGCGGCATGGGCTTCCGTGGCAGCAAAAAGTCGACCCCCTTCGCCGCGCAGACGGCCGCCGAGACGGCTGCGAAAGCGGCCATGGAGCACGGCCTGAAGACCGTTGAGGTCTTTGTCAAGGGCCCCGGCTCCGGACGTGAAGCCGCGATCCGCGCCCTGCAGACCGCGGGCCTTGAGGTGACGATGATCAAGGACGTGACCCCCATCCCCCACAACGGATGCCGTCCTCCGAAACGCCGCCGTGTCTGATCGAAGGAGGTAACGAAAAATGGCAAGAAGCATTCAGCCTGTCGCCAAGCGCTGCAAGGCGCTGGGCATTTCCCCCGCCGCTCTGGGCTACGCCAAGAAGACCACGACCCGCGACCCCAAGGGTCAGAAGGGCATGCGCCGCAAGCAGTCCGAGTACGGCCTGCAGCTTCAGGAGAAGCAGAAAGTCAAGTTCATCTACGGCGTTCTGGAGCGCCAGTTCCGCAACTATTTCGATATGGCCCAGCGCCGTCCCGGTCAGACCGGTGAGAACCTGCTGAGCATCCTTGAGAGCCGCCTGGACAACGTGGTGTTCCGTCTTGGCTTCGCCATGACGCGCGCGGAAGCCCGCCAACTGGTCAGCCATGGTCACTTCACCGTCAATGGCCGCCGCGTGAACATCCCCAGCTTCCTGGTGAAGCCCGGAATGGTCGTCACCCTGAAGGAGACCAGCCGCGGCCTCGAGAAGGTCAAGGCCAATCTGGAGGACAACGCGTTCCGTCAGCCCCCCAAGTGGATCGAGTATGATGCCAACAACATGATCGCCAAGATCATTGCCGTTCCTGCGAGAGAAGATATTGATGATATGCCCATTGAGGAGCATCTGATCGTCGAGCTGTATTCCAAGTAATTTGGGAGACCCTCACATTGGTAAGCTGAACCAAATCTGCGCTTAGGCGCACAATCGAAAAAGGAGGGCAAGCAATTACATGATCGAAATCAAAAAGCCCCGCATTGAGTGCATCGAGACGCCGTCCGAAAGCCATTACGGAAAGTACGTCGTAGAGCCGCTCGAGCGTGGCTACGGCACGACCCTGGGCAACTCTCTCCGGAGAGTGCTCCTCTCCTCTCTTCCCGGAACCGCCGTTACGTCCATCAAGATCGC
>CAJOHR010000102.1 GCA_905234425.1 uncultured Oscillospiraceae bacterium | reverse complement strand
CATATAGGCCACGGCATCATTCACCCGTTCTCCGTCGGACAGATAGGCCGGGATGGCGCCCTCGGTGAAGGGCGTATAGGTGACGGCCTGATAGATTTTTACACCGGCGAAGCCCGCCAATCCTGCCGCCAGCACGGCGCACAGAGCGGTGGCGGCGATGCGCAATCCCTGAGATTTGGGATTGGCCCGGAGCAGCGCCTTTTTCACCTGGGACACATCGGAAAAGCGTTCCTCCGGAGAAAAGGCCGTACACTTCCTGATGATTTTTGCCAGAGGGCGGTAAACCTTGATGTTTTTGTTTTCCCTGGTGCTGCCGGTGAGCAGCCAGCGCAGGAGGACGCCCAGAGAATAAATGTCCGTCCGGGCGTCGGTCTGGGAAAAGCCGTACTGCTCCGGCGGTGCGTAGGCCAGGGTCCCGAAAAACACGGTGTCGGTGTCGCTGCCAGCGCGGTAGACCCGGGCAATGTCAAAGTCGATCAGGGCGATGCTCCCGTCCGGCCGGACAATGATATTCTGGGGCTTGACGTCCCGGTGGATCACCGGCGCCTCTCTGTGGTGGAGATACCCGAGGATGTCGCAGAGCCGGACGCAGATGCTTATGATCTCCCGCTCCGACAGATCGTTTTCCGATGCGTACCGGCTCAGGGGCGCGCCCTCGATGTATTCCCGCACCGTGACGGTCATTTCCTCGTTTTCATACGCCGCAATGCGCTTCGGAAGTCCGGCATGCTCCAGCGCGCTGAGCAAATCGCCGCCCAGCCTGATCGTCCACAGGGCTTTGTCATAGCATTTGGCGATACACTGTGCGCCGCCGCGGTCCCGGACCAGGAAGGTGCTGACGCCGTTCCGGTCCGCAAGACATTCCATGATGGTGTATTCCGACGAAAAATCCTCCGGGTAGCCGGGATCCTCGTAAGCGTTCAACAGTTCCTTCAGGGCTTCAGGATTCATATCTCGCACCTCCGATCAAGGGAAGGCAATTGTCGTGCAGCGCCTGCTGTGCTTCCGTCAGCGTGCTGTGGTGATGCAGGCAGAAGGCGATCACCGCATCCCGCTTCACCTTCGGATGCAGGGTTGCCATGTGGGCCACCTTCAATAGCTGCTGGGCCCCATCGGCGTCCAGCTCCAGACCAAACGCAAGCTGCAAAACCGTGTCCCGGGACGGATTCCGCCCGCCGGCAAACAGCCGGTGCCCGTAGGAGGTCTCGATGTTTCCCCGCTTGATGACGCGCTCCGGCTTTTCGCCCTTGGCCTCGCAGAGCTCCGTGATGTAGTCGGAAAAGCCCGGAAGCTCCAGCGCGCTGTCATATTCCGCGAAAAATCCGTCCACAGACGGGGACTTGAACAGCCGCGCCCAAAGCTCCTGTGTGGAAACGCTTTTTTCCTTCATTCTGCTCACCATCCGTTGCGCAGGCTGAGATTCATACTGCCCGAGGCTTGACGGGGAATCGCATCTGCTCTTTTTGTAATGTATCAGTAACCGCTTCAGTCGCTTGTGTCATCCTGAGCGTAAGCGAAGGATCTTGAAATCTTGGATAACGCCAGGATTCTTCGTCACTTTGTTCCTCAGAATGACAGCGACTCAAGCAGTTACAATGTATCATACAAACGGGAAAAAGGGAAGTAGCTTACAGGGTCAGATCCGGCTGGCCGCGTCAAAGGCGGTGCGGGTGGCGTTCCGGACATTTCCGGCCTTCCGGCAGTCTCCGACGGTCTCAAAGAACAGGCTCAGGCCCCGGAACGCCTCGGCCTCGTCGTACCGGGCCTTCATGCCCGCCGCCAGAACCACCGTGTCCGCGGGCAGCACACCCCGGTTGCCGTAACGGTCCTCCACGGAGATCCCCTCGGGTGTGACCCCATTGCATCTGACGCCGCAGTAGCAGGAGACGTATTCGTTCAAATGCTCGATCAGGGCCTGCCTTGGAATGGAGTAATCCTCCAGGGCCACGGACCGGTCCATCTCCACCAGGACCGCCTGCTTCCCCAGGACCATAGTCAGGTAGAGGGCCGTTTCGCAGCCCACCAGGCCTCCGCCGATGACGGCGAAGGTCTCCCCGGGAAGGGTCCCCGCTTTGCCCAGCTCGTAGGCCTGCTCCGCCGTGATCACGTTTTCCGCGTCCACCCCGGGAATTTTCGGGATGACGGGGTCCGCGCCCACGGCAGAGAGCACCGCGTCCGGATGGAGGGCCGCCACAGCCTCCGGGGTGGCCTCCGTGTTCAATCGGACCTCCACCCCCAGCTTCTCCACCATGTGGATCTGGTAGTCCAGGAACCGCCGGAGGTCGTTTTTAAAGTCCGCCTGCCGGGAAAACACCAGCTTGCCCCCCAGCACCGGAGCCTTTTCAAAGAGCACCACCCGATGGCCCCGCCGGGCCGATACGATGGCCGCCTCCATACCCGCGGGCCCGCCGCCGATGACCGCCACGGTCTTTTTCTCCCCGGGGGGCTCCTCCAGGCCCTTCAGCCGGTATTCCCGGCCCACTCTGGGATTCACGGAGCAGGCAAAGGCAGTCTGCCTTCCGTAGTCCAGGCAGTGGAAGCAGCGGATGCAGGGGATGATCTCGTCCTCCCGGCCGTGGAGCGCCTTGTCCGGCACAAAGGCGTCGGAGATGGTGCCCCGGGCCATGGCCACCAGGTCCGCGCCGCCGGTGGCAATGGTCTCCTCCATAAGCGCCGGCTCCTGGAAGGCCCCCAGGGTCAGCACGGGAATGTGAATCTCCCCGCTCTCCTTCACCGCCCGGGCCAGATAGGCGTTGCAGCCCGCTGGCAGGAAGTTGTTCGGGTGCATGATGTGCTCCGTCTCGCTGTAGAAGCTGCCGCAGGAGATGTGGGCGATGTCGATCTTATCCTGGATCATCCTGAGATATTCCACACAGTCCTCCGGCGTAAAGCCGCCCTCCGTGAGCTCGCTGCCGGAGATCCGGTACTCAATGAGCAGGTTTCTTCCCACCCGCTCCCGGATGGCGTCCAGGATCATGATGGGGAATTTCGCCCGATTCTCCAGGCTGCCGCCGAACTCGTCCCGGCGGGTGTTGAACCTGGGGGAGAGCATCTGGCTCAGCACCAGCCCGTGACCGCCGTGGATCAGGATCATGTCGAAGCCGCAGGCAAGGGCCGCCTCCGCCGCGTCGGCGTAGGTCCCGGCGATGCGCTCCATGACCTCCCTCGTCAGCCTGGGATATTGCTTCCCGTGGCCGTTCACCGTGTAGGAAACCAGCTCTCCCTCCTCATTGTACCCGTGGTACTCAAAGGCCAGCAGCTCCAGGGAGATTTTCGCCCCGTAGTAGTGGACCGCGTCCGTGAGCTGCCGCCACATGGGATGGTTGCTCCGGGCGAGGATGTTCTCATGGGCGTGGTGCTCGTCGGCGGGCCGGTTTAAGTCCATATTCTGGGCGGAAAAGGTGATGTTGGCGGAGCCGCCCTTGGCCTTGTTCGCGTAATAGGCGATGACCGCCTCGTTGGGATACTCCTCCTTCCCCGCCAGCAGATGGGTCCCGGCGGGTGCGGACCAGATCCGGTTTTTGAAGGTCACGCCGCCGATGGTGATGGGGGAAAAGAGATGGGGATACTTTATTTCCATATTCATGGTTCGACCTCCGTGGGCTTATTCCAGAGTGGAGAGTGGAGAGTGGAGATATAAGAAAAAAAGTACTGAGGAACAAAGTGACGAAGAATCTTGGCATTATTCACGATTTCAGGTAAAGATCCTTCGCTTACGCTCAGGATGACACGAGCGACTGAACAGTTACGAAAAAAACAGCTTCACGCTCCACGCTTCTATCTCCACTCTTTCATTAAATTCTGCCGTACCGTCTTGTGACCGTATGCAGCTTCTCGGCCAGATCCTTGGTCAGGCTGCCGGGTTCCAGACGCCACTGCCAGTTGCCCTGCTCCGTGCCGGGGGTGTTCATGCGGCTCTCGGCGCCCAGGCCCAGCACGTCCTGCATCTGGACCACAAAGGTGTCCGCCACGGAGCTCATGCCGCCCCGGATCATGCCCCAGTTTATCCCCTCGGCCTCGTGGAGCCCCAGATAGCCCACGGCGTTGGCAAAGTCCTCCGGCGCGGCGGAGTCCCGCCACTCCATGACGGTCTCGTTGTCGTGGGTGCCCACGTAGCAGACACAGTTGGTGCCGTAGGTGTGCGGCAGATAGTCGCTGGGCTCCCGGCTGTCAAAGGCGAACTCCAGCACCTTCATGCCGGGCAGGCCGGAATCCCGGAGCAGCTCCTTCACCGCCGGCGTCAGATAGCCCAGGTCCTCGGCGATGATCCGGAGGTCCGGGAACCATCCCGTCAGGGCCCCCACCAGATCCATGCCGGGGCCCTTCTTCCACTTGCCGTTCTTGGCGGTGGTCTCTCCATAGGGCACGGCCCAGTAGCTCTCGATGCCCCGGAAGTGGTCGATGCGGATCACGTCGAAGAGCTTTCCCGCGCCGCCCACCCGGCGGATCCACCAGCCGAAGCCCTCGGCCTTCATGCGGTCGTAGTCATAGAGGGGATTGCCCCAGAGCTGACCGTCCTCGGTGAAATAATCCGGGGGCACGCCGGCCACCTCTGTGGGCACGCAGTCCTCCCCCAGCTGGAAATAGGACGGGGCGGACCAGACGTCGGCGGAGTCCATGGCCACATAGATGGGAATATCCCCGATGATCTTCAGTCCCTGGGCGTGGATGTAGTCCCGGAGGGCGTTCCACTGGCGGAAGAACAGGAACTGGAGATAGGTGTGGAAGGCCACGTCCTCTCCCAAAAGCTCCCGGCAGCGGGCCAGGGCCTCGGGCTGCCGCAGCCGGATGTCCTGGGGCCAATCGAGCCAGCTCTTTCCGTCAAAGTGCTGCTTGAGCGCCATGAAGAGGGCGTAGTCCGGCAGCCAGTCGTTCTCCGCCGCAAAGGCCGCCACCGCCTCCCGATCCCGGTCCCGGCCACGAAGGAAGGCCTTCCGGAGCACAGTGAAGCGGTTTTCATACACCGCCCCGTAGTCCGTCCGTTTGGGATCGCCGCCCCAATCAATGCCCTCCAGATCCCCGGGCTCCAGCAGGTCGTCCTCCTGGAGCAGCTCCAGGTCGATGAAATAGGGATTGCCCGCGAAGGTGGAAAAGCTCTGGTAGGGGCTGTCCCCGTAGCCCGTGGGACCCAGGGGCAGGAGCTGCCAGTAGGTCTGGCCCGCAGCCCGCAGGAAATCGGCGAAGGCGTAGGCCTCCCGTCCGAAGGTGCCGATCCCGTACCGGGAGGGCAGAGAGGAAATGTGCATGAGCACACCGCTTTTTCGTTCCATAATAACATCCTTTCTCCCTCCGCTGCAATGAAGGGACTACTATATAATAAGACGCTGTACCATCGAAGGGAAGATTGGGGTTTGTCGGGGTCATTGAGCATCCCTGTCATTCTGAGGAGCGCAGCGACGAAGAATCTTGCGTCAACCGGGAAGGAAAGATCCTTCGCTGCG
>CAJOHR010000101.1 GCA_905234425.1 uncultured Oscillospiraceae bacterium | reverse complement strand
GCCCTCGGGGATCAGGGTCACGTTGTTTTTCTTGATGAGAGTGGGCGGCAGCTTGTCAAAGATTTTGCCCAGAGGACTTGCTTTTTCACTCATTCTGTGTTGACTCCCTTCTAGGTTCGTTTGAAAGAAAGAACCAGATCTGCGCAGAAATCAAGGGTGATGAGCGCGAAGACGACGCCCCAGAACGGGTGGCCTCCGGTGAAGAACACCACCGTCAGCACGCAGACCAGCACCGTCAGGATCAGCGCCACGACGGGATTGACGCCATTTGCGTTTTTCATGCTGCGTCCCCCTTACTCCAAAGCTTTTTGTTTTTTTGCCACGCTCATCTGCTTGAAGAAGCCGCCCACGATCTTGCCAAGGCCCTTGCAGAAGGCGATGCCGTGGCCGTTGATGATGTCCAGGATCCCCTCGCACATCTCCTGGGAGCACACGCCGCCCGCCATTTTGCCGATGGCGCGGATGGGCATATTGTAGATGAAGGTGATGTTCAGGTCCGGCTCACCCTTGGCGATGCTCTTTTGCAGCATGGAATCCATCACCTTCCACACGAGGCGCGCTTTGAGGCTCTTGGCGTAGTAGAGCTGGGCGATGGCGTCGTTGGCCTGGATGGTACCGGCCCATTTCCCGTCGGGGATCGGGTGGCCCAGCAGGGTCTCGAACTCTTCATCGGAGACTTTTTTGATCTTCCCGCTGGCGTAGCTGGGGAGCCTGCTCAGATCCTCGCAGGCGGGGGCGTCGGTGCCCTTCACACGCACCATGCCGGCAAGCCTCACGTCCTCCACATTGGCGCAGATTTGGATCTCATAGGCGCCGCCGTCGATCTCGAACTGGCCGGTCTTGTCGTTCCAGTAGCGGAAGGCCTTGTCGTCCAGCGGGATGGTGACCGTTTTGCTCTCCCCCGCCTTGAGGAAGACCTTCCGGAAGCCCTTCAGCTCCTTGTTGGGGCGGTAAACGCTGGGATTGACCGCGTGAACATAGAGCTGCGCCACTTCGGCGCCGTCCATCTTGCCGGTGTTGGTGAGCGTGAACGTGGCTTCCTTGTCGGAGACCTTGAGATCGGAGTAGGCAAAGCCGGTGTAGCTCAGGCCGAAGCCGAAGGGGAACAGAACCGGCACCTTGGCGGTGTCGTAGTAGCGATAGCCCACGTACAGGCCCTCGCGGTACTCTACGTTCCGCTCCTTGGCCGGGAAGTAGGGTGCGGTGGAGCAGTCCTCATACTTGAAGGGATAGCTCTCGGAGAGCTTGCCGGAGGGGTTCACCTCGCCCAGGATGACCTTCAGCACCGCGGAAGCTCCGGCCTGGCCGCAGAGGTAGCCGTGGACCATGGCCTTGCACTGGTCGATCCAGGGCATCTCCACGCTGGAGCCCGCGGACATGACGATGATCACGTTGGGATTGGCGTCAGACACAGCCTTGAGCGTCTCGATCTGGCACTGGGGAATGGCCAGGGTGGAGCGGTCCAGGCCCTCGGACTCGCTGATCTCGTCCAGGCCCAGGTACAGCAGCACGTAGTCTGCCTTCTTCGCAAGCTCGGCGGCCTTCGCCATCATGGCGGCGTCGGGCGCGCCGTGACGGGGGTAGCCCGCCTCAAAGCCCACCACGTTGAGATCAAAATTGCCGATCACGTCCATGGTGTGGTCCAGCTTCGTGCAGTTGACCACAGAGGAGCCTGCACCCTGGTAGCGGGCTTTCCGGGCAAATTCGCCGATCACGGCCACCTTGCTGCCCTTCTTGAGCGGCAGGATGTTATCGTCATTCTTCAGCAGAACGATGCTCTGCTCGCTGGCCTTCTGGGCGAAGGCGTGGTGGGCGTCCTTGTCAAAGCCCTTCCCCTTCAGGGGATCCACCGCCTTGCGGGTGGAGATCATCACGTCCAGCAGCTCGTCCACGCGCACGTCCACTTCCGCCTCGGTGATCCTGCCCTCGGCCACAGCCTGCATCACCTGGCGCGGGCCGTCGCCGCCGGTGCCGGGCATCTCCAGATGGGAGCCGGCCCGCACGCCCTCGGTAAAGTCGTTGTTGGCACCCCAGTCGGAAACCACAAAGCCGTCAAAGCCCCAGGTGTCCCGCAGGATTTCCTGCAGGAGATGGGCGTTTTCGTTGGCATAGACGCCGTTTACCATGTTGTAGGAGGACATGATGGACTTGGGATGTCCTTCCCGCACGGCGATTTCAAAATTGGTGAGATAGATCTCCCGGAGCGTCCGCTCGTCCATCACGGAGTCGGATGCCATGCGCCGAAGTTCCGTGTTGTTGGCGGCAAAGTGCTTGGGACAGGCGGAAACGCCGTTTGCCTGGATGCCCCGGATATAGCCCGCGGCCATCTTGCCCGCCAGATACGGGTCCTCGGAGAAGTACTCGAAGTTTCTGCCGCAGAAGGGGCTGCGCTTGATGTTGAGGCCGGGCCCCAGCAGCACGCACACGTCCTGGGCCGCGGCCTCGGCACCCAGGTGACGGCCCAGTTCCTCGCCAAGAGCCGGGTCCCAGGAGTTGGCCATGGTGGCAGCGGTGGGATAGCAGGTGGCGGGAACAGAGCCGTTCAGACCCAGCTGGTCCCCGGCGCCCTCCTGCTTGCGGATCCCATGGGGGCCGTCGGAGAGGGTTATATTCTCGATCCCCAGACGTCGGACACTTTGGGTCTGCCAGAAGTCCCGCCCGGAGAGCAGGTGGGCCTTCTCCTCCAGCGTCATCCGGGAGATCAGATCCTGATGTTTCAACTTGCCTCATCCTCCTTTTTCTGATTTTGCGTACAGTTCATCTGATTTTATTATACCGTCCCCCGGACGCTTTGTAAATTCCCGGTTATGCCGGAAAAACGACCATTTACGACACGACGCTGGCAGAAGCGGCTGCAGGCGTAGAGGGAGGACAGAGAACGCGTCCTCGGGATCGGAGAAAGAAGCAGGCAGGGAAAGCCGGAAGAATAGAGAAAGCTCCGCGAGCCAATCGAAAAGGCACGCAGAGCTTTCAAGCTGTCGACAAAGTGTCGACAGCTTGAAACGCAAAAATGGGAATTTTGCATAGATTGAACGTGAAGGGGGGCATACCCTCCCCCCTTCACAATCCCCCCATGCGTGTCCGCGTTCTGCTGCATAGGTTTGTCTACAGTCTGAAAGCTCGCAGAGCTTTCTTATTATCCTGCAAATTCCAGGGCGCGGGCGATCACCGCGTCCATATCGTAATACTTGTACTCCCCCAGCCGTCCGCCGAAAAACACATGCTCTTCCTTGTCGGCAAGGGCCCTGTACCGCTCGTACAGGCTCTTGTTCTTTTCGTCGTTCACGGGGTAATAGGGATCGTCCCCCGGCTTCCACTCGGAGCTGTACTCCCGGGAGATCACAGTCTTCGGCTGGGTGCCGAACTCGAAGTGCTTGTGCTCAATGATGCGGGTGTAGGGCGTCTCCCGGTCGGTATAGTTCACCACGGCGTTGCCCTGGAAGTTGGACGTTTTCAGCACCTCGGTCTCAAAGCGGACGCTGCGGTAAGCCAGCGGCCCGAAGCAATAGTCAAAATAGCGGTCGATGGGCCCGGTATAAACCACGGTGTCGGCCATGGCGTCCCATGTGGCCTTGTCTTCCAGGTAATCCACGCCAAGGCGGATCTCAATGCCGGAGAGCATGTGCTCCACCATGGCCGTGTAGCCCCCGATGGGGATGCCCTGGTAGCGGGCGTTGAAATAGTTGTTGTCAAAGGTGAAGCGCACGGGCAGCCGCCGGATGATGAAGGCGGGCAGCTCTGTGCAGGGGCGGCCCCACTGCTTTTCGGTGTAGCCCTTCACCAGCTTTTCGTACACGTCCGTGCCCACCAGGGAAATGGCCTGCTCCTCCAGGTTTTTGGGCTCCCGGATCCCGGCCTCCTCCCGCTGCTGTCGGATCTTTTCCTCCGCCTCCCGGGGCGTCACCACGCCCCAGAGCTTGTTGAAGGTATACATGTTGAAGGGCAGGGAGTAGAGCTCTCCCTTGTAATTGGCCACCGGGGAATTGGTGTAGCGGTTGAACTCGGCGAACCGGTTTACATAATCCCACGCCGCCTTGTCGTTGGTGTGGAAAATGTGGGCGCCGTATATGTGGACCTGGATGCCCTCGATCTCCTGGGTGTAGACATTGCCGCCCACATGACTGCGCTTGTCGATCACCAAAACGTTCTTTCCCTTTTCCCGCAGGCATTGGGCCACTGTGGCCCCGAACAGTCCCGCGCCCACGATCAGCACATCATAGCGCTCCATCTTGCTTTTTTGCTCCTTACTTCTGATCCCTTTTCCCTGTTTCCGTACAGGCCGGAACAGCCCGTGCAGTATAGCACAGCTCCTATGCCGTTTGCAAGCGTTCCGGCATGGGTTTTCGGCTAATATCGCATTTTATGCGATTTTCCCCGTCTCTTATTTCTCAAACGAGGCCCTGACAAAGGCCTCCACCTCGCCCAGCAGTTCATCGGTATAGAGGCGGTCGTCGGCGTGCTTGCACTTGGGCACCAGCCGGAGCGTCACGTCCTCGCCGTTGGCCCGCAGCGCCTCATACAGCTCCACCGACTGCAGCTGGGACACGGTAATGTCCGCGTCCCCGTGGATGAGCAGCGTGCGCATACCCGGGTTCCGGTTCTCCTGCCGCTCCGCCCGGTGCAGGGGGCTGGTCTCGATCTTCTCCTCATCGCCCCAGTCGGCATAGTTTTTTCGCAGCCAAAGCTCCTCCAGACTGCCGTAGTCTCCAAGCGCCTCGTTAGCCCAGCCGTTTGCCAGCGTGGGGATCCAGGGCACCAGCCCCTCCTGGGCAAAATTCCCCCGCTGGGTCACAAAGTCGATGCAGCCGTAGTAGTCCACCAGGGCGTCGAAGGCCGGCATCTCGAAGCGCTCCGCCTCCGTCTCTCCGATGCACAGTGTATCGGAGAAGGCCTCCGGCGCGGAGAGGGCCGTCATGGCGGCCAGATATCCGCCGGCGGATTCGCCCCAGACGGCGATATGCCCGGCGTCGATGCCGTATTCCCCGGCGTTGCGGCAGAGGAAGCGCACCGCGGCCTTCGCGTCACAGGTGGCGGCGGGATAGGCCGCCTCTGTGGACAGGCGATAGTTCACGCTGGCGCAGGCAAAGCCGTGATCCCGGAAATAGCGGTACATAAACTGGGCCTGGCGGGACTGGGCGTCGTTGAAGGCAAAGCCGCCGCCGTGAATCATCACGAAGAGGGGCGCGGGCTCCGGGCTGTCCGGCACGTAGAGGTCGACGTACTGGGCCTCAGAGTCTGTGGCATAGGCCAGGTGCTCGTAGCTCTTGCCGCCGCTCCAGTCCGCGGACGTGTCCATGGGCAGGGTGGGAGAAAACACATTGCACCAGACCTGACGCACGGTATAGCGGTTTACGATCAGCAGCAGGGCCAGGATCAGCAGCAGAGCCAGCAGGATCCAGCGCAAAATCGGTTTCTTTTTTGCTTTTTCCATGGAAAACACCCCTCAGAATACTTTCTGCAGGAAATTGTACAGGGACAAATGCCAGTGGCCGATGGAATGATAGCGCATGGGGAAAATGTCAAAGCTGGTGTTCACGCCCTCCTGAAGTCTGGGCTCCAGCCGGCAGAGCATCCGGTAGCCCGGAACCATATAGGGCGTGGCAAAGTCGAAGTTGCCGGTGGTGGCATAGAGATAGTCGATGGAGAGGGGCAGCTGCGCCGGGGACTGGATGGTCTCCCGGATATGCTCCTCGGTGGTGCGGAAGGAGCTGAACAGCCCGAAGCGGGAGAAGTAGTCCAGACTGCCGCAGAGGACGGAGTTGGCCGTGGTGACTGCGCCGCGGGAGAGGCCGGCGAAGGCCCGATGCTCCCGGGAGGCCGCAAAGCCCGCCTCGTCCGCCGTCTCGGCAAAGGTGGAATACCTGGTCTCCACCGCGGGCATCAGGTCGTTCCGCAGCTCCTCCCGGAAGGAGAAGGTCAGGATGTCCAGGCTGCTGTCCTTGCCGTCGTCCTCCACATAAAAGGTGGGCGTCACCACGATGAGAGGCTCGATCTCCCCGGCGGCGATCATCCGGTCCAGCATGATCTTATTGACGACGTGGGTCTGCAGCCAGTAGTTTTCATCGTCCCCGGTGCCGTGCATCAGGTAGAGGATATTATAGCTTCTGCTCTCGTCATATCCATAGGGCAGGTAGACCAGGGCCCGTTTGGTCACCGGGCGGGAGTCGGTGGCGTAGGCCTTCGTCTCGTAAATAAGCTCCTCCAGCCGTCCGGCCTCCGGGATCTCGCCGGTGTCGTATTTCGCCGGCACCGCCCAGATCGCCCGCTTGGCATGCCCGTCCCAGTCCCGGTCCGCGTCCACGTTCGTTTTCCACACCCAGCCCACGGCCGCCACGATCAGCAGCATCAGCGCAAGAGGCAGCCAGGGAAGACGGCCGATTTTTTCCTTCCTCCAAAGCATCCACCCAGTCCCCAACACAGCCCAGACTGCCGCCAGGATCCCCTGCCACAGGATCAGCGAGGCAAAATGGGTGGTCTCGCCGTAGTTTAAGAAGCTGTTGAGAACAAAGCCGCCCGCGGCCACGCCCAGCAGCAGAAAGGGCATCCTCCCCTGCCATGCCGCCCAGGCCAGCAGCAGCATCAGCGCCTCCAGCGCCAGGGCCGTCAGCGCCATATTGGCAAGGCCCAGGGAGAAGTACTTCCCCGCCTGCCACAGGCCCATCAGGCAGAGGGCCAGGAACATGCCCAGTCCGATCTGATCGAAAGGATTCTTTTTCATCGCTCACACCTCATACAAATATCTCAAAGCAGCAGCCGGCACCGGACCGGCTGCTCCTCTGAAACATCTGATGATGGAAGCTTCGAGCTGCAATTCACCATGACCGGAAAAACCGTGATCACAAAGCAGCT
>CAJOHR010000100.1 GCA_905234425.1 uncultured Oscillospiraceae bacterium | reverse complement strand
CAAGATTCTTCGTCACTTTGTTCCTCAGAATGACAGCGACTGAACAGATACTCCCGATTTACAAAAACCGCCCCTCACCGAAGGGGCGGTCTCTGATTCTCTGATTCTCTGATTCTCTTATTCTCTTCCCCACTTCTGCACCAGATTCAGCACGCTGGAGGTGAATTTGGCCAGCTCCTTGTTGGAGAGGCCCTTGTTCTGCCGGATGACCTCCTCCAATTGCCGGCCCGCCTCCTCCAAAGCCCGGTACTGGGGCGACCCGGCCAGATTCCGCTTCTTCTTCTCCGGCTGGACCCCCACCTGAACGATCTGCCCCGTGAGCAGGTCGTACCGCTCGGTGAAGCGGGGCGCGTGGGCCCGATAGCCCCGGTCCCGGAGCTCCCCGGCGAACTGCTGAGACACCTCCGCGTCCCCGTGGACCACAAAGACCTGGGAAACCTCCCCGGGCTCGAACTGGTCCGCCCAGGCAAACAGATGGTCCCGGTCGGCGTGGGAGCTGAGACCGTGGAAGGTCTCGATGGAGGCCCGAACGAGAACCTCCTCCCCGAAGAGCTTCACCGCCTGTTTGCCCTCCTGAAGGGCCCGTCCCAGACTGCCCCGGGCCTGATAGCCCACGAACACCACGGTGCATTCCGGCCGCCAGAGGTTGTGCTTCAAATGGTGCCGGATGCGGCCCGCGTCGCACATGCCTGAGGCGGCGATGATCACCTTGGGCGTCTTGTCCAGATTTAATAGCTTCGATTCCTCCGAGGAGATCACCAGCCTGGTGTCGGCGGCGGAGAACAGGGACACGCCCTGGTCGATCAGGGCCCCCGCCTCAGAGTCCAGATACCCCCTGAGGTCCCCGGCGTAGATCTCCGTGGCCTCCGCGGCCAGGGGCGAATCCACCACAATGGGGAAATGGGGGAAGGCCGGGACCAGATTCTTTTCCTTGATCTCCCGGAAGAAGAACAGCAGCTCCTGGGTCCGTCCCACGGCAAAGGAGGGGATCACCACGTTGCCGCCCTTTGAAAAGGTCCTGGTGAGGATCTCGGAGAACACAGCGCAGTAGTCGTCGGGCGTCTCATGGTTCCGGTCCCCGTAGGTGGACTCCATGATGACGAAATCCGCCCCGCTGACAGGCTCCGGGTCCCGGATGATGGGCTGCGCCGTGTTGCCGATGTCCCCGGAG
Organism: uncultured Oscillospiraceae bacterium; assembly: GCA_905234425.1. Classification (GTDB taxonomy): domain Bacteria; phylum Bacillota; class Clostridia; order Oscillospirales; family Oscillospiraceae; genus HGM13006. The sequence goes on along the minus strand of CAJOHR010000100.1, from coordinate 4,716 downwards.
AACACCAGCTTCCGGGTCTCCCCGTTCTCCCTGGCCCAGAGCTCCACATAGGCGGAGCCCAGAAGGTGGCCCGCGTCCGTGAGCCGGAATTTGATATCCTTTCCGAGCTTCGTCTCCTGGCCGTATTCCAGGGGCTGGAGGCGCTCCAGGGCCGTTTCCGCGTCCCCGATGGTGTAGAGGGGCTCAATCTCGTCCTTCCCTGCCCGCTTTCCCTTCCGGTTTTCGTACATGGCGTCGGACTCCTGGATGTGGGCGGAGTCCAGCAGCATGATCCGGAGCAGCCGGCAGGTCATCTCCGTGGCGTAGATTTTCCCCCGGAAGCCCTGCTTCACAAGCAGCGGCAGCCGCCCGGAGTGGTCGATGTGGGCGTGGGTCACGATGACGCAGTCGATCTCCGAGGGCCGGAAGGGAAAGGAACTGTTGTCCACCTCGTCCCGTCCCTGCTGGAGCCCGCAGTCGATGAGGATCCTCGTATCCCCCACCGTGAGCCCATGGCAGGACCCGGTCACCGCCTGGTCCGCACCGTAAAAATCAAGCAGCATGATTTCGTCTCTCCTTCCGAATATGCTTGTGAAACAGGGGCTTGCCGGAGGTATGTACTGTCATCCTGATCCCCCCTGTCATCCTGATCCCCCCTGTCATCCTGATCCCCCCTGTCATCCTGAGCGCAGCGACGGATCTTTCCTTCCCGGTTGACGCAGGATTCTTCGTCGCTGCGCTCCTCAGAATGACAGGGATGCTCAATGGCCTCGACAAATCCCGATTGTAACTGTTCAGTCGCTCGTGTCATCCTGAGCGTAAGCGAAGGATCTTTTACCTGAATCTTTGTTCCTCAGAATGACAGCGACTGAACAGATACTCAAAATCTTGAAATACATTATGTTGCGTCATCCTGAGCGCAGCGAAGGATCTTTCCTTCCCGTCGATGCAAAGATTCTTCGTCGCCGCACTCCTCAGAATGACAGGGTGACAGCCGTGCGCATGCCGAGGCGCGTCATACCGCGTCTGTCTCCCCTGTTTCCGTACCGGGATCGGCCAGAGCCGGGTCCCCGGCGGTGTTTTTCAGCACGCACTGTCCCGCGAACAGATCCGCGCCGGTGATGGCGAAATCCAGGATCGCGGTCAGGGACATGATGACGGCCAGGTCCTCCAGGGGCAGGCCCAGCTGGGAGAAGAGGATGACCATGCTGGCGGTCATGCCGCCGGGCACCGGAGGGGACGCCGTGGCCAGGATCACGCATATGATCACCGCCGTCACCATCCAGGATACGGACACCTCCACCTGCCGGTTTGCCGCCACGCTGACGGCCGCCGTGAAAAAGAGCACCACCACCCCGGGCTTGTAGAGGGTCTGGCCGAAGGGCACGCCGAAATTGGCCAGCCGCCGGCTGATCCCCAGCTTTTCCACGCAGGTGCTGAGGTTGTCGGAGAAGGCCGCCGCGGAGGAGGCGGTAGTGATGGAGATGAGGAAGGTGGAGAAGGTCCGTTTCCACAGATCCAGGGGGTCATTCTGTATTTCACGCAGGTGGCCGCCAGATGCAGGACCATCACCGCCGCCGCGCCCAAAAGGGTGACGAGGAAGAACTTGCCCCCTGCGGCGATGACGCTGATGTCGCTGGAGGCGACGATGCAGAACAGGCTTCCGAACACGAAGGCCGGGATCAGCCTGGAGATGGCGCTCATGATCCCGTTGACGATGAAGCCAAGCTGCTCGGAGAGGCTGGCCACGCTGTTGGTCTCCTTGTTCACCAGCAGCATGGCCACGCCGATGATGATGGCCACGAACAGGATTTGCAGGGTATTGTTGGTGGAGAAGGGCCGGAAGAGATTGGCGGGAATAATGTCCAGCACCATCTGAAAGAGGGCCGTCAGCTCCCCGCCGCCGCCCTGGGCGCTGCCGAAGTTCAGGCGGAAGAAGGGCAGGCAGACCAGGAGCGCCAGGAGCCCCGAAGCGCACAGGTACAGGGCGTACCGGAGCCCCAGCTTCTTCCCCATGACGCTGAAGGTGGCGGTGTCGCCGATGCTGTAGATGCCCCAGACCACGGACAGGAAAACCATAGGCCCGGCCACGGCGTTGAGAAAGCCCAGGAACGTGCTGATCAGAGGGGTCATGATCCCGTCCTGGAGGACCGACCGGACGTTTTCCGGGAAAACCCGGACCAGGAGCCCGCAGGCTGCCGCCAGCAGGATGGCGGCAAGGAGCTTGGCCCAATCCGGCGCCTGCTTTTTCTCCAGGGTGAACTGGATCTCGTTCCGGCCCCGCCGGTAGCGCCATCTGGGGAGCTGCCCCATGCGGGTCATGGCGTCCATGCCGAAGGCCTTCTGATAGGTCAGAAGCACCTCCTCCAGGGTGAGCATGACCCGGATCCGGTCCTTGGAATCCGCCTTCCGTCCCGCGAGAAAGTCCTCCGCCTCCCGGCAGGCCATGCTGATATTTTCATTTGTAAGCGTCAGTTTCATGGTACGTTCCCCTTTTTTCAGATATTATCGGAACTCTCGCCGGTGAATTCCGCGCACCAGGGCGACAGGGTGCATTCTCCGCATCCGGGGCTTCTGGCGGTGCAGACGGCCCGGCCGAAGAGGACGATCCGGTGGCAGAAATCGCTGGATTCCTCCGGCGGGATCACCTTTCGGAGCTGCATCTCCACCTTCACCGGGTCCTTGCCGGAGGTCAGGCCCAATCTTCCGCAGATCCGGATGCAGTGGGTGTCGCAGACGTAGCCCTCCCGGCCGTAAATATCCCCCAGCAGCAGATTTGCCGTCTTGCGCCCCACGCCGGGCAGACGCAGCAGGTCCTCCATGCTGTCCGGGACCTTCCCCCCGAACTCGCTGAGGAGCATCCGGCAGGCCAGAACAATGTCCCTGGCCTTGTGGTGATAGAACCCGCAGGACCGGACGTACTCCTCCACGTCCTCCACGTTCGCCGCCGCAAAGGACTCCAGGGTGGGATAGGCCGCGAACAGCTTGGGCGTCACCAGATTCACCCGGGCGTCGGTGCACTGGGCGCTTAAGCGCACGGCGATCATAAGCTCGTAATCCTTTTCGTACCGCAGGGCGCACAGGGCTTCCGGATACAGCGCCTTCAGGGCCTCCAGGATGTTTTCCGCCTTCTCAGTCGCTTTCATGGTATTTCCCCCGCAAATCGTCGAAATAATCGTGGATTTGATTATATCATAGTTTTGCGGAATATGCTATAATCAGATCGCAGGGGCGATCGACCATCGCCCGCCATGCCGCAGGAAGCGATTCAGGAGGTGCATCCGTATGTATCAGCCATTGGCGGACCGGATCCGGCCCGGCACCCTTTCGGACGTGGTGGGCCAGTCCCACATCCTGGGCAAAACGGGCATGCTCCGGCGGATCGTGGAATCCGGCAGCATCCCCAATATGATCTTCTACGGCCCCTCCGGCACGGGCAAGACCACCGTGGCCCGGATCATCGCCGAGACCACCAACCGGACGCTCTGTAAGCTCAACGCCACCACCGCCTCCACGGCGGAGGTTCGGGAGATCCTGGACCGGCCGGACACGCTCCTGGCCCCCCGGGGCGTCCTGCTCTACCTGGACGAGATCCAGTACTTCACCAAAAAGCAGCAGCAGTCCCTTCTGGAGTCCATCGAAAACGGCAGGGTCACGCTCATCGCCTCCACCACGGAAAACCCCTATTTCTATGTCTACAATGCGATTCTCTCCCGGTCCACCGTGTTTGAGTTCCGGTCCGTCGCCCCGGAGGAGGCGGAAAAGGCCGTGAGGCGGGCCGTCCGCTTTATGGAGCAGGAGCTCGGTGTGACGGCGGCGCCGGAGGACGGGGCCCTTGCCCACATCGCCTCGGCCTGCGGCGGGGACGTGCGGAAGGCCATGAACGCCGTGGAGCTGCTGTTCTCCGCCGGGAAGGAAAAGGACGGCGTGCTCCCCATCACCCTGGAGGACGCGGAGGCCGTGACCCAGCGCTCCGCCATGCGCTTCGACCGGGACGGAGACAGCCACTACGACGTGATCTCCGCCTTCCAGAAGTCCATTCGCGGCTCGGACCCGGACGCGGCCATCCACTACCTGGCCAGGTTACTCGAGGGCGGCGACATGACCACGGCCATCCGCAGAATGACGGTCTGCGCCGCCGAGGACATCGGCCTGAGCTATCCCACGGCCATGTCCGTGGTGAAGTCCTGCGTGGACGCGGCGCTCCAGCTTGGGCTGCCCGAGGCCCGGATCCCGCTGGCCGAGGCGGTGATCTTCCTGTGCACCTGTCCCAAGTCCAACTCGGCGGTAAACGCCATCGACGCGGCCATGGCGGACCTCAGGAAGGGCGAATACGGCGAGGTCCCCGCCCATCTTCGGGACAACCACTACGGCGGCGCCAAAAAGCTGGGACGGGGACTGACCTATCAGTATCCGCATAACTTTGAAAATCACTATGTAAGGCAGCAATACCTGCCTGAGGAGCTCCGGGACCGGGTATACTACGAATACGGCCCCAACAAGCTCGAGCAGGCCGCGAAGACGTACTGGGACATGGTGAAGGGGCAGACGTAAGAACCCCTGTCAGGATGACAGCAACCCCTGTCAGGATGACAGCAACCCCTGTCAGGATGACAGCAACCCCTGTCAGGATGACAGCAACCCCTGTCATTCTGAGGAGCGCAGCGACGAAGAATCTTAAAGATCCTTCGCTGCCGCTCAGGATGACAGCAACCCCTGTCAGGATGACAGCAACCC
>CAJOHR010000099.1 GCA_905234425.1 uncultured Oscillospiraceae bacterium | reverse complement strand
GAGTGGTTCAAGGCCTTCGCGGACCTGAAGCGCGAGGACGGCATTCTCCAGGTCACCTGGAAGACCAATGACGGCCCCATGCATCATTCCGGCATGGCCCACCGTGCTGTTTCTCAGTTGGCCCGGATCCTGTCCATGGACTGGGAGAACGAGATCATCATCTTCACCCACATCGGCGACAACTGGATGATCGAGTCTGACGCCAACGGCTGGGAGACCTATTCCGAGCTGCCCACGCAGCGGTTCCAGCATCAGTATTTTGACGACACCAACCTGATCAAGAACATGGTCTTCGACATCGACGTGCCCACCATCGGCGCGCTGCCCGGCCCCGGCTTCCACTGGGATTCCGCGTTCCTGGCTGATGTGACCATCGCCACCGAGGACTGCAAGATCGAGGTTCCCCATGCCCAGGGCGGCCTGGTTCCCGGCGACGGCATGGGCCTGATGTTCCAGCACTATCTGGGCACCAAGCGCGGCAACTACTACATGATGACCACCCGTCAGATCACCGCTCCTCAGATGCTGGAGTGGGGCCTGCTCTCCGAGGTCGTGCCCAAGGGCAAGGCTGTGGAGCGCGCATGGGAAATCGCCCGTATGTGGAAGCGTATGCCCTATGAGAACCGCACCATCATGTCCAACCTGGCCAAGCGGCCTCTGAAGAAGCTCCTGGTTGAGGACCTGAAGCTGCACACTGTTTCCGAGCAGTATGCCTCCCTCCTGCGGATCGCCGCCGGCACCCTGGGCGACGAGAACTCCGAGCAGCAGGACGAGAAGTACATCTCCCGCGTCAACGACTATCGTTATGCCACCAAGGACATGGAGGCTCCCCAGACTCTGGAGTCCTGGGCCAACATGGCTGCCAACGCCAAGGCCTGGTTCGAGAAGGTCGAGCGGGGCGAGATCCCCAATCCCTATGAGTTCGAGCACTCCAACGAGCCCGACTGGTACGACGCTTTCTAAGTTTTCCCCCGGTATTTCAGAACGCCCGGCGCGAAAGCGCCGGGCGTTTTTTGACGTTTCCCACGGTTGACATACCATTCCCAAGTGGTAAAATACTCCCGACAGGAGGAATGAAAATGACAGCATTGGAACGGTTTTTGAACTATATCACCTGGGAGACCACCTCCAGTGAGGCCAGCGGCGTTCGGCCCTCCACTTCCGGTCAGCGGCTTCTGACCGAGGCCCTGGCAAAGGAAATGCGGGACCTGGGCATGGAAAACGTACGGATCAGCGAGGCCGACGGCGCGGTCTATGGAGCTATCCCCGCCAACACGGACGCCGCCGTTCCCGCCATCGGCTTCCTGGCCCATGTGGACACCTCCGAGGCCGCCTCGGGGAAGAACGTGAGGGCCAGGATCGTGAAACAATACGACGGCGGCACGATCCGCTTGAACGAAACGGTCTCCATGGCTCCGGACACAGGCTTTGCCTGCCTCCGGGAGGTGATCGGCGAGGATCTCATCGTCACTGACGGGACCACGCTTCTGGGCGCCGACGACAAGGCCGGCGTGGCGGAGATCATGACCATGGCCGAGACCCTGATCCACTCGGACAAGCCCCACGGAAGGATCGGGATCGCCTTCACCACCGACGAGGAGATCGGCGCGGGACCGGACCTGTTCGACGTGGAGGGGTTCGGCTGCGACTTCGCCTACACCGTGGATGGCGGCCCTCTGGGAGAGCTGGAGTATGAGAACTTCAACGCCGCCTCCGCCACGGTCACGGTCAGGGGTCTGGGCGTCCATCCAGGCGGGGCGAAGAACATGATGAAAAACGCCTGCATCATCGCCATGGAGTATAACGATCTGCTCCCGGCGGCCCAGCGGCCGGAGCACACCGAGGGCTACGAGGGCTTCATCCACCTGATGGAGATGTCCGGGGAGGTGACTGAGGCCAGACTTCAGTATATCCTCCGGGACCATGATTTGGAAAAGCTCCGGGAGAAGCAGCGCCTCATGGCGGCAGCGGCCGAATTCCTCAACGGGAAATACGGCCCGGGCACCGTGATCCTGGAGGGGAAGGACACCTATTTCAATATGCGGGAGAAGATCGAGCCCCACCGCCATCTTCTGGACGCTGCGGCCGCCGCCTTCCGGACCCAGGGGGTGGAGCCCAAGGCTGTGCCCATTCGCGGCGGCACCGACGGGGCCCAGCTCAGCTTCAAGGGCCTGCCCTGTCCCAATCTCTCCACCGGCGGGTATCAGTTCCACGGGGTTTTCGAGTTCATTCCCGTCCGGGCGCTGGAGGTCATGCCCAAGGTGCTGCTGGAGATCGTCTATTCCTACGGAAGGGGAGAGTACCATGTATAAAGAAAAAATCGAGGCCTGGGCGGAGGCCCACCGGGAGGAAATGCTGGAGGATATCAAGCGGCTGATCCGCATCCGCAGCGACCGGGAGGACCCGCTGCCGGGGAAGCCCTTCGGGGACGGTCCCGCGAAGGCGCTGGAAGAGGCCCTTAAAATGGCCGAGGGCTACGGCTTCCATGTGAAAAACTATGACAACTATGTGGGCACCGTAGATCTGCTGCCGGAAAACGACCGCCGCCTGGACATTCTGAGCCATCTGGACGTGGTGCCCGTGGCGGAAGGCTGGACCGTGACGGAGCCCTTTGCCCCCGTTGTGAAGGACGGCAAGCTCTATGGCCGGGGCGCCGCCGACGACAAGGGCCCCAGCGTGGCCGCCCTCTATGCCGCCCGGTGCGTCAGGGACCTGGGGGTGTCCCTGCCCCACAACGTCCGGCTGATCTGGGGCTGCGACGAGGAGTGCGGCAGCAGCGACATCGAATACTATTTCGCCAAAGAGCCCTATGCGGAATACACCTTCTCCCCCGACGCGGATTTCCCTCTGATCAACATCGAAAAGGGCGGGTTCCACGGGACCATCACAGCCGAATACCCCGAGAGTAAAACCCTTCCCAGAATCCTGTCCATGGACGCGGGCCTGAAGATCAACGTGGTGCCGGACAAGTGCCGCCTGGTCATCGAGGGCATGCGGAAGGGCGTGGCGGAGATCTACTGCGCCGGCGCATTTGAGAAAACCGGCGTCCGCTTCCGGGTGACGGACCTGGAAAAAAACATCATTGCCATTGAGGCCCAGGGCGAGGGGGCCCACGCAGCCCATCCGGAGGCGGGCAACAACGCCATCACCGCCACCCTGGAGCTGATCGCCTCCATGCACCTCCCCGACTGCCCCCAGGCGGAGCGGCTCCGGGCGCTGGCATCCCTGATTCCCCACGGGGACACCAAAGGCGCGGGCTTAGGCGTGGACCTCTCCGACGAGATTTCCGGGGACCTGTCCCTGAGCCTGGATATTATCTCCGTCACCCCCACGGGCTTCAAGGCCCAGTTTGATTCCCGGTGCCCCATCTGCGCCACCGAGGAGAACATGAAGCAGGTGGCGGCGGCAAGGTGCGCGGAAAAGGGCCTGAAGCTGGAGGATACCCCCATGCGCCCGCCCCACCATGTGCCCGCAGAGAGCCCCTTCGTGAAAACCCTCCTGGGGGCCTACGTGAAGTATACCGGGGATACAGACGCAAAGCCCCTGGCCATCGGCGGCGGAACCTACTGCCACGAGATCGAAAACGGCGTGGCCTTCGGCTGCACCATGCCCGGCACCGACAACCGGATGCACGGCAACGACGAGTTCGCCGTGGTGGAGGAGCTGGTGACCTCCGTGAAGATCTTTGCCGATGTGATTATCAGCCTCTCCGGGGCGTAAAAGCTGTTGTTTTTTGCTTGCATTATGTCAACCCAGGTGCTATAATAAGGCCATCCAAATTAAAAAGAGGAGTTGGTAATCATGAAGAAGTATCTGGCTGAACTGATCGGGACGTTTATCCTGGTGTTCATTGGGTGCGGCACCGCCATGACCGTGGGCTGCGACAGCGCAAACGGCTGCGGGTACATTCTCACGGCGTTTGCCTTTGGCCTGGCGATCGTTGCGATTGCCTACGGCGTGGGCAACATCAGCGGCGGCC
>CAJOHR010000098.1 GCA_905234425.1 uncultured Oscillospiraceae bacterium | reverse complement strand
AAGGCCGCCGGCTTCCTGACCCGCGACCCCAGAATGAAGGAGCGGAAGAAGTACGGCCTCAAAGCCGCACGTCGCGCGCCGCAGTTCAGCAAGCGCTGACAGATATCAAAAAGATGCGAACGCCCTCGGAAATACGTCATTTCCGGGGGCGTTTATTTGCGCTGTTGCATATTGAAACATGCGGTCGTTTCTGCTATAATACTCGTGATTAAAAATACCATACACTCAGCGGAAACGCAGAGCCGACAGTTCATTTGTACCTTCCTGTCGTTAAGCAAAACCGGGACTATTGCCAATGAGGCTTGGTGCGCATTGGTTATGGCTTTGCGTTTTGCAAAGCCGTTTTTTTATGGAGAAGATTATGAAAGCACTTGTTTTATTCAGCGGCGGGCTTGACAGCTCTGTTTGCCTGGGCCTTGTGGTAAAAGCGTATGGGGCGAATGAAGTGTTGGCCCTTTCCATTTTCTATGGGCAAAAGCATAAAAAAGAGATGGAGGCGTCGGAGAAAGTCGCCGCCTTCTACGGTGTGAAAAGGATCACGCTTGATTTAGGGGAAATATTCAAAGACAGTAACTGTGCGCTGCTGGAAGGTGCCGCGGAGGAAATTCCCCATGAGGATTACGCCCGGCAGCTCGCAGGTGCAAACGGCACGCCGGTCAGCACCTATGTGCCGTATCGAAACGGGCTGTTCCTCTCTTCGGCGGCATCCGTTGCCCTGAGCCATGGGTGTGAAGTCATTTATTATGGCGCCCATGCGGACGATGCAGCCGGGAATGCCTATCCGGACACAAGCGCGGCGTTTCACAGCGCCATAGCGGATGCAATTTATATTGGCAGCGGGAATGCGCTGAAGGTGATTGCGCCGTTTATTGATCAACCGAAAGCGAGGGTCGTCGCGGCCGGAAAAGAAATTGGCGTTCCGTTCGGGCTGACCTGGAGCTGCTATGAGGGACACGAAAAGGCCTGCGGCGTATGCGGAACGTGCCGTGACCGGCTCCGCGCCTTTGCGGGAAACGGATTGATTGATCCAATCGAATATGAAAGGATCGGGGAATGATACATATGCCAAATGAATTGATTTTTATTATGACCGTCCTGATTTATTTGGGGAGTGTACTCGTTTTATATAAGCTCTTCGGAAAGAATGGGCTCTATGCCTTTGCCATCTTCGGAACACTGCTCGGAAATATCGCGGTCTGCAAAAATGTGAATATCTTTGGCGTTGCCACAACAGCCGGAAATGTCCTATACGCGGCTACGTTTCTGGTGACGGATATCCTGTCCGAAAAGTATGGGAAGAAAGACGCAGCAAAAGCCGTCGCCTACAGCTTTTCCATTATGATCCTCTGGATGCTGGGAACACAGCTGGTTTTGTGGTTTGCACCGAACGAGAACGACTATATCCATGAAAGCCTGAAAGTCGTCTTTGGTCTTGTTCCGAGAATCACGATCGCGAGCCTGATTGGCTTTGTGTGCAGCCAGAATCTCGATGTATTTCTCTATCACTTCATCTGGAACAAGACCGGGAGCAGCAAGGCAAAGCTCTGGCTTCGAAACAACGGGAGTACATTGACGAGTCAGTTGATCGATACGGTGATTTTCACGTTTATTGCGTTCTGGGGCGTTTATCCGGGCGGCGTGTTTCTCAGCATCCTGATCACGACGTATTTGTTTAAGGCGGTTGTTGCGCTGCTGGATACGCCCTTTATGTACTGGGCGAGAAGCATCACACCTATGAATGGAGAGGCGGAATGAATATGAGAGAGAAAGAAAACATGACGAAATTGGGCAGCGGCAAGACGGAATACAGGATGGAATACAATCCGTCCGTCCTGGAATCCTTCAGCAACCGGCACCCGGAGCTTGACTATTTCGTGAAATTCAACTGCCCGGAGTTTACCAGCCTCTGCCCGATCACAGGACAGCCGGATTATGCGAATATCATCATTTCCTATGTGCCGGACGCCAGGCTGGTTGAGAGCAAATCGCTGAAGCTGTACCTGTTCTCTTTTCGGAATCATGGGGATTTCCATGAGGATGTGGTCAATACAATCATGAAGGATCTGATTCGGCTGATGGAGCCGAAGTATATTGAGGTTTGGGGGAAATTCCTGCCCAGGGGAGGGCTTTCCATAGATCCATACTGCAACTATGGAAAACCGAATACCCGATGGGAACAGGTGGCCTGGGATCGCATGCGAAATCATGATATGCTCCCGGAAAAGGTGGATAACCGATAAGGGAAGCGTGCGCGCAGACCGGAACGGAGGAGTCCCCCCGCGGGAAATCCTGTCGGTCACAGCTTGAATGCGCGCACCGGCGCAAAAAAACGCCGCCGCAAGCTGCATATCGCTTGCGGCGGCGTTGGTGCCGGTGGCCGGGCTCGAACCGGCACGCCATCGCTGGCGGTGGATTTTGAGTCCACTACGTCTGCCAATTCCATCACACCGGCATGTCTACAGGATATTATAATCCACGGTACGGCAAATTGCAAGACCAAAGAATCCGTTTTACGGTTTTCTCCGTAATGCATGACTTGTGGAGGAAAAAACAGGACAAATTGTCCTTTGTTTTGGAATTTAACAGTGGATTTTTGAAAAATGTATGTTATAATGAAACTGTGTCGGCACGCGCTATTGTTTCTGCCGCACATCCAATACTATTTAGGAGGAGATTCCCATGCCCAATCCTGTTGTTGTTGCTTACGGTAGAACCCCTTGCTGCCGCGCCCGTAAGGGCGGCCTGGCCGACATGCATCCCATCGACTACGCCGCGCAGGCGCTGAAGGGTGTTATTGCCAAGGTCCCTTACATCCAGGAGCATCCCGAGGAGATCGGCGACGTGATCACCGGCTGCGCCATGGCTATCAACGAGCTGAACCTGAACGCCGGCCGACTGATCGTCAACCGCGCTGAGCTTCCCGATGACGTTCCCGCCCAGACCATCAACCGTTTCTGCTCTTCCGGCCTGCAGGCCATCTCCACCATTGCCAACGCCATCACTGCCGGCCAGTACAAGATCGGCATCGGCGGCGGCGTGGAGTGCATGACCAAGTGCTTCGGCCCCTTCGATTATCAGTCCTACGGCAACCCCTGGATCCTTGAGAACTATCCCGGCGGCTACATGACCATGGGTCAGACCGCTGAGAACGTTGCCAACGACTACAACATCACCCGGGAAGAGATGGACGCCATGGCTCTGGAGTCCCACACCCGCGCTGCCCAGGCTCGGAAGGCCGGCAAGCTGGCGCCTCCCATTATTCCTGTTGTGAAGCCCGACGGCACGGTGGTCGACGTTGACGACGGCATCCTGGCTGACATGGACGGCAACCTGAAGACCTCCATGGAGAAGATGGCCGGCCTGAAGACCTGCTTCGTGCCCGAGGATCAGGGCGGTAAGGTCACCGCCGCTTCCTCCTCTCAGACCACCGACGCTGCCGCGTATGTGATCCTGATGGACGAGGATTATGCCAAGGAGCTGGGCATCAAGGCCATCGCCCGCCTGGTGGACTTCCAGGTGGCCGGCTGCGACGCCACCCGCATGGGCATGGGCCCTGTGTACGCGATTCCCAAGTGCCTGAAGCATGCCGGCATGAAGCTCTCCGACATCGATGTCATCGAGCTCAACGAGGCCTTTGCTTCCCAGGCTCTGGCCTGCGTGAAGAACGTGGTCAATGATCCCTATCTCGACGGCTTCCAGGAGATGTGGGATGCCAAGAAGGTCAACCCCTACGGCGGCGCTATGGCTCTCGGCCATCCCATGGGCGCTACCGGCGCGTTCCTGACCTGCAAGGCTCTGGATTACCTCCAGGATCCCGAGACTGCCGGCAAGTACGCCATGGTCACCATGTGCATCGGCGGCGGTATGGGCGCCTGCGGCATCTACGAGCTGCTGTAATTCAAAACCCATAAAAACAAGGTGTGGTTCCGGATGGAGCCACACCTTGTTTTTTAGGCTGTGTTCACACAAAGCGTTGTTTCAGCAGTCAGCAGCTCCATCAGGTCGGTCTTTCCGACCGCCAGGATCGACACGGCCGTGCCCAGCAGATAGCAGATCAGATAAGCCGCCGCGGCCAGGGGCTGGGTCAGCCCGCCCGCATAGAGCCGGAAGAGCGCCGCGCAGCCCAGCAGGCAGCCCGTGAGGCTGAGGATCGCCTGCTCCAGGAAGAAGGAGGCGAAGACCAGCCTTTTTTTGGCGCCGAAGCCCCGCATCAGCGCAAATTCGCGCCGCCGGGAGAAGGTCCACCGGGACCGCCCTCTTCCATGGGCTCCAGCTCCACCTTGTAGACCGTGGCGCCCTCCGGGACCTCCGTCATGGGAATGATCCGGTTGTCGGGCAGGGGCACATCGGGATAGAGGACCGCCTCCCCGGATTTCAGATATTCCCCCACGGCCTGGGCCCCGGGCTCCATGCCGGAGAACACCGGCTCCTGATCCTCGGGCGCGTCCGGGCCGCCGGCGTCCGCTGCCAGGGTATAGGTCTTGTTCGGGTCCAGAGGCTCGCCGCCCACCATAGGATCCACGATGGTGAAGACCTTCTCGCCCTCGGCGCCCATCTCCGCCTCGGGGAGATACCCGAAGGAGGCGCCGCTGATCTGATTGAACTGGGTGGATTCCGCGGGCAGATCGTTCAGGGACTTGGCGAACCGCTGGAGCAGCTCCTCACCCGTGACCTCAAAGACATAGAGGTCGCAGCCGTTGGCGAACACGTCGCAGAGGTTGATGGCGTATATCCTTCCTTCGGGGATGCTGGACCGGATCCGGAAGCCGGGCATCATGCCCACATCCGCCTTGCCGTACCAGCGCAGGGCGTCGGCCACCAGATCGCCAAGATTGGTCTCGTCCGTGCGGATGGAGCGGCCATCGGGGGATTCCACGGCCCGGTAGGCGTTGAGGAAATAGGGGGACTCCGCGTACAGCTCGCCGGAGTCGCCGTCCAGACGGGCCCAGGCCTCATCCACCAGCTTCTGGACCTCCGGGTCCGGGGTATATTCGGACTCCAGCTCGTCCTCCATAATCAGCCGGGCCTCTTGATCCAAGACCTTCCCGTCCTTGAGATAGAGGGTCATGACGCCCACGCACTCGCCCTTGCAGCTTGCCTGATTGACGAGCGTTCCCGTCTCCGGGCAGACCCAGCCGCTGCCATTCCCGATGATGGAATGAGTGTGGCCGTCCACGTACACGTCGATGCCGGGGACCTCCTTCACCAGCTCGGCGGAGGTGGTGTCGTTGGCACTGGGGGTCACCAGATCGTCGTTCCAGCCCGTGTGGCCCACGCCCACGATCACGGTGCAGCCGTCGGCCTGGAGCGCATCCACGGACTCCTGGGCCGCCTGGATGGACCCGGTGCTTGCAAATTCATCATTCAGCGGCCCGCCGGAAACGGACAGACCGAACAATCCCACCTTCACGCCGCCGGCCGTCTCCAGCTCCATGGTCCGGTCGAACACGGTCTCCCCCGGAACGGGGTATCCGTCCTCATCCACCGCAACCTCGCCGTTTTCATCCAGAACCTGCTGGAACAGATTGGCGCAGATCACGCGGGTGTTTCCAAACATGCCCGCAAGCACCAGAAGCTGATCGCCTCCCAGATTGAAGTCGTTGTTGCCCGGGGCCATCATGTCGTAGCCCGCGGCCTCCATAATGGGCGGAATGGTCTCGCCGTTATAGAGATGGGCCACGGCGTTGCCGCCGGCAAACACGTCGCCTGCGGAGACAGTGACCACATTGCTGTCGCCGTACTGGGCCTTGAAGCTGTCCGCCACGGCCTTCACATAGGGCTCAATGTCGATGAAGCCGTGGACGTCGTTGGTATGGACCACCACGAATACCTCATCGTAGTCGGGCTCCGGCTCCTCCGGTACTTCCGATTCCTCCGGCTCCTCCGGTGGTTCGGACGCTGTCTCCGGCTCCGCTGCCGCAGCCTCCGAGGCAGATTGGGCGCTCTCGGGCTCCACCGCCGATGGCACAGAGCTGGCCGCGCCGCCGCATCCGGTCACGCTCAAAAGCAGACACAGAGCCAGAAGCAGCGCAAAAATGCGCAGGGGTTGTTTCATGCTCTCTCATCCTTTCCCATATAATTGGCACGACCGACCCGGAAACAGCGTTCCCCAGGACGTCGCACCTGATTCCAACGTGGTAATAGTATCACATTTACATCACGATTCACACACGAGAACTACACAAAAACAGAGGACAGAATCTGTGTAATGTGCGGATTGACAGGGCTAAACAGGGTTTTTATAATTCTGTAGGAACGGGAAGGCGTTCCAATTTGGATGAAGGAGGAAAATGAGAATGATAAAAAAGCTTTTGACCTGTATTCTGGTCCTTGGACTGCTGCTGGCCATGCTGTCGGGCTGCGGACAGACGGCCCAGAGCACCCAGAGCGACGCCGCTTCCGCACCTGCTTCCGCGTCAGAGCCCGCCGAGGAAGCGGTCCCTGCGGAGGAAGCGCCCGCCGAGGAGCCGGAGGAAGCGCCCGCCGAGGAACCTGAACCTGAGCCGGAGCCCGAGCCTGAGCCGGAGCCTGAGCCGGAGCCGGAACCGGAGCCCGAGCCTGCCGGCACCGTGACGGTGACCTTCTCCGACGGCCAGACCTTTGAGGCCACCATCGGCGAGGACTTTGTGTTCTTCTTCCAGTGCGACGCTCCCGGCGACATGGGCCAGCCCGAGGAAGGACAGGAGGGCGCCGGCATTACCGCCTCCGACGGGGAAGTGGCCTACTCCCACGTGGGCCTGGGCGGACCCTATCAGTATCCCACCAGCGAGCTTGTGACCATCTCCGGCTTCACGGGGGACTTTGAGGTGACCATCTGCGAGGAGGCAACCTTTATGGACGCCACCTACACCATCTATACAGATCCCCAGGAGATCGAGGATGCCATCGCCTTCGCCGACTACATGGCGGCCCAGCAGGCGGCCAACCCCATGCCCGGGGAGGCTCCGCCCAACTGAACAAAAGCATAAAAGGGGCTTTGAAGAAAAGGAGAATTCAACTCTCCCGATCTTCACAGCCCCGATCTTTTTTGTGGAAAACGAATCTACCGAAGCACACCAAAGCACTGTGTCAATTGCCCTGCAAAATGCTGGTGCAATGCAAATGAGAAGGGCCAGAAGGTATTCACCACGCATATTTGGCAGGAACATCTGGACATTGTGGAGCAGCTCCGCAAGACCGAGCGCGGGAAAGCGCTGTATAGACAGCGCAAAGAGACCATTGAACGGGTCTTTGCGGACGCGAAAGAAAAACACGCCATGCGTTATACACACCATCGAGGTCTGGCCCGGGTCGCAAACTGGGTGAGGCTTAAGGAAACGCTGATTAAATCCCGGCGCACGTCTTGGCGGCATATTTTCCCGCTGATTTCGTCTCAAAATCTTGAAATACACTTTATCAGGAGAAAAATATGCTCGCCAATCCGCACACCGTTCTTTATTCATCGTTTCCTTAAATATGCTGCCATGAATCTGAAAAAGCTGGAAAAATGGAGTTTGAATAACTCCATTTTCCCAACAATATGTCTGCATTTTAGGCCCTATATGGGAAAAACCATCTGTTTGGCATGACCAAACAGATGGTTTTTCGACAGTCTGAAGGGCCGCCGCAAACGCGGCGTCCTTAAGCTTTTTATTCGGTGGTTACGGTCAGCTCGTCGCCTTCCACGTCTACCCGGAGGGTGGAGCCGGGAGCAATGTCCCCGGTGAGAATCTTCCGGGCAATCAGAGTCTCCACCGTGTGCTGGACATACCGGCGGAGGGGCCTTGCGCCGTAGAGAGGATCGTAGGCGGCGTCGATGATAAAGGTCTTGGCGTCCTCCGTCAGGTAGCAGGAGAGCTGCTGATCGTCGAGACGGCGGTTCAGATCCTTCATCTGCAGGTCGATGATGCCCGTGATGTTGTCCCGGGTCAGGGGCTTGTAGAACACGATCTCGTCCAGGCGGTTGAGGAACTCCGGCCGGAAGCTGCGTTTCAGCAGTTCATTGACGGCGTCCTTTGCATCCTCGGTGATGGTCCCGTCGGCATCGATGCCGTCTAGTAGGAACTGGGAGCCCAGGTTGGAGGTCAGGATGATGATGGTGTTCTTGAAGTCCACGGTCCTGCCCTGGGAGTCGGTGATCCGGCCGTCGTCCAGGACCTGGAGCAGCACGTTGAACACGTCGGGATGGGCCTTCTCCACCTCGTCGAACAGGACCACGGAATAGGGCCTGCGGCGGACGGCCTCGGTGAGCTGGCCGCCCTCCTCATAGCCCACGTAGCCGGGAGGGGCGCCAATGAGCCGGGAGACGCTGTATTTCTCCATGTATTCGGACATGTCGATGCGGACCAGGTTTTTCTCCGTGTCAAACAGGCATTCGGCCAGCGCCTTTGCCAGCTCCGTCTTGCCCACGCCTGTGGGTCCCAGGAACATGAAGCTGCCGATGGGCCGGTCCGGGTCCTGAATGCCGGCCCGGGAGCGCATAATGGCCTCGGCTACGGAGCGCACGGCCTCATCCTGGCCGATGACCCGCCTGTGAAGGGTATCCTCCAGATGGAGCAGCTTTTCCTTTTCGCCCTCCACCAGCTTTGCCACGGGGATGCCGGTCCACCGCTCGATGATCCTGGCGATCTCGTCCTCGGTGACCTTGTCCCGGAGCAGGGCGTGGGGCTTGTCGCTCTGGGCGGCCTGCTCGGCTTCGGCCAGGGCCTTCCGGGCCTCGGGCAGCTTGCCGTATTTCAGCTCCGCCGCATGCTCCAGATCGTAG
The DNA here is from genome assembly GCA_905234425.1 of uncultured Oscillospiraceae bacterium. Lineage (GTDB taxonomy): Bacteria > Bacillota > Clostridia > Oscillospirales > Oscillospiraceae > HGM13006. The sequence continues at coordinate 2,039 of CAJOHR010000098.1, read as the reverse complement.
TTCTGCTCCGCTTCCTCGATCTGCCGGCCCAGCTTTTCGATCTCCTCCCGGAGCTTCTGGACCCGGCCAATGTCGTTCTTCTCGTTTTCCCACTGGGCCTGCATGGCCTGGAACCGGTCCCGTTCCTCGGCCAGTTCCTTCTGGAGCTCCTGGAGACGGCCCTCGGACAGAGTGTCCTCCTCCTTTTTCAGGGCCGCTTCCTCGATCTCCATCTGGATGATTTTCCGGCGGACCCGGTCCAGCTCCGTGGGCATGGAATCCATCTCCGTCCGGATCATGGCGCAGGCCTCGTCGATGAGGTCGATGGCCTTGTCCGGCAGGAACCGGTCGGAGATGTACCGGTCCGACAATGTCACCGCCGCCACAATAGCGGGATCGGTGATCTTCACGCCGTGGAACACCTCGTAGCGCTCCTCCAGACCCCGGAGGATGGCGATGGTGTCCTCCACCGTGGGCTCCGCCACCAGGACCGTCTGGAACCGGCGCTCCAGGGCCGCGTCCTTCTCGATATACTGGCGGTACTCGTCCAGGGTGGTGGCGCCGATGCAGTGGAGCTCGCCTCTGGCCAGCATGGGCTTTAAGAGGTTGCCCGCGTCCATGCTGCCCTCGGTCTTGCCCGCGCCCACGATGGTGTGGAGCTCGTCGATGAACAGCAGGATCTGGCCTTCGCTTGCCTTGACCTCGCTGAGGACCGCCTTGAGCCGCTCCTCAAATTCGCCCCGGTACTTGGCGCCTGCCACCAGGGCCCCCATATCCAGGGAGAAGATGGTCTTGTCCTGGAGGTTCTTGGGCACGTCGCCCCGGACGATCCGCTGGGCCAGGCCCTCCACAATGGCGGTCTTGCCCACGCCGGGCTCGCCAATGAGACAGGGATTGTTCTTGCTCTTCCGGGAGAGAATCCGGATCACGTTCCGGATCTCCTCGTCACGGCCGATGACGGGATCGGTCTTTTTCTCCCGGGCCTGCTTCACCAGGTCCGTGCCGTACTTGTTGAGGGCGTCGTAGGTGCCCTCCGGGTTGTCGGTGGTGACCCGGGCGCTGCCCCGGATAGACTGGAGGGTCCGCAGGGTGGTTTCGCTGTCGATGCCGTAGGTGTCAAAGAGCTTTTTCATCCGGGAATTGGCCTTGGCGATCAGGCCCAGGAGCACGTGCTCCACAGAGACGAAATCGTCCTTCATGCTTCCGGCGATCTGCTCGGCTTCGTTGAAGGCAGCGTCCACATCCCGGTTGATGTAGACCTTGTCCGCCTCCCGACCGGAGCCGGTGACGGCGGGCAGCTGGGCGATCAGCTCCTTGGCGGCGGCCACTACCGAGGGGACCGTGACGCCCATCTTGGTCAGAAGCTGGGGCACCAGGCCGTCCTCCTGCATCAGAAGGGCCAGAAGCACATGGCACTGCTCGATCTGCTGATTGTCGTGCTCTGTGGCAATGCTCTGGGCAAGCTGCACGGCCTCCATGGATTTCTGGGTGAATTTCTGTACATTCATAGCGTTCATTCCTTTCCGCTTGGGACTCGGTTTAGCACTCGGACTTTGAGAGTGCTAATTCTCTTTGTGCCCATCATACCCCCGGAACGTCCGTTTGTCAATAGGGTATCTGTGAATCATTTGTAAACTGAAAAAACGCGGCCAAAAGGCAGGGCGCGGTAAGACAGTATTACTAGTTCTGGACTGGCATGGCCGAAAGGTCATGCCAGTCTGCCGTTCATCAGTTCGTCCAGCGGGATCAGGGCGGGGAGGGCGGGGAAGTCATACTGAATCTCAATATGCTTTTCCTTGCGCTTCCCGGTTTTGGGTTCGCGTTCATACACATAGATCGCTTTCACAAGATCATGCATAGGATGTCAGCTCGGTCAGATCAGAATATCGGTGGACTTTATGAATGAATTGATCAACGCTCTCGTTCAATTGCTCCTGATTCTCAATCTGTTCCTGCAAGGATAGGACCTTCTGCTTCAGATCTTTCTGTTCGTCCTCGTAGTTGGCACTCATCACCGCAAACCGTTCATCGCTCAGTTTTCCGTGGGCATTGTCCTCATA
>CAJOHR010000097.1 GCA_905234425.1 uncultured Oscillospiraceae bacterium | reverse complement strand
AGTAAGGAACTATTTCACTCCCCGCATTTTATGCGGGGCAGCGGCCGTAGGCCGCCCCGATTAAAACACTTCATGTTTTAATCAGTGAATAGTATCAGGTGACGCAACATACCTCGACAAATCCCAGCCTGCAAACCGCAGCCCGTACACTCTGAAAGGGGAGACCACAGCATGAAGAAACCTGTCGTATTGGTCGTCATGGACGGCGTGGGCATCGGGGACCGGGGGCCCGGAGACGCTGTTTTCAAGGCGAATACCCCCAACCTCTGCAATCTGCTTAATACCTGCCCCAACACCCGCCTGAAAGCCCACGGCACGGCGGTGGGCCTGCCCTCGGACGAGGACATGGGCAACTCCGAGGTGGGCCACAACGCCCTGGGCTGCGGCCAGATCTACGCCCAGGGCGCCAAGCTGGTGAACGTGAACCTGGAGACGGGGGCCATCTACTCCTCCGCCGCCTGGCGGGAGCTGATCGCCGGGTGCAGGGAGCATGGGGCCCTCCACTTCCTGGGCCTGCTCTCCGACGGCAACGTCCACTCCCACATCGACCACCTCATCGCCATGCTGAAAAAGGCCAAGGAGGAGGGCGTGAAGCAGGTCTTCTGCCATATCCTCCTGGACGGCCGGGACGTGCCCGCCACCTCCGCCCTCCAGTACGTGGAGCAGCTGGAAACCGTGCTGTCCGAACTCCATGACGAGACCTTCACCGGGAGAATCGCCTCCGGCGGCGGCCGCATGTATATCACCATGGACCGCTACGAGGCCGACTGGGATATGGTGCGGCGGGGCTTCGACTGCCACGTCCACGGCATAGGCCGCCGGTTCCCCGACGCCAAAACGGCCATCGAGACCTACCGGCAGGAGACGGGCTGCATCGACCAGGACCTCCATGAGTTCGTCATCGAGGAAAACGGGGAGCCTGTGGGTCCCGTCCGGCCCGGGGACAGCTTCATCCTCTTCAACTTCCGGGGCGACCGGGCGTTGGAGATCAGCCGGGCCATGGACGATCCCGATTTTGACAGGTTCGACCGGGGGGACTTCCACGACGTCCTCTACGCCGGTATGCTGGAGTACGACGGCGACGCCCACATTCCCGCCCGGTTCCTGGTGGAGCCCCCCTGCATCACCCATACGCTCACGGAGCTGCTGGTGGAGCACGGGATCAACGAATTCGCCCTGTCCGAGACCCAGAAATACGGCCATGTGACCTACTTCTGGAACGGCAACCGCAGCGGCAAGGTCTCGGAGGACCTGGAGACCTACGTGGAGATCCCCTCGGACAACTGCCCCTTCGATCAGAAGCCGGCCATGAAGTGCAGGGAGATCACCGACTGCCTGCTGGAGGCCATGGAGTCCGGGAAATACGGCTTCCTCCGGTGCAACTATCCCAACGGCGACATGGTGGGCCACACCGGCGTCTTTGACGCGGTGGTGACCTCTATGGAGGCCCTGGATCAGCAGCTTGGCCGGGTCGTCGAGGCCGCGGACCGATTTGGATATATCCTTCTCGTGACGGCGGACCACGGCAACGCGGACGTGATGCTGGAGAAGAACAAGAAGGGGGAGTACCAGGTCCGCACGGCCCACTCCCTGTCTCCCGTGCCCTTTGTCATGCGCGGCTTCGACGGGAATCTCGTCCAGGAGGGCATGGGCCTTGCCAACGTGGCCCCCACGGTGGCCGAGCTCCTGGAGCTGCCCGTGCCGGACTGCTGGGAGCGGTCGCTGTTAGAGTGAAGAGTTGAGCGTGGAGCGTGGAGCGTGGAGATGTGGAGTCCGGCTCCGCCGGACAGATTCAATCATTTTCCGAAGGTAACTGCTTCAGTCGCTTGTGTCATCCTGAGCGTAAGCGAAGGATCTTGAAATCGCCTGAGCGTAAGCGAAGGATCTTTTACCTGAAATCGTGAATAATGCCAAGATTCTTCGTCACTTTGTTCCTCAGAATGACAGCGACTGAACAGATACAAATCGCGAATAACGCCAGGATTCTGTCTTCACGCTCCGCTCCTGAAAGGACCGAAAATAAAGCTTGTTCTTTTGCGGGAAATGTAATACAATAGGCAGAGTATCCTCAGGGATACAGCGTTACCGAATAAAGGAGGGTATCCTTATGATGCGTCTCACCACCGAAAAGGGCGACATCACCATCAGCAACGAGGCCTTTACCGACATCGCCGGCATTGCGGCGTCCGCGGCATTCGGCGTCAAGGGCATGGCCGTCCGGTCTGTCACCGACGGCCTGGTGCATCTGCTCCGCCGGGAAGCCATGGGCAAGGGCGTTCTGGTCACCTACAACGACGATCAGACCGTGTCCATCGACCTGCATATCATGATGGATCACGGCGTCAACATCGCCGCCATCGGACCCAGCATCATCAATCGGGTCAACTATGAGGTAACAAAGACGACCGGCGTCCCGGTCAGGACCGTGAACGTCTTTATTGACTCCATCAGCGTGGAATAAGCAATGATTCGATGAGGTTTCTCATCCCGGAGGTGCAACACTTTTGAAAGATATTATCAGCGGCAGCGAGCTGAAGTCCATGTTTCTCAGCGCCGCCGCGTCTGTGGACCTGAACAAGCGGCAGATCAACGATCTGAACGTGTTTCCTGTGCCCGACGGCGACACGGGCACCAACATGGCCCTGACCCTGGGCAACGCGGCCAAGGAGCTGGGAAAGGCCGATGATTCCATCACCGTGGGCCGATGCGCCGAGATCGCCGCCTCGGCGCTTCTGCGGGGCGCCCGGGGCAATTCCGGCGTCATCACGTCCCTGCTGTTCCGGGGCTTTGCCAAGTATCTGAAGGAAAAGGAGACCATGGACGGTCTCGACTTCGCCATGGCCCTGGGGGAGGGCGTGGAGAACGCCTACAAGGCCGTCATGAAGCCCGCCGAGGGCACCATTCTGACGGTGTCCCGGGTCTCTGCGGAATCGGCCCGGGAGGCCTGCCAGGAGACCACCGCCCTGGAAGCCATCCTGGAGGTCACCCTGGTTTCCGCCAGAGCGGCCCTGGAGGAGACCGTGAACCAGAACCCGGTGCTGAAAAAGGCCGGGGTCATCGACGCCGGCGGCAAGGGCTTCGTCTGCATCCTGGAGGGCATGAAGGCCGCGGTCCTGGGAGCGCCCATAGAGTCCCAGGAATCCGCCGGGGCGGAGGAGGAGCCCAATGTCCCCGTGGACCTGTCCAACTTCACCTTCACCTATGACACCGTGTTTATCGTCCGGAAGGGCCCTGGCTGCGACGTGAACGAGTACGGCAGGTACCTGTCCACCATCGGCGACAGCCTGGTCATCGGCGAGGATGACGAGGTCTTCAAGGTCCACGTCCATACGGACACCCCCGGCGCGGCCCTGACCGAGGCCGCCAAATACGGCACCCTGGAGCTTGCCAAGATCGAGAACATGCGCTCCCAGGTGGAGGATCTGGCCGCGGGCAGGAAGGCCATGTCCACCGACGATCTGGAGGCCATCGAGGAGGAGCTGGAGGCCGGGGAGGAATGGACCCCCGACGACACCCGGAAAATCGCCGCGCCCGAGAAGCAGTACGGCGTGGTGGCCGTCTGCGCCGGCGAGGGCATCGCCGCCATGTTCCGGGATCTGGGGGTGGACGAGCTGGTCTACGGCGGCCAGACCATGAACCCCTCCACCGAGGACATCCTCAAAAAAATCGACGCGACGCCTGCCGAGGTGGTCATCGTCCTGCCCAACAACAAGAACATCCTCATGGCCGCGGAGCAGTGCAAGCCCCTGAGCGACAAGCAGGTGGTGGTGATCCCCACGGCCACCGTGCCCCAGGGCGTCACCGCCATGCTGAACCTGGACCCCTCCCGCTCCGTGGAGGAGAACCGGGAGGCCATGACCGCCGCCATCAGCGGCGTCACCACCATGCAGATCACCTACGCCGCCCGGGATTCCGAGTTTGACGGCTACGCCATCAGCGCCGGGGACTATCTGGCCCTGAGCAACGGCGCCCTCTACGGCACGGACCCCAGCATCGAGACGTTGCTCCGGTCCCTGGCCCAGGAGGCCCGGGACATGCACTGCGAGTTCGTGACCATCTTCTACGGCGCGGACATCGACGAGTCCCAGGCCGGGATTGCAAGCGACATTTTCACCGAGGTCTGCCCCGACGCGGAGGTCACCATGCTCTCCGGCGGCCAGCCTGTCTATTACTACCTGATCTCGGCGGAATAAGCCTCTGTAGGGGCGATTTCCAATCGCCCGCACATGACAGCGTATCAGCGGGCGCTCGGAGAGCGCCCCTGCAGCGCGTATGCAGCGATGCAAAACAAACGAAAGGCCCCACGGTCTTGTGGGGCCTTTTTGACGGGAGGGATACCCATGTATAAAGATCTGCGCCGCCACAGTCTCCGGGTGGTTGCCCCCAGGCTGATTGTCTGCGCGGTCCTGGTCATCGCCCTGCTGGCCCTCAGCGGCGGCGGGCTCCTGAAGCTGATCTCCGGCCCGAAGGACATAGATTCCATAAACCCGGAGGACCTCTCCGGGAAGTACGTCTCCTTCGACGCCAGCCGGGTCATCGTCAGCTTCGCCAACCTGACCGTGACCGGCGCCGACGGCAAATCCTCCACCCGGGAGACCTATTATCTCCTTCCCGTGGGCGATGGGCAGTACATCGCCGTCATGGACAAAAAGGAGCGCAACAGCGGCGTTCTCAGCCGGGCCATGGAGCAGAGCCACGAATACTACCTTGGGGATCTGGACACCCTCCGGACCCTTGGCCCTGTCAGCGGCACGGCCGCGGCCCTGGAGGAGGATATGCTGAAGTACATGGCCGACTGCATCGACAACTATCAGCTTCCCGGCTATGAGGAAGGGAGCAGCAGCCGGCGGCTTCTGGTCCCCGTCATGGTGACCCTGGACCGGGTGGGATGGTTCAGCAAAACCTGGACCCTGGTGTTCGGGATTCTGGCGCTTGTATTCCTGGCCCTTTTCCTTCTCCAGCTTGCCCTGGTCCTGACGGGCTTCTATCAGCGGCAGGTCAGGGCCCTGGTGGGAGACGACGAGGCGGCCTACGCGGCGGCAAAGCAGATCGAGCGGGTCCGGGTGGGGAAGTATATCTGGTATCCCCAGGGAGCCTTCAGCCATGCCGCCGTCACGGCGGATCAGGTCTGGGGCTACGCCATGCCGGAGCCCATGGTGGTCAGCAAATACCGCTGGCCCGTGGCCCTCTATGACAGGGAGCAGACCATGACCCGGATCCAGTTCATGGACCGGAACCGCTGCGAGGACCTGCTCGCCGCCATCGAGGAAATGGGCCACCCCTTCCTCCGGGGCTACACCAGCCAGCTTTCGGAGAAGTTCCAAAGCGACTTCCCCGGCTTCCTCTCGGACGCGGAGAAGGCCGCTGAGAAGAAGTGAGCACTTGAATACAGAAATTTCCTTGTGAGAGTGGAGACAGGCGCGTGCAGAGTGAAGATGATGAGTTCGCCGAAGGCGAACGGATCGAATCATTTTCCGTAGGAAAATACCTTCATCTCCACGCTTCACTCGCTCCACTCTATCTTTTATGTCATTCTGAGGAACAAAGTGACGAAGAATCTTGGCATTATTCACGATATCAGGTAAAAGATCCTTCGCTTACGCTCAGGATGACACGAGCGACTGAAGCAGTTACCTTGGAGGTTCCTATGAGATTTACGAAAATGCAGGGCATTGGCAACGACTATGTCTACGTCAACTGCCTGGAGGAGCGGATCGACGATCCGGCGGCCGTGGCGAAGCTGGTCTCGGACCGGCATTTCGGCGTGGGCTCCGACGGCCTGATCCTGATCTGCCCCTCGGAGATCGCGGATTTCCAGATGAAAATGTTCAACGCCGACGGCTCCCAGGCCCAGATGTGCGGCAACGGCGTCCGGTGCGTGGGCAAATACGTCTACGACCGGGGCCTGACGGACAAGACCCGGCTGCGCATCGAGACCCTGGCCGGGATCATCGTCCTCAGGCTCCATGTGGAGGACGGGAAAGCGGTTTCCATCACCGTGGACATGGGGGAGCCGAGACTTGCCCCCGCTGAAATCCCGGTGAACGCCGAGGGGAGCACCTTTGTAAACCGTCTCGTCACCGTGAACATGATCCAGTATAAGCTCACCGCCGTCTCCATGGGGAACCCTCACGCCGTGGTGTTCCTGCCGGACACGGACAGCCTGGACCTGGAGGCCATCGGCCCGTCCTTTGAAAACCACCGGCTGTTCCCGGAGCGGACCAACACGGAGTTCGTCCAGGTCATCGACCGGGGAACCCTTAAAATGCGGGTCTGGGAGCGGGGCGCCGGGGAGACCCTGGCCTGCGGAACGGGAGCCTGCGCGTCCCTGGTGGCGGCGGTGCTCTGCGGCAAGGCGGACCGGCGGGCTGTATTAAAGCTCCTGGGCGGCGACCTGGAGATTTTCTGGGACGAGGAGACAAACCACGTCTTTATGACCGGCCCCGCGGCCTTCGTCTTCGACGGGGAAATCGAACTGTAACGGAAAGAAGGGAAACCATGGTAAAAATCAACGACAATTTCCTGAAACTGCCCGGAGGCTACCTGTTCCCGGAGATCGGACGGCGGGTACGGGCCTTTGAAAATCCCCCCAAGCCCCTGATCCGGCTGGGCATCGGGGATGTGACCCAGCCCCTGGCTCCCGCCGTGGTGGAGGCCATGAAAAAGGCCTCGGAGGAGATGGGCCGCAAGGAGACCTTCCGGGGCTACTGCGAGGAGACCTGCTGCGCCTACGACTTCCTGCGCTTCGCCATCCGGGACTCCTACCTGGAACGGGGCGTGGATATCGCCGACGACGAGATTTTCGTCTCCGACGGGGCCAAGAGCGACTGCGGCAACATCGGGGACATCTTCGACCTGGACAACGTGGTGGCCGTCTGCGACCCGGTCTATCCCGTGTATGTGGACACCAACGCCATGGCCGGAAGGGCGGGAGACTATGTGGACGGCAAATGGTCGAACCTCGTCTACCTGCCCTGCACCGCCGAGAACGGCTTTTTCCCGGCGCTCCCCGACCGGGTCCCGGACGTGATTTACATCTGCTCCCCCAACAATCCCACCGGCGCGGCGGCCACGAAGGAGCAGCTCAAAATCTGGGTGGACTACGCCAACGAGCACGGAAGCGTGATCCTCTATGACAGCGCCTACGAGGCCTACATCACCGAGGATGATAAGCCCCACAGCATCTTCGAGGTGGAGGGGGCCAAAACCTGCGCCATCGAGTTCCGCAGCTTTTCCAAGACCGCCGGCTTCACGGGCACCCGCTGCGCCTACACCGTGATCCCCAAGGCCCTGGAGCGGGGCGGGGCCAGCCTGAACGCCCTGTGGAACCGGCGGCAGGGCACCAAGTTCAACGGCGTGCCCTATGTGATCCAGCGGGCGGCGGAGGCCACCTTCACCCCCGAGGGCAAGGTTCAAATTGCCGAAACCATCGCCTATTACCGCCGGAACGCCCAGGTGATCCGGTCCGGCCTGGAGGCCGCGGGGCTCCAGGTCTACGGCGGCGTCAACGCCCCCTATATCTGGTTCCGGACGCCGGAGGGCTATGGCTCCTGGGAGTTCTTCGACCGGCTGCTCTATGAGGCCTGCGTGGTCACCACCCCCGGCGCGGGCTTCGGCCCCAGCGGCGAGGGCTACATCCGGGTCACCGCCTTCGGCGACGCCGGCGCCACCGCCGAGGCCGTGGACCGCATTGCAAATCTGCTGAAATAACATCCGGGCGCTGCCTCCTTCCTTGAGGCAGCGCCCGTTTGACGCTTGATGCGTATGTTGCGTCATCCTGAGCGCAGCGAAGGATCTTTCCTTCCCGGTTGACGCAAGATTCTTCGTCGCTGCGCTCCTCAGAATGACAGGGATGCTCAATAACCTCGCCAAACCCCAATCCTTTACCCCTCCAAATCAAAGACCCGTCCCGTGGGAACCAGGTTGTTGTGGTCCTCCGCGTGGCCGTGGAGCTCGTACTCCACCATGTGGTCCTCCTTGGTGAACTCGTAGTAGAGATACCGCCGCACCCGGTCGTCGCCCTCTTTTGCGTCAAAGACCTGATCGCTCGTGGCCCCGTCCAGGAGCCGCCGGTAGGCCTCCTGGAGGTCCTCGTAGGAGATGGGCGCCCCGGAGATCTGCATGGCGTCGTGATGCTCGTTTATGCCCTTCACGGCCAGGAAGGGGTTGTTCCGGCCAAGCGGCACCTCTTCGCCGTTCGCATATCCAAAGCCGTGGTCCGACAGGACGAGAATGGCGGTGTTGTCGTAGACCCCGGCCTCCCGGAGCATGTCGAGATAGGTGTCCACGATCTTCATGGTGGCCGCCATGCTCTCATAGTAGGAGCCCTGGTACACGTTCACCACGTTCACGTCCGGGTCGTACCGGAAGGGCCAGTGGGCGCCCTCGATGTGGAGGAACCGGAAGCATTTGTCCCCCACCACCTGGGGCTCCGCCGCCAGAAGGTCCTGATAGAAGTTCCAGTTGGTCTCCCAGTACTGCTCCGAGCCCTCCAGGGTCATGAGGCCGTGGAAGTCGTCCCAGGAGATGGGCACGTATTTTTTCGCGGGGAAGGGGGCGTACTTGAACCAGACCAGCTTCAGCTCCATCTTCATGACGTCCCAGTCGCTGGTGAACTGGCAGTGGGCCTTTTTCACGTTCTCAAACTGGAGCACGTTGTCGCTCTCGTAGACCAGCTCCTCGGAGTAGACGCCCATGCGGTAGCCGTCCTGCCGGAGCCGGGCGAGAAGGGGGGAGTCGTCCATGGCTCTCGTCACAAAGGTCCGGAAGTCCTCCTGATTTTCAAACCACTGTCCCTCCAGCAGGTTGGGGATGGCGTTGGTGGTGTAGGGGTAGGCGCTCTCGGTGTCGGGGAAGTAGGTGAAGTCCGACAGAATCTCCGCGAATTCCGGATAATCCCCTTCCATGAGCTCCTTCCAGGTCCAGGAGTCCACGGTGTCCACCACAAAGACCACCAGATTCCGGTCCGAGGACATGGTGAATTCCCCGTCCTTGGTCACCAGGGTCTGAGGCTTCAGGGAGAAGCCGTGATTCATGAGGCCCACGGTGATCCCCGTCAGCAGCAGCACCGCCGTCAGGAATGCGGGCCCCCAGGTAAGGACCTTGTACATCCGGCGCATGTGCAGGAACCGGACCAAAAGGATCGTCAGAAGGACCACCGCGCACCAGAGGATGACGGACTGGAGGTTCTCCTTCCCGTAGATCCACCAGCGCATGGTCCGGCCGTCCAGAGGCGGCAGATTCCCGGCCAGGAACATGCCCTGGATGTAGGTGCAGAGATACCCCACGCCGGCGGCCAGAAGGGCCAGCTCGTAGAGCCGGACATAGATGACGTAGCAGAGCAGAAAGCCCAGCATACAGGCAAGGAGCATGACCGCGAAGCCCTTCAAAAGCACCGGGAAGAGCATGCCGAAGGTGAAATAGAACTCGTGGACGTTGGTGAAAAACAGCTCCAGAGGGCCGTAGAGCATGACGAGAAAGCTGATGGCCACGCTGAGGCACAGGGCCGGGATCAGGGATTTTTCTACGCTCATACCGTCGTACCGGCTGAAGATCCGCTGGAGCGCCGTCCGCTTTGGCTTTTCCGTTTGACGTTTCATGGTTGGTTCTCTCCATCCGTTTAAGGCATTGTCCAGCCTATTCTATCACATTTTGCACACATTGCAACCGCTCTTTCTGCATTTTCCCCCTTGCCAAGGGGCAGGCGGCTTGACACAGCCCGGTTCCTGGGCTACTATAGCCGCAGAAGGCAAACGAAATCCATGCAAGGAGGTATTTCATGAGCACCAGAGTAGCCGTCATCTCCATTATCATTGAAAACATGGACTCCGTGGAGCGGGTGAACCAGCTCCTGCACCAGTCCTCCCGGTATATCCTGGGCCGGATGGGCATTCCCTACCGGGAAAAGGGCGTGAGCATCATCTCCGTGGCCATGGACGCGCCCCAGGACGAGATCAGCGCCCTGTCCGGCAGCATCGGGCGGCTCCCCGGCGTGTCCGCCAAAACCGCCTATTCCGGCGTGATCACGGAGCAGTAAAAAACCAGAAGCCCCGTCCAGGGAATCCGGCGCAATGCCGGTTCTCCGGACGGGGCTTGTGTCATCCTGAGCGTAAGCGAAGGATCCTGAAATGATCACGCCAGGGTAACTGCTTGAGTCGCTTGTGTCATCCTGAGCGTAAGCGAAGGATCTTGAAATGATCCCAGGATTCCACTTTGCGCCTCGGAATGACAGCGACGGAACAGATATACGAAATCAAAGCTGGTCCGCGATCTCCAGGATCAGGTCCCGGGACTTCTCCCAGCCCAGGCAGGGGTCGGTGATGCTCTTGCCGTAAATGCCCTCGCCGATCTTCTGAGCGCCGTCCTCCAGGTAGCTCTCCACCATGAAGCCCTTCACCAGCTCCCGGATCTCCCCGGAGTGTCGGCGGGCGTGAAGCACCTCGTTGACGATGCGGATCTGCTGGAGGGGCTGCTTTCCGGAGTTGGCGTGGTTGGCGTCCACGATGCAGGCCATGTTTTTAAGGCCCCGGGACTGGTACAGGTCGTAGAGCCCCATCAGGTCCTCATAGTGGTAGTTGGGCATGCTCCGGCCGGTGCTGTCCACGAAGCCCCGGAGAATGGCGTGGGCCAGGAGATTGCCCCTGGTCTCCACCTCGTACTCCCGATAGGAGAAGATGTGGGGATGCTGGGCGGCGGTGATGGAGTTGAGCATGACGCTGAGATCCCCCGAGGTGGGATTCTTCATGCCCACGGGCACCCCCATGCCTGAGGCCACGAGCCGGTGCTGCTGATTCTCCACGGAACGGGCCCCCACGGCCACATAGCTTAAAACGTCGGCAAAGTAGGGGTCGTTGCCGGGGTAGAGCATCTCGTCGGCGCAGGTGAGCCCCGTTTCATTCACCGCCTGGACGTGGAGACGCCGGGTGGAAATGAGCCCCTTTTCAATGTCGGGCCGCTTGGTGGGGTCCGGCTGGGAGGCCAGGCCCTTGTAGCCGTCGCCGGTGGTCCGGGGCTTGTTGGTGTAGATCCTGGGGATGATCAGCATTTTTCCTTTTACCTGCTCGGCCAGAGGCGCCAGCCGGCGGATGTAGTCGAGGACCGCGTCCTCCCGGTCCGCGGAGCAGGGGCCGATGATCAGCAGCAGCCGGGGATCCTGCCCGGAGAGAATGGCGCCGATCTCCCGGTCCCGCCGCTCCTTGGCGGCGCTGGCCTCGGGGGAGAGGGGGATCATGGCCCGGAGCTCCGAGGGGGAGGGCAGGGCACGATGGACGATCATGTTGGTCAGTGTATTCATAGGGGCAAACCTTCCGTCTTTCAAAATTTCTGCCCCGATTATACCACCGTTAATTCAACAATGCAATGCGTTAAATTGTAAAATTTCTGCGAAGAAGCCGCCGCAGTACCGTGCAAAATCCCATACGCCCTATGGGAGAAGGGTTTTTTTGCTCCGAAAAACCGCGCCGCTTTATTTCGGCGGCGCGGAATGGTTGGTTCGCCCGAGAATGTAGTCGGTGGAGGTGTTGTAATAGTCCGCCAGCCGGAGCAGCACCTCCGTGGGAATGTCCCGTACGCCTCGCTCATAACGGGAATATTGCGGCTGCGGCATTCCCAGCATCTCGGCCAACTCACGCTGCTTCAGGTCATGATCCTCTCTCAGATCTTTTAATCGTGGGTAATATCCCATATTGTCGCTCCTTGATATCCAAATAGATATCTTGACAATATAGGATAGTATGGGCATAATGTTATTGTCATATCCATTCGGTTCTAGGGAAGGAGACATTTATGAAGTATACCTACGAAAAGCTGTACCACGATCTGTTCAACGCCATCACGGACGCGCTGCGCCTGATCGATGCAGGCCGCTGCCTGGAGGCGCGGGAACTGCTGATCCGCGCCCAGCAGCTACTAATACTCTGTAAAACCTTAATCTTGTCATTCTGAGCGGAGCGAAGCGAAGTCGAAGAATCCTTTGTTCCAGCAAGAACCAACGGAAAGATCCTTCGCTGACGCTCAGGATGACAGGTAAGTTTTACATTTGACTGGCTACTAATCAGCAGTCCGTTTTGTAGGGGCGATTTCCAATCGCCCGCCCATACGCTGGCACTTAAGTAGGGGCGATTGGTAATCGCCCCTACAGTTCCGCAATATGAAATCATCGTCCCGTGCCGAAGAAAAACACCGCCAGCATGCCCGGGCCCACGTGGGCGCCGGTGAGGGGCTCGTGCATGGAGAGGATCAATTCTTTCGGCTGGGCCACGGCCCGGAGCCGATCGGCCAGGGCCAGGGCTTCCTCCAGGCAGTTGCCGTGGGAGATGGCGATGCGCTGGCGCTCCGGGTTCACCGCCTTTTTCTGATAGATGGCCGTGAGCTCGTCGATGGCCTTTTTTCTGCCCCGGATCTTGCCGCAGACCACGATATGCCCCTCCTCGTCCCCCCGGAGCATGGGCTTGAGCTGGAGCATGGTGCCGATGGCCGCCGCCGCGCCGGAGACACGGCCCGTATTTTTGAGGAACATCAGGTCGTCCACGGTGAAGTACTCACAGAGGTTCTCCACGTCGTAGTCCAGCTTTACCGCCGCCTGCTCCGCCGAGAGGCCCTGGGCCCGGTAGTCCGCCGCCCGGAGCACGATGAGCCCCGTGCCGAGGCCCGCCCCCAGGGAATCCACGATCCGGACCGTCCGCTCGGGGAATTCCCCGGCGAGCTGGGCGGCGGCGATGGAGGCGCTTTGGATGGTGCCGGTGATGCCCGAGGAGATGCCCACATACAGAACGTCCTGTCCCGCGGCAAGGACCGGCCGGAAGGCCCCGTAAAAGGTTTCGGAATTGATCAGGGAGGTTTTCACCTCCATGCCGGCCTTGAGCCGTGTATAATAGCTGCCGCCGTCGAAGCCGTCGGGATATTTGGGGCTCTCCGTCTCCCGGCCGTCGATGACCATGGGGAAGGGGATCACGGAAATCCGGTGTTCCTCCAAATGGCGGGCGGGGAGATTGCAGCCGGAATCGGCAAACAGGAAAAATGACATAATCTATCACCCGATATCGCGTAATGTGGTTTTGAGAATCATGTTACACGATATTTTGTCGCCCGTCAAGAGGGATTTCGCTTCCAGTGCTCGGGTTACCATAACAAATCGGCCCATACGCGAAAAAACACATTTGTTCCTCTTGACAAAGTCCCTTTGCTATGACAAAATATAGTGGCGTTCAATCATCAAGACACAAGATGTTGTATACATTATGCAGGT
The DNA here is from genome assembly GCA_905234425.1 of uncultured Oscillospiraceae bacterium. GTDB lineage: Bacteria > Bacillota > Clostridia > Oscillospirales > Oscillospiraceae > HGM13006. Next base: position 7,236 of record CAJOHR010000097.1, on the reverse strand, counting down.
ATAAGGAGCGGAAGGAACATGATCCAAAGCATTATCAAGCGGGACGGCCGGGTGGTCCTCTACGACCAGAATAAGATTGCCGCCGCCATTCTCAAGGCCCTGGAGGCCTCGGGTGACGGGGACGCCGCCGACGCGGCCCGGGTGGCAAACGACGTTCAGCGGGAGCTGGAGGCCGCCTTCTCCCGGACCTCCCCCAATATCGAGGCCATTCAGGACGAGGTGGAAAAGCAGCTCATGAACCACGGCTTTTCCGCCGCGGCCAAGGCCTACATCCTCTACCGGGCCAACCGGACAAGGGCCCGGGAGGCCAACACGGCCCTCATGAAGACCATCGACGAGATCACCAACATCGACGCCCGGATCAGCGACATGAAGCGGGACAACGCCAACATCGACGGCAACACCGCCATGGGCGCCATGCTCCAGATCGGCGCGGCGGGGGCCAAGGCCTACAACGAGATGTATCTGCTCCGGCCGGAGCACGCCAAGGCCTACCGGGAGGGCGAGATCCACATTCACGACTTCGATTTCTACTCCCTGACCACCACCTGCTGCCAGATCGACATCATCCGCCTGTTTGAGGGCGGCTTCTCCACGGGCCACGGCTTCCTCCGGGAGCCCATGAGCATCCAGAGCTACGCGGCCCTGGCGGCCATCGCCATCCAGTCCAACCAGAACGACCAGCACGGCGGCCAGTCCATCCCCAACTTCGACTACGGCATGGCCCAGGGCGTGGCCAAGACCTACAGAAAGGCCTACGAGCGGATGCTCACCGAAGGCGTGGAGGACCGGCTGGACCTGGACGACGCGTCGGAGCCTGTGGGCGAGGCCATCGCCGCCGCCGCGGAGGCCACGGGGGAGACCCCCAAGCTGGAGAACAGCGAGACCTTTGACCGGGCCGTGGCCGCGGCGCTCTGCGGCTCCCTGGCCATCTCCGGCGCCGACGCCGCCAAGCTCATCGCAAGGGCCAGAAAGCGGGCCGCCGCCCAGACCGACCGGGACACCTATCAGGCCATGGAGGGCTTTGTCCACAACCTGAACACCATGCACTCCCGGGCCGGCGCCCAGACGCCCTTCTCCTCCATCAACTACGGCACGGACACCTCTCCCGAGGGCCGGATGGTCATCCGGAACATTCTGGAGGCCCTGGACGCGGGCCTGGGCCACGGCGAGACCTGCATCTTCCCCATCCACATCTTCAAGGTGAAGGAGGGCGTCAACTACAACGAGGGGGACCCCAACTACGACCTGTTCCGCCTGAGCTGCAAGGTCTCCGCACGGCGGCTCTTCCCCAACTACACCTTCCTGGATTCCCCCTTCAACCTCCAGTACTACAAGCCCGGCCATCCGGAGACCGAGGTGGCCACCATGGGCTGCCGGACCCGGGTCATGGGCAACGTCTACGATCCCACCCGGCAGATCGCTTTTTCCAGAGGCAACCTGTCCTTCACCTCCATCAACCTGCCCCGGCTTGCCATCGAGAGCCAGGGCGACGAGGCCCTGTTCTATGAGAAGCTCCAGGCCATGCTGGAGCTGGTGGCCCAGCAGCTCCTGGACCGGTTCGAGATCCAGGCCGGCAAGGCCGTCTACAATTTCCCCTTCCTCATGGGCCAGGGCGTGTGGCTGGACTCCGAGCAGCTTGGGCCCACGGACAACATCCGGGAGGTGCTGAAGCACGGGACCCTGTCCATCGGCTTCATCGGTCTGGCCGAGACCCTGACCTCCCTCTACGGCAGCCACCACGGGCAGTCGCCGGAGATGCAGGAGAAGGGCCTTAAAATCGTGGGCTTCATGCGGGATTTCTGCGATCGGAAATCCCAGGAGCTGCAGATGAACTTCACCCTGCTGGCCACCCCCGCCGAGGGTCTGGCGGGCCGGTTCGTCCGCATGGATCAGCAGCGCTTCGGCCGGATTCCCGGGGTCACGGACCGGGAATACTACACCAACAGCTTCCACGTCCCCGTCTGGTATCCCGTGCCGGCCTTTGAGAAGATCCGGCTGGAGGCCCCCTATCACGCATTGTGCAACGCGGGCCACATCAGCTATGTGGAGCTGGACGGCGACACCGCCAAGAACGTGGAGGCCTTCGAGGCCGTGGTCCGCTGGATGCACGACTGCGGCATCGGCTACGGCTCCATCAACCACCCGGTGGACCGGGACCCGGTCTGCGGCTACGTGGGCGTCATCGGCGACGTGTGCCCCCGGTGCGGACGGCGCGAGGGCGAGGAGATCCCCGAGGAAAAGCGAATCGAGCTCCGGAAAAAGTACCCGGAAATGCCGGCCTTTCAGGGGATTATGTGAGCGGGAATTGACCATGTGAAAACAAGGTCCATTAACCACCTTGTCATTGCGAACCAGTGCGCACACTGGTGTGGCCCCTAAAGGGATTCCCTTCGGTCACAATCTCAGGTCTGGTACGCGGTTCGTCATTGAGATTCCCACGCCAGTGACATCGGTCACTGGCTCGGAATGACATTGGCTGTCAATTATAAAAACAACGTAACTTCATCCTGAGCGTAAGCGAAGGATCTTGAAATCGTGAATAACGCCAAGATTCTTCGTCACTTTGTTCCTCAGAATGACAGCGACTGAACAGATACAAAACAACATAGAAAAACGGAGGAGATACAAATGACTGTCAAGCAGCAGAGCGTAAGCGAAAAGATGGGCAAGGGTGTGGGCTTCGAGCGCATCCGCCGGATCACCGGCTATCTCGTCGGCACCATGGACAAGTGGAACGACGCCAAGCGGGCCGAGGAGCGGGACCGGGTCAAGCACAGCACCGATGCTTGATCTGGCGGGCATCGTCCAGGACAGCATCGTGGACGGCCCCGGCCTCCGGACCACCGTGTTCTGCCAGGGCTGTCCCCATCACTGTCCCGGCTGCCACAACCCGGAGACCTGGGAATTCGGCACGGGAACGCCCATGGAGCCGGAACGGATTTTGGAGATCGTGAAAAGCAATCCCATGTGCCGGGGCGTCACCTTTTCCGGCGGCGAGCCCTTTGCCCAGGCGGGGGCATTCGCCCGGCTGGGAACCATGCTGAAGGAAAACGGCTACGAGGTGGCCGCCTACTCCGGTTACACCTTTGAACAGCTTCTGGGCGGTACCCGGGATCAGCGGGATTTGCTGGAGACCCTGGACGTGCTCATCGACGGGCCCTTTGTGCTGGCGGAACGGAGCCTGGAGCTGAACTTCCGGGGCAGCCGGAACCAGCGGGTGCTGGATGTGCCCGAAAGCCTCCGGCAGGGGACCGCCGTCCTGTCTGCCGATCCACGCTGGCTGGGAGAATACGGATGATGCAAAACGCCGCCCCCGATCGGTTCGGGGGCGGCGCGCTGCGTTCATATGTAGATGACGGCGAAGATGATCCCGCCCAGGAGCAGGCCCATGAGCAGCAGGAGCTTATCATGGAGCAGAAGCTCCACCGGGTCGGCGTCGGAGCCGCTCTCCACGTCCAGGCTGTACTTCATGCAGATCAGCAGCACCAGGGGCACGGTCCAGATCAGGCCGTCGCCGCCGGCTCTCGACACGGTGATGGGGTCCACGGCCCAGAGAGCGTAAAACAGCACCGCCAGGGCCACGCAGAGATACATGTTGTAGCCCAGAAACTGCTCGCTGTAGTACCGGAGGACCTTCCGGCCGCCCTCCTTCCGGGACATGAGCTCCCCCCGGCGCTTTCCGAGCCCTAAGTAGAAGCTCCCGGCCATGACCGTCAGGCAGAGCCAGCTGCTCAGGTCGATGTCCGTCACGGCCCCGCCGTAGAGCATCCGGAGCAGGTAGCCCGAGGCCAGGATGACCACGTCCACCAGGGGAAAGTCTTTAAGCCCCAGGCTGTAGCCCAGGTTCAGGCCGAAGTACAGGGCCAGAAAGCCCCAGGAAATCCACCGGTTCCCGGCGGCCATCCAGCCGCAGACCAGGGCAAGGACCAGCACGCAGACGCAGAGAATCATGGCGCCCCGGACGGAGACCGCCCCGGAGGCCACGGGCCTGCGGCATTTTTTCGGGTCCTCCCGGTCCTTCTCCCGGTCCCGGATGTCGTTGATGCAGTAGATGGCCGAGGCCAGCAGGGAAAAGGCCAGGAAGGCCCAGAGCCCCTTCCCAAGCTTCTCCCACCGGAGGAACTGGCCGCTGCACAGGAGGGGCAGCAGTACCAGGAGATTCTTGATCCAGTGATGGGGCCGAAGCAGCTTCAAACAGTCTTTCATGCGGCACCTCCCAGGGCGGGATAATACTTGCTGCCGAAGATCAGCACATCCCGCAGAGCGTAGATGTTCCACACGGCCAGGCCCAGGATCAGCAGCAGGAGCAGCCCCAGCTTCACCGTCCGATACCGGGAAAGGGCCCGGTCCAGCAGCCGGAACACCATGCAGACGAAGGCCCAGCCAAAATAAAGGGAATAGAGCAGGAGACCGTTGTCCACGGTGCCCCAGCCCACGATCCCCAGGAGCAGCAGGGAAAAGCCGATCCACACGGCGGCGAGCTTCGTCAGCCGGTCCCGGCGGGTCAGAAGGATCCCGGCCAGGGTCAGGATCAGCGCCGTGATCCCCAGGGGAGACCAGGAGGACACGGGCAGCATCTGCCAGGACACGTGGCGGTAGGTGGTGAAATCCGGTCCCGAGGGCGGCGCCAGGAAGCAGCTTCCCGCAAAGGCCACATACTGCATGAGCTTCTGCGCCGGGGCCACGTCGGCGCCGGAGTAGTAGCCGAAGCCGGCGAAATACTCCGGCAGGTCCAGGAAGGTGGTCAGCCGGCCGCAGAGGATGGTCACGGCGAAGAACACGCCGCAGAGGGAAAACGTCTTTTTCACAAACTGCTTCCAGTCCCGGTCCCAGGTCACCACCGGGAACCAGATCCCCGAGGTCAAAAGGCAGCCCGTGGCCCCCAGGAAGGAGACGGTCTGGCCCCGACGGTCTCCCCGGAGGTAGAGCAGCAGGATCAGGTAGAACACGGCCACCAGGTATTGCTCCGCCGTCAGGGCGAAGATCCAGGTGGGCCAGCAGACCCCCAGCAGGCACAGGAACATGGCCTTTTCCGCGCCCTGCAGCTCCATCATGCGGCTCAGCAGGATCAGGGCGATGAGGAACAGCAGGTTCTGGACGATCTGCCAGAGGGTGATATAGCTGTTGGGAAGGAAAAACAGGAGCCTCGAAAGCAGCCAGGCCGCCTGGGCAAAGGGCATGGCGAAGAGACCGTAGAGGGGCTGCCGCAGGTCGTTCTGGTTGGCGCCCACGTTGCGGAACACGTCCTGCCGGACCAGATACCCGGAGTCGGCGGAGTAGATCAGGTCGAAGTCGTAGCGCCGGCCGTTGAGGTCTGCGCCGAAGAAGGCCTGGGTGCATACGTAGGAGAACACCACCAGCATGGCCAGCAGCAGTCCGGCGCTGAGGAAGAACAGCCGCTCGGTGAAGTCGGACTCCCGCCACAGCCGCAGGATCACATCCCCCATAAAGCCCACGAACCAGAGGAAATAGCAGAAGGCCATGGGCAGCGCCGCCAGAGCCACGATCCAGGGAATCAACCGCAGGGTCACCCCCGGCAGACCTGCCCAGCCGATGGCCTTCCCCATCCAGCCCTTGCAGGTGGTGAAGAAGGTGGACTTGGCCGTATAGACGGCGGAGAGGGACAGGACCGCGGCGACGGGATAGACCCACCTGGCCTTGGGCGTCAGGAGCTGTTCCAGCAGCTTTTTGCGGAAGAGCAGATAAAACAGCAGGCCCAGGGAGAGCAGCGCCGTGACGAGGAAGCTCAGCTTGGAGTCGGTCTGCATGAGAAGGACCGTATAGGCGCAGCCCGAACAGGCCGCCAGGACCCGGAGCAAAGGCGAAAACGTATACCGCGGCTCCACAGTGCACCCCTCCCTTTCCGATGCTTAAGATACATACGGTGTAACTGCTTCAGTCGCTTGTGTCATCCTGCGCGTAAGCGAAGGATCACGCCAAGATTCTTCGTCACTTTGTTCCTCAGAATGACAGCGGCTGAACGGATACCATACGGTATTATGATTATAGTGGCTCCGGGCAAAAAAGTCCAGCGCTTCTTCCCCGGACGGCCGTCCTTTTCGCCGCCGTAAAAAAGGTCCCGGATTGGGGCGAAAAAGTGCTTGACAAACGCAGGGCGGAGGGCTATAATAGGTCTTGCTCTGTGAGAGACGCTGGTATAGCTCAGTTGGTAGAGCAGCTGATTTGTAATCAGCAGGTCGGGGGTTCGAGTCCGTCTACCAGCTCCACCACTCTCCGCAGGAAGTGAATATGGGGGATTTCCCGAGTGGCCAAAGGGGACAGACTGTAAATCTGCTGGCTTCGCCTTCGGTGGTTCGAATCCACCATCCCCCACCAAGCCTTGAAACCGTTGAAAATCAAGCGGTTTTAAGGCTTTTTTCTTTATCCTTTTTCGGTGACCAACCTAGTGACCAACCTATACCAAAAAGGAACGAAAAAGAACGTTTTACAATGGCAAAATAATGGCAAACTTCCTGGGGGAAGCTCGAAGCCAGTCCTCGGCGACAACTTTTGTGTCGTGGTTGGACTGGCTCTTTTTTCTTGTGCTCCGTTCCATACGTCCGGGTCAAACGTCTCGTTTTCCTGACAATCGGACAGCGGGATGTTATGATACATTTCACAAAGGAGCACAGGCTACCAGTTGTCCCGATAAATCGAACGTGGGCCGTCCGATGGGCGGCTCATCCATTTTATCATTATCGCAGAAATGACCAAATTGACATTGACAACATCCCATCTTTGTGCTATGCTCAAAAATGTAAATCTATGGAGATTCCCATGTGAGGTGCAATCATGCGAGCTTTCGATTACGCTCTTCCCTACCCGGCTCTTTTGACGCCGGAGATCGTATCTCTACTCAGCCAGATTCACGAATACAAGGGTATGCAGATACGGCTTCTGGAGACGGACAAGGATACGGTAACGCATCTGACCGAGATCGCAAAGATCCAAAGTACAGAGGCCTCCAATCGGATTGAGGGAATCTACACTTCAGACGACCGGCTGAAAATGCTCGTCATGGATAAGACCACGCCCAGGACCCGTGGTGAGAATGAAATCGCCGGTTACCGCGATGTGCTTAATACGATCCATGAGAATTATAACTTCATTCCTCCCACGCCGTCTGTGATCCTCCAGCTCCATCGGGACCTATACAAATACAGCGGAACGGGCGGCGGGGCCTACAAATCAACCGACAATGTAATCGAGGAAATGGATGCGGAAGGCAACAAG
>CAJOHR010000096.1:4268-6621 GCA_905234425.1 uncultured Oscillospiraceae bacterium | reverse complement strand
CCCGCAATGGTGCCTCCGGTCGGAATCGAACCAACGACACGGGGATTTTCAGTCCCCTGCTCTACCGACTGAGCTACAGAGGCATATTTTAAGCTGAGCCAGCGCTCAGCTTAAAATGCTGGCGACCCGGATCGGACTCGAACCGACGACCTCTAGCGTGACAGGCTAGCGTTCTAACCGACTGAACTACCGGGCCAAATGAATGGTGGGAACAACAGGGCTCGAACCTGTGACCCCTTGCTTGTAAGGCAAGTGCTCTCCCAGCTGAGCTATGCTCCCGCATTGCCGAAGGAGATACCCTCGCAAGCAACGGTGATATTATACTCACGGTTGTCTGCTTTGTCAAGCACAATTTTTGCTGAAATCATATTTTTTCAGGTCCGGGATATTTCGCCTGAAAAATCAGCTGATGGCGTGGTCCAGAAGGGCCTGGAGTTCCTCCGGCGTGAAGGTGTAAACAACGTCGCAGAACTGGCAGCCTACGGAGATATTCTCCCCCGCCGCAATGATTTCTCCGAGCTCCTTCTCGCCCAGACTGATAAGCGTGGACTCCACCCGGTCCCGGGTGCAGCAGCATTTGTAGGAAATCGGCTGCTCCTCCAGGAACTCCACATCCATTCCGGCCAGGACTGTCTCGATGATCTCCTTAGGCCCCTTCCCCTGCTGCATAAGACCGGTGACGGTTCCGGAGCTGTGGACCGCCTGCTCCAGCCGGTCGATCAGCTCCTCAGGCGCGCCGGGCATGAGCTGCAGGAGATAGCCTCCGGCGACCTCCACGGACTGGTCCCGGGCCAGCAGCACGCCCAGAGCACAGACTGTGGGAACCTGCTCACTCTCCACAAAGTAAGACGCCACGTCCTCGGCGATTTCGCCGCCCAGAAGCTCCACGGTGCCCACATAGGGCTCCTTCATGTGGAGGTCCCGGATCAGGGTCAGGGTGCCTTCGCCGCCTACGGCAGCGCCTACGTCCAGCTTGCCCTGATACTTCTCCATCAGCGCGATCTGCGGATTCTCCACATAGCCTCTGGGATTTCCCTCCGGGTCCGCGGTGGCCAGGAGCGTGCCCAGAGGACCGCCGCCCTTGATAATCAGCGTGATGCTGCCGTCATCCTTCTTCTGCATATTCCCGATCATGCTGGCCGCGGTCAGCACCCGGCCAAGAGCCGCGGTGGCCACGGCGGTGGTATGATGGATCTCCCGGGCCCGCCGGGTGATTTCGGTGGTGTCCACGGCGGTGATCTTCACGAATCCGTCCCGGGTCATAGCCCGGATCAGTCTATCCGACAACAGTATCAATCCCTTCTGGCAGTGATAAAAACCCGGCTGTCATGACCGGTTGGAGGCGACATGACACGGTCGCCCCAGAACTTTACAGCCTGAAATCCTATGGTCTCCATCTGCATTTGCAGCCAGCGGAGCCGATAGGCGTATTCCACGTGTTCCTCCTGCTCTCTGCGCCATAGATTTCCCTCACGGATGAAAATATCCATTCCGTAATAGCAGAGGTTTTCCATCTGATCGAACTCCGTGCGCCACATGCAGAGCACATCCTCCGTCTCGTCCAGGAACACCTGACCGTCGAAGTCCATGAGCGCCCGGCGGGGACGAACGTCAAAAACCAGCATGCCGCCGGGCCCCAGGGCGTCATAAAAGCAGCGAAGCGCCCGGACACCTTCCGCCGGGTCCGTTAAATAGTTGAAGCTGTCCAGCATGCACACGGCGGCGTCCACAGGCCGGTCCAGACTGAAATCGGCCATATTCGCCGGAAGAAACCGGGGAGGATTGGGGTGATTTTTCCCCTTCTCATTGGCGGCGGCGAGCATTTCCTCGCTCAGGTCCATGCCCACAACCTCCATGCCGTCGTCGGCAAACAAGAGGCTCAGACTGCCGGTGCCGCAGGCCATATCCAGAATGCGATGGGGCGAAACGCCCTCCCGCCGGAAATGGGCTCTGAGATAGGCATACAATCCCGGATAGTCCACATCCTTCGTCAGGGCGTCATAGAAATCCGCAAGGGGTCCGTAGGCGCTCATGCCTGGTCGTCTCCCTCGTTCATCCGATCCATGACAAGACGATAACCACCTGCCCCGAAATTGAGGGCGCGCTTCACCCGGCTCACCGTGGCGCTGCTGACGCCTGTTTTCTGCAAAACGTCTTGATAGATGCTGCCCTGATCCAGCAGCATGGCAACCTCGAATCGCTGCTCCAGGGCCATCTGCTCCGAGACCGTGCAGAGGTCCTCCAGAAACGCATAGCACTCCTCCGGCGTCTTCAGCTTCAGGATCGCCCTGTAAATCGCTGCGGACCGATCCCGCTCCTTTCCGTGGCTGTTCACGGCATTCTCCCCTTTCCC
>CAJOHR010000096.1:0-4248 GCA_905234425.1 uncultured Oscillospiraceae bacterium | reverse complement strand
TCCTGAGCGTAAGCGAAGGATCTTTACCTGAAATCGTGAATAATGCCAAGATTCTTCGTCACTTTGTTCCTCAGAATGACAGCGACTGAACAGATACGAAATCCCATGAAACATATACGGGCACAAATGTCAGCCTCGGAGAATTCCATGCGAAATCGCATCACGATTTGCAATTAATCACATTTCATCTTGCAAAAACGCATGGATTCGGATATAATATCATAGATAATTGCGGACATGGAAAAGGCAAATCCGCCGGCGCGCCGGCGGTTGCGAATCCCAGCCGCGGAGGTATCCCTATGGTAAAAGCAATCGTCGGCGCAAACTGGGGCGACGAGGGAAAGGGCAAGGTAACGGATCTGCTCTCCGAGCAGGCGGACGTGGTGGTCCGGTTCCAGGGCGGGGCCAACGCAGGCCATACCATCATCAACGACTACGGCAAATTCGCGCTGCATCTTCTCCCCTCCGGCGCCTGCAATCCGGGCACGGTGAATGTGATCGGCAACGGCGTGGCGCTGGACATTCCCGAGCTGCTCGAGGAGATCCGCGACCTCACCGAGGCCGGTGTTCCCGCCCCAAAGATCCTGATTTCCGACCGCGTCCAGCTTCTCATGCCCTATCACATCCTGCTGGACGCCTGCGAAGAGGAACGGCTGGCCGGACACGCCTTCGGCTCCACAAAATCAGGCATCGCCCCCTTCTACTCGGACAAATACGCCAAAAACGGCATTCAGATCAATGAGCTGTTTGACGAGGAAAGCCTTATGGCCCACCTGGAGAACATCTGCGCTCTCAAAAACGCGCTTCTGGTCCACCTCTATCACCGGGATCCCCTGGACCCCAAGGCTCTGTTCCGTCAGCTAATGGACTGGCGGGAGGAGATAAAGGACTATATTACCGACACCCACCAGTATCTCCGCGACGCCATCGCCCAGGGAAAAACGGTCCTGCTGGAGGGCCAGCTTGGGTCCCTGAAGGACCCGGATTTCGGCATCTATCCCATGACCACCTCCTCCCACACTCTGGCAGGCTACGGCTGCATCGGCGCAGGCATCGGTCCCGGAGACATGGACCAGATCTACGTGGTGACGAAAGCCTACTCCAGCGCCGTGGGCGCAGGCGCCTTTGTCAGCGAGCTGTTTGACGAGGCCGCGGAGGAGCTTCGGAAACGGGGCGGCGACGCCGGAGAGTACGGCGCGAAAACGGGCCGTCCCAGACGGGTGGGCTGGTTCGACGCCGTAGCCACCCGCTACGGCTGCCAGGTCCAGGGGGCCACGGACGTGGTGCTCACCTGCCTGGACGTGCTGGGCTATCTGGACGAGATAAAGGTCTGCGTGGGCTACGAGGTAGACGGCGAGGTGATCCGGTACTTCCCGGTGACGCCTGTTCTGAATCGCGCCAGGCCCGTCTATGAAACGCTCCCCGGCTGGAAGACCGATCTTCGGGGCGTTACAAGCTGGGAGGATCTTCCTCAGGCGGCCAGGGACTATGTGCGCTTCCTGGAAGAGGAGATCGGGTTCCCCATCACCATGGTTTCCACAGGCCCCAAGCGCCACGAGGTGCTGTATCGCTAAACGGTTTTTCGCCCCGGATGGAATACCTGTTCCATCCGGGGCGTATCTGCATTCAGGCCGATTCGTACTGAACCGTCATAGTTTTTCCGTCGCTCCGGACGATCACCGGGGACACCCTAGTGAGGAACACCTCCACATTCGCTTCCTCCAGGACCGCCAAGGTCTGCTGATCCTCAGGCTCCTCGTCGGAGGAGGTGATCACGGCGTATTTCGGCTGGACCGCGGCAACCAGCTCGTCCATGAGTTCGTCCTCCCGGCCGTGATGGGGCACCTTCAGAAGGTCAAAGGCTCCGATCCCGCTTTCCAAAAGCTCCTCCAGCCGCTCCGTCTGGGCGTCTCCCGTCAGGAGCATGGAATTGGTGCCGTGATAGACGGAGACCACCAGGGAGGCGTTGTTGCTGTCGTCGCTCATGTGATCCGATTTGTCCGGGGCGTCCACGGAGTACAGCACGCCGTCCAGGGTGAATTCGTAGCTGTCCTGCACCGTCACAGGCGCTATGCCCGCGTTTGTGACCGCCTTCAGGTATTTTTCATATTCCTCGCTGTCCTTGGGGGAATTGTTCTGGAGCACCGTGCCCACGGAGATGTTGTTGATCACCTTGGCCGCGCCGCCCACATGATCCTGGTCAAAGTGGGTGATGATCAGATAGTCGATCTTGTCGATTCCCTGAGCTTCCAGATAGCTGAGGATCTCCTGGCCGAAGCCCTTCTCCCCGCAGTCCACCAGGACCGTTCCATGCTCCGTCGTCAGCAGCATGGCGTCGGCCTTTCCGGCGGAAAACACATACATTTGAAGCTCTGAGGTCACCGCCGGCAGCTCGCTGTCACTGACGGCTTCGCTCCGGGATTCCCCGGCCGACGCGCCGCAGCCTGTCAGGGGCAGCAGCGGGATCGCCGCCAGCAGCAGGGCCAGGATCAAAAGAATCCATCGTTTCATGTGCGTTGCTCCTTCCGGAAATCAGAGCGCTTCCCTGGTGACCGGCTTGCCGCAGACGATATTCAGATTGCCGTTGCGGCAACGGATCTCGTCGAGAAACTGCTTGGTGTTGTGAGGGTCCTTCATAACGATCTTGTATTCCAGCTCGTAGAGCGTGCCCATGTTGGTGGTTTTCACCCGGCTCAGCTCCGCGGAACGGGTGTAGGTCTCGAACAGGTCGTCGAAGAGGCCGTCGTAGTCGAGGTTTTCGCCGATGGTGATTTTCAGGTCCCGCTCGTCCGCCTGTCCCGCGCCGAAGCGCGCAGCCTGGAGCAGCAGCAGGAAGACTGCCATAATGACAAACAGCAGAGCCGCCAAAACCACATAGCCCATGCCGGTGGCCAGGCCCATGGCCATGGTCAGGAAAATCAGGCTGATCTCTCTGGCGCTGCCGGAGGCGGACCGGAAGCGAACCAGTCCGAAGGCGCCCGCCACAGCCACGCCGGTGCCGATATTGCCGTTGACCAGCATGATGATCACCTGGACCACCGCGGGCAGCACGGCCAGGGCAATGACAAAGCTCTGGGAGGATTTATTCTTGTACATACACAGGGCGCCTGTGAGCACGCCCAGCACCAGGGAGACCGCGGTGCAGATCAGAAAGGATGTGAGGGTGATCTCCGTTCCTGTGATAATGGATTGCAGCATTCTGATACCTCCATGTTTTTACGCAAACTGCATATAGAAGTTCTGTAGCATCTGAGCCATCTGGGCTCGGGTGGCAGTACCCTGGGGCGAGAGCGTGGTCGTGGTCGCGCCCTCGATCACACCGTTTCCCACGGCCCAGGCCATGGCCTCGGCGGCGTAACGGCTGACGCTGGCGGCGTCATCGTAGCGGCTGAGATCGGCGCTGGGCGCATAGGTGAAATCCAAGGTCTTTGCAAAGCGATACAGGATCGCCGCAAGCTGCTCCCGGGTGATGTTCTCATTGGGATAGAAGCGGTTGCCGCTGCCCTCCACAAGGCCCTTGGACGCGGCCCAGTTCACGGCGTCGGCGTACCAGCTTCCGGCGGGAACGTCGGTGAAGCTGCCGCCGGATACCGTTTCGCCGTTTCCGGCGATGTTGTATAGGATCTGCGCGGCCTGGGCCCGGGTCAGCTCCGTGTTGGGGGAGAACTGCCCGTTTCCGACGCCGTTCATCATGCCATGCTCCCGGACGAAGGCCACAGCGGAGGCATACCAGGCCTTCGCGGGCACATCGGAAAAGCCTGTGCTCTCTATGGATTCGGTTGTGCCGGACGTCTCCGAAGGGGCCGGCTGTGTTTCCGGCGGGGGATTCTGTTCCTCGCTGCCGCCGGGGATCGCTTCCTGCCGGGGATCCTCCGGCTTTTCCGGAGGTTCTGTGCCGTTCTCGGGAGGCGTCATGCCGCCGGGCTGGTTCCCGGGGCCGCCTGCCGTGCCGCCCTGGCCGCTGGATGCGGTGGCGGTGACAGTACCGTTCAGCGTGTAGGTATTGCCAGAGGTGATCTTGTCGGAGCAGAACACCACGGAATTGGCGTTTCTTCTGGCTTTGGCGCTGTAAATCGTGTTTCCGGAGGCGTCGCGAATTGTGATGGCGCTGCCGGCTGTCAGGGAGACGCCGCCGGTCTGCGCCTCATAAGTGCTGTTATCCGAAGAATCGGACAAGCCGCTTTCGGTGCTTCTCATACGGCCGGGGCTGCCGGGCTGACCGCCCATACCACCGGGACCGCCGCCCAT
>CAJOHR010000095.1 GCA_905234425.1 uncultured Oscillospiraceae bacterium | reverse complement strand
GCGTGTGCTGAAGCTCAAGGTCATCGAGCTGAAGACCGATCCCCAGCTCATGGGCGCTCTCGGCGCCGCGGAATACGCCCGGCAGAAGGGCCTGGCCAGAGCCTGACCATCCGAAAGGAGCCAACACCATGAAACAACTTTTCAAGATCCTGTGGAAGCTCATCAAGATCCTGGCGGTGGTCGTGGGCATTCTGTACGTGGTCTACCAGTGGAACCTGGACCAGAAGCTCCTGGGCTGGGCCTATGTACAGGTGAACCGGATCTTCGACCGCAAGAAACAGGATATCAAGTTCTGATTATCCGCTTTTCGCACCCGGCGCGCGGTCAGGCACGGTCTCCCCTGCCCGGTGGCGATCCCGAAATTGTAACATAAGGTTGACCATATGGACCTATATAATCCCATCATCGAGAAGGCGGAGGCGCTGGGCGGCTCCGCCGAACCCCGGCGGTATGCCTATGATCCCCGGGATGCGTGGCCGGACACCGGCGAGTTCCAGCTCATCATGCTCAAGGACGCAGCATATGAGCTGGGAGGCGGAAACCGGAACGCCGTGAACTTCACCTGCGTCACCACCAGTCCCAAGCTCATCGACAGGGACGAGATCCTGGTGTACGGTCCTGATCTGGGGCAGATCAGGGGCGACTGCGACTATGTCCGCATCACCCTCCTGCGGGTGGGAGACATCGAAAGTGACGACGAGACCGATACCGAACAGGCCTTCCGCGCCATCCAGGACATGGACTTCGTGAAGTACCATGTCTTCCCCAAGGGGTACATGATCCGCACCAGCTCCGAGAGCAATCGGGAGCAGGTCCGCATCAGCAGAGAGGCCGTGAAGAGCGGCGTGAGCTTCCGGCGCATCGGCGCGGACTTCATCCGCCAGTACAAGAAAAACACCAACATCCTGAACGTGAAGATGCTCTTCATCACCGCCCCGGACGCCGACTACGCCGAGGCGAAGAAGTTGGCGAAGAACGTGAAGGACATCACCATGTCCCTGACGAAGATCCTGGAGGGCATGCCCACGGACTGCGGCTCCTGCCAATTAAAGCCCATCTGCGACGAGGTGGAGGGCATGAAGGAGCTCCACTTCGGCAAAGAAAAGCACACCACGGAATGATCTCTTCTCAAAACCACCGTCCCGACGCTCTTTCCGGCGCCGGGACGTTTTTGTCATTTGACAGCGCCCCCCTCCCCGTTGTACAATGCCCTTCGGCCCCTTGGGGACTGAAACGATCATTTTCGGAGACATGACATGGTATATGACAACATCCTGGAGGCCGTGGGCCACACGCCTCTTATCCGACTGACCCGCATGCCGGAGCCCGACAGCGCGGAGATATACGTGAAGATGGAAGCCCTGAACGTGGGCGGCTCCATCAAGACCCGCACCGCCCTGAACATGATCCGCCAGGCGGAGAAGGCGGGACTCATCGGGCCCGATACCATCATCGTGGAGCCCACCAGCGGCAACCAGGGCATAGGCCTCGCCCTCGTGGGGGCTGTAAAGGGCTACCGCACCATCATCGTGATGCCCGACTCCGTCAGCGAGGAGCGCCGCAAGCTCATCCGGCACTATGGCGCGGAGGTCAGGCTCATCCACGACGCCGGGGATATCGGCGCCTGCATCGACGAGTGCCTGCAGACCGCCCTGCGCATGCGGGAGAAGGACCCCCGGGTCTTCGTCCCCCAGCAGTTCGAGAACCCGGACAATACCCTTGCCCACAAAAAGCACACCGCCCTGGAGATCATGCACCAGGTGGAGGGGCCCATCCACGGCTTCTGCTCCGGCATCGGCACCGGCGGCACCATCACCGGCATCGGCGAGGTCCTCCGGGCCCAGTACCCCGACATCGAGATCTGGGCCGTGGAACCGGAAAACGCCGCCATCCTGGCCGGAGGCACCATCGGCACCCACATGCAGATGGGCATCGGCGACGGTCTCATCCCCGCCATCCTGAACCGGGAGATCTACGACGATATCTACGTGGTGACGGACGAGGAGGCCATCGAGACCGCCAAGCGTCTCGCCCGGGAAGAGGGCCTCATGGTGGGCATCTCCAGCGGCACCAACGTGGCCGCGGCTCTGAAGCTGGCCAAGAAGCTGGGTCCCGGCAAGATCGTCGTCACCGTCCTGCCGGACACCGCCGAGCGATATTTCTCCACGCCCCTCTTCGGGGAATGACAAAAACGAAAAAACACCGGAGGCATGGCTTTCGCGGCCGCGCCTCCGGTATTGCGTTATCCCGTCACCACAGGGAGCAGAGCAGGTCCGTGTATTCCGACGGGTCAGGGATGGGCAGGCCCGCGATCATCAGGGCCTGGTGATAGAAGATCTCGGCGTATTTCTTCGCCTTCTCCGGGGCGACGATCCGGGCTGTCTCGAAGGCCAGGAACGCCGGGTGGTCCACATTGATCTCGAGGATGCGCTTGGCCTTCATACCCAGCTCCGGCTTCACGGCGGAGAAGTATTTCTCCATGTCGAAGGTGATGCCCGTCCCGGAGCTTAGGCACACGGGATGGGACCTGAGCCGGGTGGAGGCCTTCACCTCCGTTACCCTGTCCCCCAGGCTGTCCTTGATAAAACGGAACGCCTCCTGATAGGCCTCTGTCTCGTCCTTCTTCCCGTCCTCCAGCTCCAGGTCCCCGTCCACCGCGGAGCGGAAGGGCTTGCCGCCGTAGCTCCGGAACATGTCGGAGACTACCTCGTCCGTCCGGTCGATGAAGTACAGGATCTCCATCCGGTGCTCCTTGAGGGTCTCCATCTGGGGCATTCGGTCGATGCCCT
Source organism: uncultured Oscillospiraceae bacterium (assembly GCA_905234425.1). Taxonomy (GTDB): domain Bacteria; phylum Bacillota; class Clostridia; order Oscillospirales; family Oscillospiraceae; genus HGM13006. The sequence goes on along the minus strand of CAJOHR010000095.1, from coordinate 1,829 downwards.
CCAGGGTGTTCCCGGCGGCATAGTAGATGTATTTCTGCTCCTCCGGCATCCGGGAGACGTACTCTCCCAGGGTCGTCAGCTTCAAGCCGTGCGAGGAGTAGAACAGCAGCAGGTCCTGGAGGGCTTCCTTCTTCGCGCCATAATCGTCCAGGGCGCATATCTTCAGCTGGCGGCCGAAGCTCTGCCAGAATCCCTCGTACTCCTCCCGCTGATCCCGCAGCATCCGAAGAAGCTCCGCCTTGATCTTTTTCCCCAGGTTCGACGCGATGAGCTTCAGCTGCCGGTCATGCTGCAGGAGTTCCCGGGAGATGTTCAGATTCAGGTCCGGGGACTCCACCACGCCCCGGACGAAGTTGAACTCCTCGGGCAGCAGGTCCGGGCACCGGTCCATGATGAGCACGCCGCTGGAATACAGCTCGAGCCCCGGCCGGAAATCGTCCGTGCCGTAGGTCCCCGGAGCCCGGGAGGGGATATACAGCAGCGCCCTGTAGGTGACGGCGCCTTCCGCCGAGACCGTGAGGACTGACCGGGGCGGCTCCGGATCGCCGTAATGCTCCTGATAGAAGGCGTCCTGCTCCTCCCGGGTCACCTCCCCCTTCCGCCGCTGCCACAGGGGGACCATGGAGTTGAAGGTCTCCAGCTCAAAGACCTCCTCGAACTCCGGGTTCTCCTCCGTACTGCCCTCCTTGAGCTTGGGCTGGGGCATGAGCATCCGGATGGGGAATCGGATATAGTCGGAATATTTCTTCACCAGCTTATAAATGGTGTACTCCCGCAGGTAGCGGTCGAACTCGTCCTTCTCCTCCCCGTCCGGCCGTATGTGCATGATAACGTCCGTGCCCGCGGACTCACGCTCCCAGGGCTCGACGGTATAGCCGTCCACCCCGTCAGACTGCCAGCGGTACGCCCGGTCAGAGCCGTACTTCTTCGTTATGACGGTGATATGGTCGCTGACCATGAAGGCGGAATAGAAGCCCACGCCGAACTGGCCGATGATATCGGTATCCGAGGCCTCCGCGTCCTCCAGCTCCTGCCGGAAGCGCTGGGAGCCGCTGGCGGCGATGACGCCCAGGTTTGCCACGAGGTCCTCCTCGTCCATACCGATGCCGTTGTCGGATACGGTGAGGGTGCGGGCCTCCTTGTCCAGGGTCAGGCGGATCTCGAAATCCTCCCGCACCAGGCCCACGCTGTCGTCCGTCAGGCTCCGGTAAAAGAGTTTGTCGATGGCGTCGGACGCGTTGGAGATGATCTCCCGGAGGAAGATCTCCTTGTGGGTGTAGATGGAGTTGATCATCAGATCCAGGAGCCGCCGCGACTCTGCCTTGAATTCCCGCTTTTCCATGGTATCTCGCCTCCCTGGGATAATTTGCGGTTATTATACGCCTTTTCCCCGACATTCACAACACGAAGCAATGACCGCCCGCCGGCGGCCATTGCTTCGTTGGGTCAAAAGTCATTTTCTGTGGCTCAGCACAAGACCCGCGATGGACAGCACCATCACGCACCCGGAGGCCAGCGCGGTTATCCGCAGGACCTTCCTGCCCTTGTGAAGGAGCTTTTTCGTTCCTCTGCTCTTCACGGCGGAAAGTCCCAGCTTTCCAAGGCTCCCCGCCAGCTTCAGGCCGGCGTTCAGCACGGTCTTCGCCATATCCGCCGCCACGGGAAGGAGCCCCTTCGCCACATCGGCGGCAAGTCCCAACAGCTTATCCATATCCGTTTCTCCTTATGCCCTGGCCAGGCCCTTCTGCCGGGCGTATTCCGCGGCGCCGAGAGCGCCCATGAGCTGGGGATCGGTCTTCAGCTCGATGACCTTGAGCTTCAGCACACGC
>CAJOHR010000094.1:1047-5695 GCA_905234425.1 uncultured Oscillospiraceae bacterium | reverse complement strand
TACGGCGAGGTCAAAAAGCCGGAGACCATCAACTACCGCACCCTGAAGCCCGAGCGGGACGGCCTGTTCTGCGAAAAGATCTTCGGACCCACCAAGGACTGGGAGTGCCACTGCGGCAAGTATAAGAAGATCCGCTACAAGGGCCGCATCTGCGACCGCTGCGGCGTGGAGGTCACCAAAAGCAAGGTGCGCCGGGAGCGCATGGGCCACATCGAGCTGGCCGCCCCCGTCAGCCACATCTGGTACTTCAAGGGCATCCCCTCCCGGATGGGCCTGATCCTGGATCTGAGCCCCCGGATCCTGGAGAAGGTGCTGTACTTCGCCGCCTATATCGTGGTGGACCCCGGCGACTGCCCGCTGAAAAAATATCAGGTCCTGACCGAGAAGGAATACCGGGACATGCGGGAGAAGTACGAGGACGACTTCAAGGCCGGCATGGGCGCGGAGGCTGTGAAGGAGCTTCTGGCCGAGCTGGATCTGGAGGCCCTCTCCGCAGAGCTCCGGGCGGATCTCAAGAAGGCCAGCGGCCAGAAGAAGCTGCGGATCATCAAACGGCTGGAGGTGGTGGAGGCCTTCCGGCTCTCCGGCAACAACCCCGCCTGGATGATTATGGACGTGCTGCCGGTGATCCCGCCGGAGATCCGGCCCATGGTCCAGCTGGACGGCGGACGGTTCGCCACCTCGGACCTGAACGATCTCTACCGCCGGGTCATCAACCGGAACAACCGCCTGAAACGGCTCATTCAGCTCTCCGCCCCGGACATCATCATCCGCAACGAGAAGCGGATGCTCCAGGAGGCGGTGGACGCCCTCATCGACAACGGCCGCCGGGGCCGCGCCGTCACCGGCGCCAACAACCGGGCGCTGAAGTCCCTCAGCGACATGCTCAAGGGCAAGCAGGGCCGGTTCCGTCAGAACCTGCTGGGCAAGCGGGTGGACTACTCCGGCCGTTCCGTCATCGTGGTGGGCCCCGAACTCAAGCTCTATCAGTGCGGCGTCCCCAAGGAGATGGCCGTGGAGCTGTTCCGGCCCTTCATTATGAAGAAGCTGGTGGAGGACGGCGCCGCCAACAACATCAAATCCGCCAAGAAGATGATCGACAAGGGCAAGCCCGAGGTCTGGGACGCCCTGGAATACGTCATCAAGGACCGGCCCGTCATGCTGAACCGGGCGCCTACCCTGCACCGTCTCGGCATTCAGGCCTTTGAGCCTGTGCTGGTGGAGGGCCGGGCCCTGAAGCTCCATCCCCTCTGCTGCACCGCCTTCAACGCCGACTTCGACGGCGACCAGATGGCCATTCACGTGCCCCTGAGCGCCGAGGCCCAGGCGGAGGCCCGGGTGCTCATGCTCTCGGCCAACAACCTGCTCCGGCCCCAGGACGGCCAGCCCGTCACCGTGCCCACCCAGGATATGATCCTGGGCACCTACTACCTGACCATCGTCAAGGAGGAGGAGATCGGCACCGGCAAGGTGTTCTCCTCCGCCGATGAGGCCATGCTGGCCTACGACGCCAAGGCCGTGGGGCTCCACGCGCCCATCAAGGTCCGCATGTCCGGCGAGGTCAGCGGCCAGCCCGTCACCCGGATCGTGGACGCCACCGTGGGCCGTCTGATCTTCAACAACGCCATCCCCCAGGACCTGGGCTATGTGGACCGGAACGATCCGGAGAAGTGCCTGGACCTGGAGGTGGGCTTCACCGTGGGCAAGAAGGCCCTGTCCGCCATCATCGACAAGTGCATCCGGAAGCACGGCTTCACCATCTCCACGGAGATGCTGGACAACGTGAAGGCCCTGGGCTACAAGCACTCCACCCTGGCCGCCCTGACGGTCTCCATCGCCGATATGACCATCCCCGAGGCCAAGTACACGTTGGTTGCCGAGGCGGAGAAGGAAGTGGTGAAGATCGACCGGCAGTACAAGCGGGGCTTCATCACCGACGACGAGCGCTACCGCCTGACCGTGGCCCAGTGGGAGGAGACCACCAACCAGGTCTCCGACGCCCTCCAGAACAACCTGGGCCGGTTCAACCCCATCTATATGATGGCCGACTCCGGCGCCCGTGGCTCCATGAGCCAGATCCGTCAGCTGGCAGGCATGCGCGGCCTCATGGCCAACACCGCCGGTAAGACCATTGAAATCCCCATCAAGTCCAACTTCCGGGAAGGCCTGTCTGTGCTGGAGTATTTCATCGCCTCCAGAGGCGCCCGGAAGGGCCTGACCGATACGGCCCTCCGTACCGCGGACTCCGGTTATCTGACCCGGCGTCTGGTGGACGTGGCCCAGAACATCATCATCCGGCAGAAGGACTGCGGCACCGAGGAGGGCATCGAGGTCGCCGAGATCGTGGAGGAGAGCGGCAGCGTGGTGGATTCCTTCGGGAATCGGATCCGCGGCCGGTATCCCATCCATGACGTGTGCGATCCCGAGACCGGCGAGGTGGTCATCTCCAAGGATCATCTGATGATGGAGGAGGACGCCAAGGTCCTGGAGGCCCACGGCATCCATTCCGTCCGCATCCGTACGGTCCTTGGCTGCAAGGCCCGCAGCGGCGTCTGCGCCAGATGCTACGGCATGAACCTGGCCACCTCCGAGGAGGTCAACCTGGGCGAGGCCGTCGGCACCATCGCGGCTCAGTCCATCGGCGAGCCGGGCACCCAGCTCACCATGCGTACCTTCCACACCGGCGGCGTGGCCGGCGACGATATCACCCAGGGCCTGCCCCGTGTTGAGGAGCTCTTCGAGGCCCGGAAGCCCAAGCGCATCGGTCAGCTGGCCGAGATCTCCGGCAGGATCTCCATCGACGAGTCCGCCAGAGGCGCCTACCGGCCTGTGAGCATCACCGCCGACGACGGCGAAGTGAAAACCTATCAGATCCCCCACAACCTGAGCCTGAAGGTCACCGAGGGCGACCGGGTGGAGCGGGGCGACCGTCTCACCGACGGCTCCCTGAGCCCCCACGACGTGCTCCGCATCGCCGGCCTGGAGGCGGTCTACAACTACCTGATCCAGGAGGTTCAGGCGGTGTACCGTCAGCAGGGCGTGGATATCAACGACAAGCACATTGAGATCATCGTCCGCCAGATGATGCGGAAGGTGAAGGTGGAGGACGCCGGCGACACCGATCTTCTCACCGGGTCCACTGTGGATGTCTTCGAGTTTGAAGACGCCAACGCCGCCGTGCAGCGCCGGATCGACGCGGGCGAGACGGATCTTCAGCCCGCGACCAAGAGCCTGGTGCTCATGGGCATCACCAAGGCGTCCCTGTCCACGGAATCCTTCCTGTCCGCCGCCTCCTTCCAGGAGACCACCAAGGTCCTGACGGACGCGGCCATCAAGGGCAAGATCGATCCCCTGGAGGGCCTGAAGGAGAACGTCATCATCGGCAAGCTCATCCCCGCCGGCGCGGGCATGTCCGTGTACCGGGACTATGAGCTGGGCGTGACGCCGGAATCCATGGTCACCCAGGATATGATCGACAACGAGACGTTCTAAGGAAACGCTGATTAAATCCCGGCGCACGTCCTGGAGGCAGATTTTCCCTCTGATTTCGTCTCAAAATCTTGAAATACACAAAGTATTCCTGCGATTTTTCGACATTATCAGAGAAAAAATCTGCTCGCCAATCCGCACACCGTTCTTTATTCAGCGTTTCCCTAAGGAAACGTTCCGGCGGCCTCCGGCTTTTTGCCGGAGGCCGCATATGCGTGTGCGGAGGATTTTATGCAAGATGATATGCATGAAATGCTTGACGGCAGGGTATAATTCTGGTATAATCTCTTCGTTTGCGGCAGGGCGAGGTGCGCCCTTTTGCAGGGGTCGGGAACCTCTCAGCAGCCGCGGAAGGAGGCGGCGGTATGCTCGCCGAGCTAGACACCAAAGACAGGATCGTGGGCATCAAGCAGCTCAAAAAAGCGCTCTCCGACGGACGGGCCAGAAAGGTCTTTGTGGCCCTGGACGCGGACCCCAGACTGGTGGACCCCGTTGTGGCCCAGTGCCGGGACCAGGGCGTGGAGCTGGAGGAGGCTCCCAGCATGGAAGCGCTGGGAAAGGCCTGCGGCATCGAGGTGGGCGCCGCCGTAGCGGCCCTGATCGAAAACACCGGGGCCTGAACCCTCACGATTTCTTCAGGCGATCCGCCTGTAGGATATAAAAACATATTTTTTGAGAAAGGAGGAACAATATGCCTACTTTTAACCAGCTTGTCAGAAAGGGCCGGGAGGAGGTCACCTTCAAGTCCACGGCGCCTGCACTTCAGAAGGGCCTGAACACCCTGAAGAACGTGCCCACCGATCTGTCTTCTCCCCAGAAGAGAGGCGTGTGCACCGCCGTGCGTACCACCACCCCCAAGAAGCCCAACTCGGCGCTTCGTAAGATCGCCCGTGTGCGTCTGACCAACGGCTACGAGGTCTCCGCCTACATTCCCGGCGTGGGCCACAACCTGCAGGAGCACTCTGTGGTGCTGATCCGCGGCGGCCGTGTCAAGGATCTGCCCGGTGTGCGTTACCACATCATCCGCGGCACCCTCGATACCCAGGGCGTCCAGGGACGCATGCAGGCCCGCAGCAAGTACGGCGCCAAGCGGCCCAAGGCCGGCAAGAAGTGATCGCAGTCCGATCCCAATCATGAATTTTGCGCGATACGCGCAAGG
>CAJOHR010000094.1:0-1001 GCA_905234425.1 uncultured Oscillospiraceae bacterium | reverse complement strand
CGGACCTTTGAAGTACCTATGAAATCATACTATGAAGGAGGGAAGCGAAGTGCCCAGAAGAGGTAATGTTCCGAAGAGAGAAGTTCTCCCGGATCCCGTATACAATTCGGTTCTGGTTACAAAGCTCATCAACAGCGTCATGCTCGATGGCAAGAAGGGCGTCGCTCAGAAGGTCGTCTACGATGCGTTTGAGATCGTGGAGCAGAAGACCGGCAAGAGCGGCCTGGAGGCCTTCCAGCAGGCGATGGAAAATGTTATGCCGACCCTGGAGGTCAAGGCCCGCCGTGTGGGCGGCGCCACCTATCAGGTGCCCATGGAGGTCCGTCCCGAGCGGCGGCAGACCCTGGGTCTCCGGTGGCTGACCACATTCAGCCGCAAGCGCAGCGAGAAGACGATGAAAGAAAGACTGGCCGGCGAAATCATGGACGCCTGCAACAACGCGGGCAGCGCGGTCAAGAGACGTGAGGAAACCCACCGTATGGCAGAGGCCAACAAGGCGTTCTCTCACTACCGTTGGTAAGGAGATAGGAGCGCGTTTATGCCAAGAAAGACATCCCTGGAAAAGACCAGAAACATTGGTATCATGGCGCACATCGACGCCGGTAAGACGACCACCACCGAGCGGATCCTGTATTACACCGGCGTCAACCATAAGATCGGCGAGACCCATGAGGGTACCGCGACCATGGACTGGATGGCCCAGGAGCAGGAGCGCGGCATCACCATCACCTCCGCCGCCACCACGTGTTTCTGGAACGGTTCCAACCATCAGTACGATTCCCATCGTATCAACATCATCGACACCCCGGGCCATGTGGACTTCACCGTGGAGGTGGAGCGCTCTCTGCGTGTGCTCGACGGATCGGTCACGGTCCTCTGCGCCAAGGGCGGCGTGGAGCCCCAGTCCGAGACGGTCTGGCGTCAGGCCGACCACTACGGCGTTCCCCGTATGATCTATGTCAACAAGATGGACATTATGGGCGCCGATTTCTTCAACGTTC
>CAJOHR010000093.1 GCA_905234425.1 uncultured Oscillospiraceae bacterium | reverse complement strand
CAAAAAAAGAAAGCCCGCGAAACGGGCATGGGGGAATAGGGAATAACCGGGCGGTTCAGAGCGAACCGCCCGGTTATTCAGGGAAGAGTGAAGAGTGAAGCGTGAAGAGTGAAGAGTGAAGAGTGAAGAGTGAAGAGTGAAGAGTGAAGAGTGAAGAGTGAAGAGTGAAGAGTGAAGAGTGAAAAGTGAAGAGTGAAGAGTGGTTGTGTCCCTGCGGGACGGATTGGATTTTTATTCCTCGGGGATGGTGATCCGGCCGTTGATGGCGTCCACGGCGTTTTGGGCCTGGTCCACCAGGTCGGAATAGCCGCCGGTATCGGCGGTCTGGGACGCGGATGCGTTCCCGCCCATCTGGCGCATGACCAGCCAGGCCACGATCAGCGCCACGATCAGCAGGAGGGCAAGGCTCATGCCGGATCTTCTCATGGATAACAACCTCCTTCGCGCCGCAGGCGCAACGCTTCACGCTCTACTGTACTACAGTCCCCGGATTTCCTCGCTTCGAATGGCCACCTCTCCGTGCAAAGCGCCGTCGATGAGCCGGAGCAGCTTTTCACGGTCCTCCCGGAGGGTGCCCTTCAGGGGCAGGTAGTTGGAGGCGTGGTCCGAGGTGAAGTGCATGTCCGTCACGTCCAGGCTTCGGATCAGCTCCGCCGTCTCCCGAAGGCTTTCTTCGGCGGAAAGGACCTGGAATTCCCCCCGCAGGGCCTGGTTGCCCATTTTTGTGCCCTCCACCGGGGTGTAGTTCATGGCGGAGAGGTGATTCGGCTTCATTTCGCTGACAATCGCGGCGGTCTCCCGGGCGTTTTCCAAGGATTTTTCCCGGCCTGCCAGACCGATGAGGACGATGCCCCAGAGGTCGATGCCCGCCTCCCGGAGATTCGTCCCGGCCCGGAGCATTTCCTCACGGTTTACGCCCTTGTTGACCTCCTTCAGCAGGCTGTCCATGCCCGTCTCAATGCCAAGATAGGCCCGGCCAAGACCCGCCTCCCGGAGCAGCCGCAGCTCTTCGGGCGTTTTTTTGAGCGTGCTGATGGGCCCGGCGTAGGTGGAGATCAGGCGGCACTTGGGAAAGTCCTTTTTGATTTCCTTAATAATGGTCAAAAGGGCCTCCGTGTCCATGGCGATGGCGTCGCCGTCGCAGATAAAGACCTTTTCGAACTGATTGAACATGGCCGCCGTGGAGCGGATATCCCACAAAATGTCGTCCAGAGGGCGCACCCGGAATTTTTTCGACTTGTACATGCCGCAGAAGGTGCACCCGTTGTGGCTGCATCCGATGGTGGCCTGGACGAGAAAGCTCCGCCACTCTCCGGGGGGCCGGTATACGGGAGGTTCGTATTCGATCATTTGAGGTCCTCCAGAATGTCCGCCAGGGTTTTCAGCAGAATCTCCATTTCCCCGTCGGTGCCGATGGTGATCCGGAGGAAATTGTCGATCCGGGGCTTGTCGAAATAGCGGACCAGGACCCCCCGATCCCGAAGGGCCCGGAACAGGACCTTCCCGGGGGCGGTTTCGTGGGCGGCGAACACGAAGTTGGCCTTGGAGGGCAGGACGGTGAAGCCCAGAGATTTTAATTTCTCCGCCGTTTTTTCGCGGGTTTTCGCTATGGCGGCGCATGTATCATAGAAGTAATCCCGGTCCTCCACCGAGGCCCTGGCGGCGGCTAATGCCAACCGGTCCAGGGTGTAGGAGTTCACCGAGTCCTTGACGGCGGTGAGGGCGGCGATCAGACCGGGGCTGCCCAGGGCATAGCCCACCCGGAGCCCGGCCAGGGACCGGGACTTGGAGAAGGTTTGCACCACCAGCAGGTTTTCGTATTCCGGCAGCAGTTTCATCGCCGATTCCCCGCCGAAGTCGATGTAGGCCTCGTCCAGGATCACCACGTGATGGGGGTTCGCCTCCAGAATGCGCCGCACGTCCGTAAGCCCCAGGCAGATGCCCGTGGGGGCGTTGGGGTTCGTCAGGACCACGGTGCCGTCGTCCTTTTGCAGTTCCTCCAGAGGGATCGTGAAATCCTCCCGGACGGGGACAATGCGGCAGGGGGCGGCGAAGAATTCCCCGTAGACCGGGTAGAAGCTGTAGGTCACGTCGGGGAACACGGCGGGGGTCTCCGAATCCGTGAAGGCCAGGAAGGAGAAGGCCAGGACCTCGTCGGAGCCGTTGCCCACAAAGACGTGATCGGGCGTGAGGCCGTAGAATTCCCCGATGGCCCGCCGCAGATCGGCGCACTCCGGGTCGGGATAGAGCCGCAGGTCCCCCCTGGCCACGGCCGCCACGGCCTCCGCCACCTTGGGAGACGGGGGATAGGGGTTCTCGTTGGTGTTGAGCTTCACGTACTTTTTGTCCTTGGGCTGCTCGCCGGGGACGTAGGGCGCCGCGTCCCGGATCCGGCCTGACCAGAACTTTTTCTTATCATCCATGGGAATCACTCCTTTTTGTCGTCGGGGTCCTCCGGACGGCGGATCTCCCGGATGCTCTTTTCCAGCTTGGCTCTGGGGCCCATGACCTCCCGGCCGCAGATAAGACACCTCAGCCGGAAGTCCATGCCCGTCCGCAGAACGGACCATTCCCTGGAGCCGCAGGGATGCTGCTTTTTCATCACGAGCACGTCGCCCACGCGCACGTCCATAGGGATCACCTCACATGATTGAACCTGGGTTGTCTGATATGTCATCCTGAGGGGCAGCGAAGGAGCTTTCAGATTCTTCGGCCTTGGGGCCTCAGAATGACAGGTATCTGTTCAGTCGCTGTCATTCTGAGGAACAAAGTGACGAAGAATCTTGGCGTTATCCACGATTTCAAGATCCTTCGCTTACGCTCAGGATGACACAAGCGACTGAAGCAGTTACAATGACAGAATGAATACCGCTTCGCGCATAAGACCTCAAATCTTCGGCAACAATAGGGCCGAAGGAGTGAAGCGATATGTCCATTACCGTCACAGGCGAATTCAAGACCCCCTACGACGCCCGGCAGGCCGCCGAGCGGCTCCGGCGCAGGGGTTATATCGTCTCCAGCGACCGCCGTCCCGCGGCGCCCCTCATCGGGGACAAGCTGCTGGTGGCCTATCCCTACGGGGCCGTGGGGGGCAACACCATGGGCAACGGCGTCATGGGCGCCCTGCCGGTCATGGCGGAGAACGGCGTCACCGCGCCGGAGGGGGGAAGCCTGGTCTCCGTGCTCACCGACGACACCCGCTCCGGGGACGCCAGGGCCCTGATGGAATCCATGGGCGGCCGCCTTCTGTGAGCGCCGGTCCGGGGAACCGGACCATACATAGAGCGAATGTATCTGTTCCGTCGCTGTCATTCTGAGGAACAAAGTGACGAAGAATCTTGGCGTTATCCACGATTTCAAGATCCTTCGCTTACGCTCAGGATGACACAACATACCGCCGCAAATCCCGATTTCCAAAAAGCACGAAAAATAAAAACCTTGAGGAGGAAAACGCATGACCTGTACATATTATCCCGAGGGGATGTTTCCGGCGGCGCAGCAGGCGTCGGCCCTCACCGGGGAGCAGCTCCGGAAGGCATACGCCGAGGGGACCATCCTGGAGGGGATCGCCCGGTCCGCCACGGCGGAGCACGACCTGATCGTGGATCTGGGGGGCCGCACGGGGATCATTCCCCGGGAGGAGACGGCCATCGGCATTGCAGACGGCTCCGTCCGGGATATCGCCATCCTGAGCCGGGTGGGGAAGCCCGTCTGCTTCCGAATCGCCGCCGACAATGCCTCCGGGCGGCCGGCGCTCCGGCTGTCCCGGCGGGAGGCCCAGCAGGAGGCCTTAAACCATCTGCTCTACGAGACCCCCACGGGGACCATTCTCCCGGCGGTGGTGACCCATCTGGACCGGTTCGGGGCCTTCTGCGATATCGGCTGCGGCAACGTGTCCCTGCTGTCCATCGAGCACATCTCCGTCTCCCGGATCAGCCACAGCCGGGAGCGGTTCTCCGAGGGACAGCACATCTTCGCCGCCATCGAATCCCGGGACCTTTCTCTGGGGCGGCTGAGCCTGACCCACAAGGAGCTCCTGGGCACCTGGCAGGAGAACGCCAGACTGTTTTCCGTGGGGGAGACGGTGGTGGGGGTGGTCCGGAGCGTCAAGGACTACGGCGTGTTTATCGAGCTGACCCCCAATCTCTCGGGGCTGGCCGAGTACCGCAGCGACCTCCAGCCGGGAGACCGGGTCAGCGTGTTCATCAAGGCCATCATCCCCGAGCGGCAGAAGGTGAAGCTCATTGTGATCCGCACCTTGCCCCGGGAAAAGGCCCTCATGCCCATCCGGTACTTCCGGGAGTCCGGTTCCGTGAGCAACTGGCGCTATGCCGGGGAGCCAAGCTACGTCTGATTTCCCTTCACCATGTCCCAGTAGGTTTTGGCGGCCTGCTCGATCTTGTTGGGGCCGTATTGATAGTATACCCGGTCCCGGATGGCGTCAGGCAAATATTGCTGCCTGACATAGTGATTTTCAAAGTCATGCGGATACTGATATGTCAGTCCCCGCCCCAGCTTTTTGGCGCCGCTGTAGTGGCTGTCACGGAGATGGGCGGGGACCTCGCCGTATTCGCCCTTTTGAAGGTCCGCCATGGCCGCGTCGATGGCGCATGCCGCCGAGTTGGACTTGGGACAGGTGCAGAGGAAAATCA
>CAJOHR010000092.1 GCA_905234425.1 uncultured Oscillospiraceae bacterium | reverse complement strand
TCTACCCCTGTCATCCTGAGCGCAGCGAAGGATCTTTCCTTCCCGGGTGACGTAAAGATTCTTCGTCGCTGCGCTCCTCAGAATGACAGGGGTGGTCAATGACCGCCGCAAATCCCGATTTGTCGAGTTCAAATCCGTAGGGGCGATCGACCGCCGCCCCTACATATAGGGACTGTCCGCCCGCTCCCCGAGGTACAGCTCCCGCTCCCAATCGGGCTCCGGCCCGGGGTCCTGCCCGCCCCAGGCGCAGACCATGCGGGAAAGGGCCTGGGTGGCGGCGTCCACCATGTCGTCGTGCTTCCCCGCCGGGAACTCCGACCACTGCCGGAGAAAATCCTCCAGCCAGGGGGCGCCCTTGGGCAGCAGCACATGGCCCGTCTCGATGGCAGGGCTCACGGCGTTTACCCGGGACACCTTGCCCCCCAGGGGCTCCACGGAGATCACCCCCGTCATCTCCCGGCGCAGGATCTGGATGATGGCCGTGCCGTTGGCCTTGTCCTCGATGTACACCCGCCGGGCGTTCGGATAGTAGTCCCGGACCAGCCGGATCTTCCTTAAAGTCCCGGCGAAATCCAGATGCTCGTTGCAGAGGTACCGGAGGTAATAGTCATTCCCCTTTTTGCCCCAGACCTGGATGGAGACATAATCGTTGTGGTCCGCGTCCTTGAAGGCGGCGTCCACGCTGATGCACTCCGTGGCGAACCGGGTGATTTCCCCCGGATCGTAGTACCGCCACCAGTCCCGCTTTACGAGGTTGCCCCCCTCCGCCACAGGGCGGCACATGTAGAGGCTGCTCCAGGCTCTCGGCCCTCCCCGGGCGTCGGAGAGGTAGCTCTGCTTGAACTGCCGGAGCCACCTTTCCCCCTTCCCGATCTCGGGACACAGGGGCTCCCCGGGCTGCCGCCCCAAAGGGTCATGGTCCCCGGCCTCCACGGGCAGCCGGATGAGGGTCGCGTGCTCCTCGGCGGCGAGGATCCGGGCGGCCATGTCGTCCTCGTGCCAGGGCGTCATGATCAGGATCACCTTGGCCCCCGCCGACAGCCGGGACTTCATGGAGTTCAGCCATTCCCCCCAGAGCCGGTCCCGGACGGTCTCGCTGTCGGCCTCCTGGCGGCTCTTGATGGGGTCGTCGATGATCAGCAGGTCCGCAGGGTTGCCGGTGATGCCGGACAGGATGCCCCGGGAGAGCATGACGCCCCCGGACTCCAGCTCGAAGTGGTCCGCCCGGTCCACCTTGCCGATGGACACGTCGAAGAGGACCTTCCCGAAGCGCTTGACCTTTTCCTTGTTTTTCCGCAAAAACCGCTCGCCCGTGTCCTCGTTGTAGCTGACCTCGATGACCCGTCCCTGTGGGTGCCTGCCCAGATACCAGGCGGGCAGGGCCTCGGTGACGGTCATGGATTTGCCGTGCTGAGGCGGCGTCTCCAGGATCAGGATGTCGTAGGCGTTCCCCGTGTCCGTCTCCAGGAATTTCTGGAGCTTCTCCGCCAGGAACATGGAAAGCCGCGTTCGCTTCCAGAAGGGCGCGTTTACATAACACAGGTAATCCCCGTAATTTCGCCGTGCAAGCTCCCGCATGGCCAGCTCTCGCAGAATCTCATTTCTGTCCATGACCGCCGCTCTCTTCCGCCGTTTCCGGCATTTCCGCCGCAGCCGCCATCCGCCGCAGCTCCTGATCGGTCAGGGTTTTCAGGTCCGGGGCGTCCAGGGTCTTGTCCGCCTTTTCCTGCTCCTTTGCAAGCTGGGACGGCGTCTGGCCCACGGTCTCCCGCAGAAAGGCCGCCGCGTCCTTGCCCCCGTCCTGGGCCTTTTTGATCATGGCCGCCAGGACCTGATCCTGCTGGGTCAGATCGGTCCGTTTCGGCAGGCCGAACTGCTCCAGCAGCTCCGCCGCCTGTTCCTTGCCCAGCTTTCCCGCCAGCAGCAGCTCCGCCGACTCCCGCCAGGACCGTTTTTTCATTCGCCCCTCACTCCTTTCCCGGCATGAGGGTACCACGGCGAAAGGGCGTCCACAAGGTAGCGGAAGGTACCGCATAGGTCCACATAGGTCTGATGACAGAGTGGAGAGTTGAGAGTGGAGAGTGGAGATGACACACCCCTGTCATCCTGAGCGCAGCGAAGGATCTTAAAGATTCTTCGGCCTTGCGGCCTCAGAATGACAGGTTGGATAGCGCCTCCTCCGCGGCAATGAGCGCCTCCTCTCTCACCCGCAGCATGGCCGTCTTGGAGATCCCCGCAGGCTTTCGGAGATCGGGCTCCGGGCTGCCCTTTCGGAGCACCAGCGGGCGGAGCAGGCCCCGGATCTGTCCCCAGCTCAGGAGCTCGCAGTAGTAGAGCCGCAGGGCCGTCCGCCACCGGGTGGCCCGGAGATCGCCGTCGTCCCCGATCCCCTGGATGAACCCCAGCAGCTCCGCCTTTTTCGCCGCCGCCTGCCGGGACAGGTCCGCCTTTTCCCCAAAGAGCCGGTCCGAGGTTCCGCCCGTCACCGCCGCCTCGGCCATTTTGTCCTCCAGAGAAGCGATCCGGCTGAGAAGCTCCCGATATTCCAGAAGATAGCTTTCCGCAACCGAGATCATAGGCTTCTCCCCCGCTGCAGGGCGTTCAGGGCGTTCTGCCGCCGCCGCTCCATATCATTCTCTTTCTCTAACTCAATCTCATACTCATTCTTATTCTCTTTCTCTTTCTCTTTCTTGTTCTCTTTCTTGCTTCCCGTTTGCTTCCCGTTTGCTTGTCCGCCCAGCCGACCGGAAGCCGCTTTCTTTCTGGACGTGTCCAAAGTAGGCCGGATCAGCTCAAAAACGATGGCAACTTCGTTGGAATAGCAGTCCAAATCGGGCTCCTGGCCGTCGAGGGCGTAGTTCACGATCACGTCGTAGGCGTCTGCTCTGTCCTCCTTGCTTCGGATGCGCCGCAAAGCGTTTGCAAAGCTCTCGTAGAAGGTAAACTGGGTTCTGCTTAACCGGCATTTCTCCGGTGCTTCGGCGTCCTCCAAAGCGCCCTGCGTCTCTGCTTTGGCGTCCTCCCAAGGGACCTTTTCCCAGGCTTCCTCCATCATGGCAGCAGCCCCATCCGCAGCTCCTGGTAGCACTGGGCGTACCAGGCGGCTGTGATGAGCCACTGAGGCCGGAGATGGGCCGCCAGGGTCTCGGATTTCCGCCGGGTGTACCACATTTGCATGAGCAGCCACAGCGCCACGGCGTCGCTGCCCAGATCCTCCCGCATCCACTGAATGTCCCGGGGCTTCGGCGTCCCCGGCAGGGTTTTTACGTTCATGTACCTTCCTCCTTTTGTTGTTCTGTCATTCTGAGGAGCAACGCGACGAAGAATCTTAAAAAGATCCTTCGCTGCGCTCAGGATGACAGGTGCATTAACATACGTCGTCATCCTCCGTAGCCACTAGAAAGACCCGCTCCCAGCAGTCCGGGCAGAAATAGTCCCCGTCCACTGCGTGGCAGGTCTCGTCCCCGATCCAGTCCCCGCACCGGGCGCAGAAGGGGCCCTTCGCCCGCTGCAATTCCTCATGCCGCTCCTGTTTCCGGAGCGCCGCTTCATCCGTTCCGATCATCCAAAAACCGTCACCTCCCTGGACAAATGAACCATCCTTGCGCACATTCTGTGTGCTACGCTCCGGATAATACACTATTTGTGCTCTCCTGTCCAGAGAAAAAATGCACAAAATGTGCGCGTCATTTTTGTACACATTTTGTGCATATAACCCTTGTGCCATAAGCACAAATAGTGTATAATTCAGACAGAGCGATTCCGCATCGCACCTGCTGACGGGAGGTCAATGTCATGTCAAACTTTTCAGAACGTCTCCGCACCCTGCGGCAGGAAAAGGGGATCTCCCAGCAGGCCCTGGGCCAGCAGGTGGGGATCTCCAAGAGCAGCGTCAATATGTACGAGCGTGGCGAGCGGGAGCCCGGCATTGCCACGCTCAAGGTCCTGGCGGACTACTTCTCCGTGGACCTCAACTACCTGCTGGGCCAGTCGGAGACCCTGCCGGAAAACGTGATCCCCATGCCCGCCATGCGCACCATCCCCCTGGTGGGCACCATCGCCTGCGGCAAGCCCATCCTGGCGGTGGAGAACGTGGAGGACCAGGTGTTCGTGCCGGAGCACATCCACGCGGACTTCGCCCTCCGGTGCCGCGGGGACAGCATGGTGGGCGCGGAGATCTACGATGGGGACCTGGTGTATATCCGCCAGCAGGACCAGGTCTACAACGGACAGATCGCCGCGGTGCTCATCGGCGAGGAGGCCACCCTCAAGCGCTTCTACTTCGACGAGCACGCGGGACTGGTGACCCTCAGCGCCGAAAACCCGGCCTACCCGCCGAAAATCTTCCAGGGTGAAGAGCTGGAGAACATTCATATCCTTGGCCTGGCCGTGGGATTGACGAGAAAGCTGTAAACCCGCAGGGGCGATGGCAGTTATCGGCGGACGATGGATCATCGCCCCTGCAATTCGAATCCGTCCGGCGGAGCCGGACTCCACACCTCTTCACTATTCACTCTAACTTCTTACCTCAAAAAAACCGCCTCCCTCTCGGGGCGTACTCCGTAAAGAAATTGCTTTGATACTATTCACTGATTAAAACATGAAGTGTTTTAATCGGGGCGGCCTACGGCCGCTGCCCCGCATAAAATGCGGGGAGTGAAATAGTTCCTTACTA
>CAJOHR010000091.1 GCA_905234425.1 uncultured Oscillospiraceae bacterium | reverse complement strand
GCCTGTCTCCATGAGCAGCATTAGAGCCAGCCCATTGGGGAACTCCTTCGCATACGCATAAGCCTTATCGTATTGCACCTGTGTCCAAGCGGTTTTCGCTGCCTTTTCGATCTTCGGCAGCCGAATAGACTTGGACGCCGGATTTGTCTTGCAGAGGCCGTTGTCAACCGCATACAAGGAGTATCTGCAGCTCATGGCCGACTGGTATGCCGAGGGTCTGATCTATCGGGACTTCCCCTTCTACGGCAGCGAGCTGAACTTCCGGGATCCCGGCGCTGTGGGCGCTGGCCAGGTGGCCTGCTTCCGGTCTGAAACCGGCGATATGGCCATGTTCGGCGATTTCTCCGAGGACCCGGATATTCTCTTCACCGCCATGGCCCCTGTGGGCAAAAACGAGGGCGACGTGATCCATATGACCGATATGGCCCCCTCCCGGGCGGACACCCTCCGCTGGAGCGTCACCGGCGAGCTGAGCTTCGACACCTACGACACCGACTTCGTGGAGACACTCAAATCCATGAACGCCGAGCGCCTGGTGGAGCTCTATCAGGACGCCTACGACGCATACGCCGCGGGCTGATACAGATCACTTTATAAAGAAATCGCCGTCAGAGTCTTCTGGCGACGATTCCTTTAAGCCCGGATTCTTGAATAATGACAGCATGGATATCCCGTTTTTTCCACATCGGAGGCCGCGAAAAAAATGGATTGATGAACGCCCGTTTTTTTGTTATGATGGATTTGTAAGCAAGCGGTGCATTCCCACAGTATCACAATCATATATACAGGGAGGATTTCAGATGGAGTACAAGGCATACAAGGACATTCAGCTCTCCCGGCTCGGCATGGGCAACATGCGTCTGCCCAGCAAGGGCGAAGGCCCCAATGCGCCCATCGACTGGGAGAAGGCCCATGAGATCATCGACTACGCGATGGCAAACGGGATCACCTACTATGACACCGCCTATGTGTACAACAGCGGCGAGTCCGAGCGATGTCTCGGCGCGGCCATGAAGAAGTATCCCAGGGACAGCTTCTATTTGGCCACCAAGTTCAACATCATGGCAAACCCGGATTATGAGGCGGTGTTCCAGGAGCAGCTGGAGCGGCTCCAGACCGACCGCATCGACTTCTATCTCATGCACTGTCTCATGGACGGCAACATCGACAAGTACCTGGAGAGCGGCGCCATCGAATACTTTCTGAAGCAGAAGGAGCTGGGCCGTATCCGCTATCTGGGCTTCTCCAGCCATGCCAGCGTGGAGACCCTGACCCGGTTTGCCGATCATCACGCCTGGGACTTTGCCCAGCTCCAGATCAACTACTTTGACTGGAGTTATGCCAATACCGCCAAGGAATATCAGGTTCTGGCGGATCGGAGCATTCCCTGCGTGGTCATGGAGCCCGTTCGCGGCGGAAGGCTGGCTTCCCTGACTCCGGACGCGGAGGCCCTTCTCAAAAAGGCCCATCCCGATTGGAGCGTGGCCTCCTGGGCCCTTCGGTTCGTTCGGAGCCTGCCCAACGTCCAGGTGATCCTCAGCGGCATGAGCACCATGGATCAGATCATCGACAATGTGGGGACCTTCCGCGACGACACGCCCTTCACCGAGGCAGATCGGGCGACCCTAATGGAAGCCTGTGCCCTGTTCCACAATCAGCTCCAGGTACCCTGCACTGCCTGCCGCTACTGCTGCGACGACTGTCCCATGGGGATCAACATACCGGAATTCCTGAAGGTGTACAACGACTATAAGGTCAGCGGCGGCATGGCTCTGGGCCGGGCGTCTCAGGTGGAGTCCAAGGGCACTCCGGAGGACTGCATCGGCTGCGGCACCTGCACGGGCCACTGTCCCCAGAACATTCAGATTCCCGATATCATGGCGGAAATGGCCGAGGCCATCCGCAAAATGCCCCCAAGAAGACCGTAATCATTATTATTCCATATAGTCAGGACCTCCGGCCATGTCAGCCGGAGGTCCTGATTGCTTTATGGGACATTTATGTCCGGTCCTCCCGCCGGGCGGCCAGAATGGACACCACTTCCCGCAGCTCCGGGCGGTAATGAGGAAGGCGGCCACCACGAACATATCCTTTCCGGGAATGGGAATGGTGCGGACCGTGTTGTTTGCCATACGGGTATATTGATCCAGAAGCGCCACGCCCACACCCATCTCCACGCAGAGGATCAGAGATTCCAGGCTCCGGGGCTGACGGACGACGTTTGGCGTGAAGCCTGTCTCCTGGCATTGCTTGATATGCTGCTGCCTGATAAACCCTTTCAACGGTTTTATGGTTTATACGACTGACTTATGCTATAATAGATGTGTCATCCTGAGCGTAAGCGAAGGATCTTGAAATCGTGAATCACGCCAAGATTCTTCGTCACTTTGTTCCTCAGAATGACAGCGACGGAACAGATACAAGAAAAAAAGCGAATGAGAACCGAACGGGGGATGACCGGGATGGGAACAAAGACGTCATTTTTGAGACAGATCACCAAACCGATTCAGCGCCAAATTGTCCGCCGCCTCAGGCAGCGGGCTGTACGGATCATACGGCGTCGGGCGGTGCGTCTGGTCCGGCAGCGTGTGAATCGACAGCGCCGGAAGCTGGAACGGGCCAGACAGATGACAAAGGGTCCGAATAAAAGCCGGGAGCCCCATTGACGCGTCATTATTATCGCTCCTTTCTCCCCTCTTCGACAGGAAAGCATGGTTAATCCGATTCTTTCTTCCAGATCCGCTTCATCCTCTGATGCAGAAACTGGGCCGAGAGGCCCGTAAAGGCTCCGGTCAGGATTCCCGAAATCAGGAGAATCGGGCAATAATACCAGACCGCCCATGTTCCCATGATTACCGACGCCGCCAGAAGCTGACCCAGATTGTGGACCATAGCGCCCAGAATGCTGGCTGCCCAGATCTGCCGGTCCGTCAGCAGTTTTTGGAGAAGCAGCGTGGAAAGCCAGCAAAGCAGTCCGCCGCTGAGACTGTATGCAAGGGTCATCATCTGCCCGGAAAACACGCTGCCCATGAGGATTCTGGCCAGCAGGATCATCAGCGCATCCACCGGACCCAAGGCAAACATGGCCCAGATTGTGACGATATTCGCCAGCCCCAGCTTGATTCCGGGAATGGGCGCCAGGGGCGGAAGCTGGGCCTCCACCATGAAAATCGTCAATGCAATGGCCGTAAGCATGGCCATCCTTGCAATTCGTTTTGCGCGCATCCTGTCCCCTCTTTACGTCTCTCTGGAAATCACCGTCAGCTTCGCGGAAGCGTATCTGCCCATGGGGGTGAAAGCGTCCGCCGCCCCCTGGGACACATACAGATCTCCGTTTTCATCGATCAATACAAACTCAAAATCGTCCCTGGCCCTCCAGAATTCCACTGCCCGGTCCAGGCCCATGACGAAGAGTGCGGTACTCAGCCCATCCCCCAAGCAGGCCTGATCTGTCAGGACGGTGACCGAGGCCAATCCGCTCCTGGCCGGGTATCCCGTGTCCGGGTCCAGGATGTGCCAGTAGATTTCTCCAGCTTCCTCAAAGTACCGCTCGTAGCCGCCGGAGGTGTTCACCGCCCCGGCGCCGAGCTCGATCACGCCAGCGTATCCCTCCGGGTCCTCAGGGTCCTGGACGGCTATGCGCCATTTGGATCCGTCCGGCTTGCGGCCCAGAGTTCGAATGGTGCTGCCGCCCATATTGAGGAGCGCCGAGGAAACGCCTGCTGTCTGCAGCATGTCCGCCAGCTTGTCGCCGGCATAGCCCTTGGCCAACGCGCCCAAATCCATCTCTGCGCCCTCCGGGAGCTGAACCGTTCCCTTTCCTTTGTCCAGCACGATCCGGCTGTCGTCCACATAGGGAAGCATGGCGGAGATGGCCTCCGCATCCGGCACCTGATACGATCCGGTGGTGAAGCCCCAGGTCCGAAGAACGGGATAAATCGTGATATCCATGGCGCCACCTGTTTGGCCCGAGATGGAGAGCGCCTGCTCCAGGACTGCCATGGTGTCCTCCGATACCATCTGCGGCGTTCCGGCGCTCCGATTGGCGGCATAGACCTCGCTTTCCTGATTCGTCACCGAAAAAAGGCTGTCCAGCCGCCGAAGCTCCTCAGACGCCTCCCGGACCGATGCTTCCGCAGCGGGACCGTAGGCCCGGAGCGACATAAAGGTGTCCATAGCGAATACGTCTTCGGTATACTCAGCTTCCTCCGTGACGGAGCGTCCAGCATCGGATCCCGATCTGGTACAGCCGGAAAGCATCAAAGCAAGCGCAATCAGAACGCACAGTGTTTTTTGTAATTTCATAAACGCCTCCTGCTATGGGGGATACGCAGCCTCGCTTCCATCATACCACCTTTTTGCGTTGTTTGGAAGTGCGGGCATCACAAAAAACACGGAGGCCGCCGCCCTGTTGGGGCTGCAATCTCCGTGTTTTTATCAGCTTATTCAAGACTCAGGCCGCGGCGGAGGGCAGCAGGCTCAGCACCAGGGTCAGGATCATGAAGACCGCGGCGACCCACTTGGTTCCCCGGGCCAGCTTGGCGTCCCAGTTGGAGGCCTTGTTCTTGGAAAGAAAGCTGTCGGCAGCGCCAGCAATGGCGCCGGAAAGGCCGGCATTCTTTCCGGACTGAAGCAGGACCACACAGGTCAGGAACAGAGCGGCGATCACCTGGATCACAGTGAGCACAATACGAACAGGTTGCATATTACCCTCCATCTTGCCGCTTTACGGCAATGCGGCAGCCGAAATGTCAAAGAGAAAGCGCATTTTTCGCGCCCGTAACACGTATACTATCACGAAAACAGGAAGAATGCAAGCATAAATTACGGTTTTTCAAGGGCTTTGGCAAAAATGCTTTCGATTTCCGTCTTTTCAAGTTCCCAAACGCCTCTCAGCGGCCCCGGCGCGGGCACCCCATCGTTGAGGCGGCGGCAGAGATAGGTGATCCCGCACCAGCGATCCAGCTTGAAGCCCACATGGGGCAAAACCCCTTCCTGGGTAAATCCCATGGTCTGATGAAACGCCACACTGGGGTCGTTGGGCACGGTCACTACAGCACAGGCCGTCACAGCCCCCTGGGCTGTCAGCAGGGCCAGCAGGCTCCGGTACAGCGCCGCGCCGATCCCCCGGCCCCTTGCGTCCCGCCGCACATAGACCGTGGTCTCAAGGGTCCAGTCAAAGGCCGCCCGCTCATGAAAGGGATGGGCGTATGCATAGCCCAGGATCTCTCCGGATTCCTCCAGAACGATGTAGGGAAACCGGGCGGAGATCTCCTCCATCCGTCTCCGGAACACCGGAAGGGACGGCGTTTCCGTCTCAAAGGAGATGGTGGTCTCCTCCACGTAGGGACGGTAGATCTCCAGAAGGGCTTCCGCGTCCGACGGAAGGGCAAATCGGAGGCGCATTACTTCTGCACCCAGGTGTTGGTGGCGGCGCAGGTGAGATAGGAATTGATAAACTTGTCCAGGTCCCCATCCATGACGCCGTTTACATTGGAGGTCTCGCACCCGGTGCGGGTGTCCTTCACCAGGGTATAGGGCATGAACACATAATTCCGGATCTGGCTGCCCCACTCGATTTTCTGCTGGACGCCCTTGATGTCGGAGAGCTTGTCCAGGTGTTCCCGCTCCTTGATCTCCACCAGCTTGGACCGGAGCATCTTCATACAGTTGTCCCGGTTCTGGAACTGACTCCGCTCCGTCTGGCAGGAGACCACGATGCCCGTGGGCTTGTGGATCAGCCGGACGGCGGAGGAGGTCTTGTTGATGTGCTGACCGCCGGCGCCGGAGGAACGGTAAACCTGCATCTCGATGTCCTCGGGACGGATCTCCACATCCATGCTGTCGTCTGTGATCTCCGGGATCACCTCCACGGCGGCGAAGGAGGTGTGCCGCCGGGCGTTGGAGTCGAAGGGCGACACCCGGACCAGCCGGTGAACGCCGTTTTCGCCCTTGAGGAATCCGTAGGCGTTTTCGCCTTCAATGAGGATATCGGCGCTCTTAAGGCCGGCTTCCTCTCCCTCCAGATAGTCCATGATCTTATAGGAATATCCGTGGCGCTCCGCCCAGCGCGTATACATCCGATAGAGCATCTGACACCAGTCCTGGGCTTCGGTACCGCCGGCGCCCGCATGGAAGCTCATAAGCACGTTGTTTCCGTCATACTCTCCCGTGAGCAGCGTCTCCAGGCGAGCCTGGTCCATTCGGGCCACCAGGTCCTCATAGCCCGAGGTCAGCTCCTCCAGCATGGAGTCATCATCCTCCTCGATGGCCATTTCACAGAGCACCAGCAGGTCCTCCCGGTCACTCTGCATCCTGTTATAGGATTCGATCTTGTTCTCCAGCTGCCGGATCTGCTTTGTGACCCGCTGAGACCGCTCGGCGTCGTTCCAGAAGCCCTCGGACTCCGCCATGGCATGGAGCCGCTCCAGCTCCTCCCTGGCGGCTCCGAGTCCCAGGGATTCGCCCAGGGCTTCCAGCTTGGGCTCCAGATCTCCCAGAAGCACCTTGTATTCTCCAAATTCGATTCGTGCCATAATGAAAACCACTCTCTTATTCTAATTTCCCAAGTATTATACAGGAAAACAGGCCTGCTGTAAAGGCCCCGCGGCACAGGTTTTTCCCGCCGCAGGGCCTTCCATTTATCGTTCTGATACGGTATATTCCTCGTCCGCAAAAATCATCTCGTCAATATCACGACTCTGCATGCGCATGGGATCCCTCCTTGAAAATGCTTACTGATCATTATATGCGCCGGGACGCGGAATATGTGACTGCTCTCGCCAATGGATCTGCCGGGAAAGAGCAAATTGATCTACATGATATACCAATCTATCAGGATGGAACACATCAAGGTAACCAATGAACTGACTGATCTGAAAGCCGAAGTCATTAAAGCGATCCGCGGAGAAAGCTCATTCAGCACTGACTTGCTGGGAACGCTAATTCAGGAGGCTGAAGCAAAGTGCGCTGAGATCAAGCTGCGCTATGAAGACGCCAAGGAA
>CAJOHR010000090.1:4805-6603 GCA_905234425.1 uncultured Oscillospiraceae bacterium | reverse complement strand
TGGCGATGTCGTTGACCTCGGCCACCAGCGCGGCCTGGGAGGCGATGACCTCGGACACGGCGGTCTTGCAGCCGGTGTAGCTGTGGCGGTGGAAGTGGGCGAACATCAGGGCCAGATACCCGGCATAGCGGCAGACGCCGTCATTCTCCCGGCCGTTCATAAACACCCGGCTGTAGGGCACGAACACGTCGTCGAAGATGGTCAGGCTTTCCACGTCGCCGATCTGGGCGAAGGGGGCCTCGACGAAGTGGCGCTTGTGGTGCTGTCCGGGCAGGGCCATGAGCTTGATGCCCTCCCAGTCCGCGGGCAGAGCGAAGGCCACGGCATAGTCCCGGTCCTCGGCGTCCATGAACTTGGTGGGCAGGGCGATGATCTCATCCACATAGGGCGCGCAGGAGTTGCAGATCTTGGCGCCACGGACGATGATGCCCTTGGTGGGGGTGCCGTCGATGTCCACGCCGTCCACATCCGTATCCACGATGTGGAAGAACTGATCGGGGTCGGGCTGCTGATGGGCTCTCTTGTACTTGGGATTCCGGGAGCCCTTCACGTCGGTCTGGGCGCAGTTGCAGATCAGATCATACTCCTGACAGTACTTGATGTACTTCTGGAGACGCTGATGATACTCGGTGCCGCAGGCCTGGTCGCAGTCGTAGGTGACGGAGAACAGGGCGTTGAGGGCGTCAGAGCCCATGCAGCGCTGCATGCAGCCGCCCACGCGGTGACAGATGAGCCGGGTCATGAGCTGCTTCTTCAGCAGATCCTCCTGGGACTGATGGATGTGGGTGGAACGGTTGTGGACGGAGCCGTCAGCCTCCTCCACCACGCAGACATCCCGATACTCGGGGTCGTTGGCGGTGTCGTAGCACTGCTTCATGACGTAGGTGCCGCCCACGATCCAGTCGGCCAGGTCGCGCTCGGCGCCCTCCTTGCCGTTGGAGCGGTCGATCTTCTTGCCGTTCAGGTAGACATTGGGCTTCATGGCCAGAAGCCGGGCTTTGTACTGTTCATAGGTTCCGATTGCCATTTCGTTTTCCTCCATATCAAAAAAGCGGTTTTTGCTTACGACGCGATCATATCAAATGATCGCGTTTCGCGCAAGTCAAACTTTCTGTCAGATGTAGAAAAGCTTCTCAGCCGCGGCCCGGAGCTCCTCCCGGCATCCTTCAGGCCCTTTCAAAGGCCTCCACGCCGTGCTTGCAGATGGGACAGACAAAGTCCTCCGGCAGGGGATCGCCCTCGTAGATATAGCCGCAGATGGTGCAGCGCCAGCCCTTGGCCTCCTGCTTCTTCTCCGGCTTGGGCTTGATATTGTCCTGATAGTAGCTGTAGCTCAGAGGCTTGGCCCCTTCTGCCACGTCGCAGTCCACCACGTCGGCCAGGAACTGGGTGTGGGTCCCCAGGTCCATGGAGGACACCACCTTGCAGCTCAGGAAGCCGCAGGTGGCCCAGGTCAGGTAGGGCACGCCGTTTGCGTCCTCCTTCACGGGCATTCCCTGGAACTTGTCCACGTCCCGGCCGCTCTGGAAGCCGAAGTGTTGGAACAGGCTGAAGGGGGCGTCCTGGGACAGCAGGCTCACGGCAAAGACGCCGGAGGACTGAATCAGGTCATGGGTGTGGTTGGCCTTGTTCACGGTAATGGTGATCCGCAGGGGCTTGCTTGTGACCTGCATGACGGTGTTGATGATACAGCCGCCCGCCTTCCCCTCCGCCCTGGAGGAGAGCATATAGAGGCCGCAGGTGATATTGTGCATGGCTTTGGTGTTCATGGCATGGGCTCCCTTCGTTTCGATTGATG
>CAJOHR010000090.1:0-4747 GCA_905234425.1 uncultured Oscillospiraceae bacterium | reverse complement strand
ATTGTGCATGGCTTTGGTGTTCATGGCATGGGCTCCCTTCGTTTCGATTGATGATCCTATCCTATCATGAAACCCCGCCGGAAGCAAGGACTTCCGGCGGGAGATTGCGTTCTGGAATCAATTGTGTTATAATGTCCCCGGTGCTGCCGAGCACACGGCGGACGGTTGGCCCTTTCGTACATCCATTTGATTGCG
This sequence comes from uncultured Oscillospiraceae bacterium, assembly GCA_905234425.1. GTDB lineage: Bacteria > Bacillota > Clostridia > Oscillospirales > Oscillospiraceae > HGM13006. The sequence continues at coordinate 4,552 of CAJOHR010000090.1, read as the reverse complement.
GAGGGCGGCTTTTCGGCCCTCCGATTCCACGAAAGGGGGGCTGCGCGATGAGTACAGTCGAAGTATTAACGCTTTGTCTCGTCATCATTGGCGTCTGCAACCTGTTTATTCAGCTGTTACAGAAAAAGAGATAACCGTCCAGGCTCCAAACTGACCGGTTATCTCCTTTAGTTTGCGGGCCAACCGTTCGCCGGCAGCACCCTTATACTCTGATTATACGCGCCGCACTCCGAATTGTCAACTGCCGGAGGGCGTTTTTACTTGCACTTGCTCAGCAGCGTCTCCCACTTCTCGTCCACGTACTGCTGGGCGCTCTCCAGCATCCACTCGTTGCCGGGCTTGAAGCAGTGGCGGAACCGGCCCTGGAGGCGCATATAGTCCTCAATGGGCTTTTTCTTTTTTGGCTCGTAGGTCAGATGCCAGACCCCGTCCTCCACCTCGTACATGGGCCAGAGGCAGGTGTCCACGGCAAGCTGGGTGATGGTGGGCAGGAGCTCCGCGTCGTACTGCCAGCCTCTGGGACAGGGCGACAGCACGTTCAGGAAGCAGGGGCCTTCGGTGTAGATGGCCTTTCTGGCCTTCTCGTGCAGGTCCCGGAAGTTGCCGATGAAGGTGGTCTGGGCGGCATAGGGAATGCCGTGGGCCACCATAATGGCCGTCAGATCCTTCTTGTCCTGGGGCTTGCCCTGCTTCTCCCGTCCCACGGGGGCGGTGGTGGCATTGGCAAACCGGGGAGTGGAGGAGGAGCGCTGGATGCCCGTGTTCATGTAGGCCTCGTTGTCGTAGCAGACGTACACCATGTCATGGCCCCGCTCCATGGCCCCGGACAGGGACTGGAAGCCGATGTCGTAGGTGCCGCCGTCGCCGCCGAAGGTGATGAATTTGAAGTCCTCCCGGACCTTGCCGGACCGCTTCAGGGCTTTATACGCCGCCTCCACGCCGGAGCAGGTGGCCGCGGCGTTCTCAAAGGCGGTGTGGATATAGCTGTCGGACCAGGCCGTGTAGGGATACATGAAGGTGGAGACCTCCAGGCAGCCCGTGGCATTGGTGACCACGGCCTTGTCCTCCGGGTCCAGGGCCCGCATGACCGCCCGGCAGGTGATGCCCGCGCCGCATCCGGCGCAGAGCCGGTGGCCGCCGGCGAAGCGCTCGGGCTTCTCCAACTCTTTCTTGAACTGATAGGCCATTACGCTTCCTCCTCTCTCACGCCCATGTGGACGTAGACGGGACCGGTCTCTCCCGTGGCGGCGATGGTGTTCAGACGGCTGTATACGTGCTTGATGTCCGTGGTGGACACGTCCCGGCCGCCCAGACCGAAGACGACGTCGATGAGCTTGGGATGTGTTTCCAGATCGTAGCAGGCGCTTCTGGTTTCGGCGAACAGCGGTCCGCCCTGGGCGGAAAAGCCCTCGGACTTGTCCAGCACCGCCACAGCCTTGCAGTTTTGGAGGGCCTGGGCCAGCTCCTGGGCCGGGAAGGGCCGGAACACCCGGAGCTTCACAAGCCCCGCCTTCACGCCCTGGTCCCGGAGCTCGTCGATGGCCGCCTTGGCGGTGCCTGCGGTGGAGCCCATGCAGACGATGGCCGTCTCCGCGTCCTCCATCCGGTATTCCTCAAAGAAACCGTATTTCCGGCCCGTCATGGCCTCAAACCGCTTGGCCTGCCGGAGAATGGCCGCCTTGGCGTTCTTCATGGCCTCGGCCTGCTGCTTCTTGTGCTCCATGTAGTAGTGGGTCACGTCGTAGGGGCCCACGGCCAGAGGCTCGTCCGCGTTCAGGAGGTAGTGCGCCGGGTGATACTCGCCCACGAAGCCCTTGACCTCCGCATCCTCCAAAAGCTCGATGTTCTCCACGGCGTGGGAGGTGATGAAGCCGTCCTGGCAGATCATCACCGGCAGCCGCACGTCGGCGGTCTCGGCGATGGGGAAGGCCTGGACATAGTTGTCGTAGACCTCCTGGTTGTTCTCGGCGTAGATCTGGATCCAGCCGGAATCCCTGGCCCCCATGGCGTCGGAGTGGTCGTTGTTGATGTTGATGGGGCCGGACAGGGCCCGGGTGGAAACCGCCAATACGATGGGGAGCCGGCTGGAGGCCGCCACGTAGAGGGTCTCGTACATGAGTGCCAGGCCCGCCGAGGAGGTGGCGGAGATGGCCCGGCCGCCGGCCGCCGCCGCGCCCATGCAGACGGACATGGAGCTGTGCTCCGATTCCACGGTCACAAGCTCCGTGTGGACGGCGCCGTCAGCCACATACTGGGCAAAATACTGGGGGATCTCCGTGGAGGGCGTGATGGGAAACGCGCCCATGACGTCCGGGTCGATCTGGCGCATGGCCACGGCCACGGCCTCGTTGCCGGAGAGCCGGTCAAGATGGGCCATTTCAGTCCTCCTCCTTCCATACGATGGCGTCAAAGGGGCAGGCGGTGATGCAGATCCCGCAGCCCTTGCAGTGCATCAGGTCGAATTCCCCCCGCTTGCCGTCCTTGACGGGGATGGCGCTGTCGGGACAGTAGGGGACGCAGAGGAGACATTGCTTGCACTTGTCCTCCAGGAACAGGGGCGTTCTCGTCCGCCAGGAGCCGGTGTTGAACAGCAGGGACGTCTGGGGCTCGTAGATCTCGCCGCCGGGGGTCAGGTCCTGCCAGGGGCTCTTTTCGTGAATATCCTTTGCCGCTTTCATCCCTGCACCTCCTCCATGCTCCGCTTCAAAACCTGCATATTGCCCTCGATGACCTGGGGCTTGGAGGCGAACTTGTGGTGGAAGCTCTCCTCCATATCCGCGGTGAACTTCTCCGGGTCCACCACGCCGCTGACCTTCACCGCCGCCGCCAGCATGGGGGTGTTGGGGAAGGCGGAGCCCAGGATCTCCCTGGAAATCCGGTTGGCGTCGATGGTGCAGATCCGGCCCCGATAGCCTCCCAGCAGGGGCCGCAGGTCCTCGGGCGCCCTGCCGCTGTTGATGATGATGGCGCCGCTCTCCTTGAGTCCCGCGGTCACGTCCACGCTCTCCAGCAGTCCCTCGTCCACCACCACCACGTAGTCGGGCTCATAGATGTTGGAGTGGACGCCGCAGCGCCGGTCGCTGATCCGATTGTAGGCGGTGATGGGGGCGCCGGAGCGCTCCGGGCCGTATTCCGGGAAGCCCTGGACGTACTTGCCCGAGGAGAACGCCGCGTCCGCCAGAAGCAGGCAGGCCGTCTTGGCGCCCTGACCGCCCCGGCCGTGCCAGCGAAATTCGGTCATATTCATAGCTTGGTTCCTCCTTGCTGTATTTCGTGCATCGCGCAAAAAACCCCGTCCGTAACACGGACGAGGCAATCTCGTTTTCCCACCTGTTACGGCGCACCAGCATGCGCGTCTCCACATAACGGCGGAGTGCCGTCGGCGCCTACTGCTCATTCGGGCCGCTGCTCAGAAGGGATTTTCGTCGGGGAGCTACTTTCGCTGGGCTTTCACCGGCCCCAGCTCGCTGGGGATTTTGCCGTCCCGCTTACTGTCTTCGTCATCGCATTTTCACTTCGATATGGAATTTCCTATATCATATCGGACATCACACCGGTTTGTCAAGGAACAATCCATTCCGGATTTTCACAACCTTTCCGGCAAAAACAGGCTGTTTTTTGTACATTTCGTCCGTTTCCGGCGTACACTTGTCCGTACATCTGGAATGAGACGAATATCCTGCACGTTCCTCCTGCATTTGACGGCGCAGCCCGCAGATCCCGGCCCGGAAAAAATTTTAGGACTTTTTTCACAAAACCCCTTGACAAAATCCAGACTTTGCTGTATATTATAGACACAAAGAACAAGGAGGACGGGCCAATGAAGAGTTAGAGCACGGCGGTTTGGCGAGGAAACCTGCCGGAAGAATTTGAAGGCGCGCTGTGTGTAATCTTGCATTTTGTTTTGAAGCGAATTGCCCCGCGGCAAGGTTCCGAAGCGGTTCGGTTTAAAATAGAATCGATCCCCCGAGATTCCGAGAATCGGGAAGGATCTGGGCCGGACGCAAACGCCGGAGAGGCCGATCCGGAGTGGAAGCGCGGAAAGCCCGTGTAAGAAGAGACGCCGTACGAAAACTCGTGAAACAGGAGGAACAGCCCGATGTACTGTTCAGGATCCTGCTCAAAAACCTTCCCATAGGACTTTGAACCCAGGAATATGCATGCGGCGAATCCGCAAACGTACTGAGATGCAATCGAGTGATTCTGCGTGGTAAGTCAGGCTGGAGGATTTTTGAGACAGTAAAAAAACGCGGCTTGCAAATCCATAAACCTGCAAGCTGGCGAAAGCGAAAACTGAATATGGAAAGGAAGATTGGGGTATGATTGATCCCATCCAGGTTTGACCACCGTACACAGGAAAGATGGCTGTGTACGGTGGTTTTTCATATAAGAGTGGAGAGTTGAGAGTTAAGATGCGCGTCCCTTCGGGGCAGATTGAACTTCAATCGTTTTCCGGTAACTGTTCAGTCGCTCGTGTCATCCTGAGCGTAAGCGAAGGATCTTTTACCTGAAATCGTGAATAATGCCAAGATTCTTCGTCACTTTGTTCCTC
>CAJOHR010000089.1 GCA_905234425.1 uncultured Oscillospiraceae bacterium | reverse complement strand
GGACGCCTCGGCGCCGGAGGCGGCGCTGCTGCCGCAGCCGGCGAACATGGCTGTCAGCATGGCGCAGGCCAGAAGGATCGCGAGAATCTTTTTCATGTTCATTCATCCCTTCAATTGCGTAATTACGCTGTTTCACTTGAGACCGCAGAGGGCCCCAGTAAAGCCATTTTAATACAGGAAACATGGATAGTCAAGGGATGCAGGACATAATTTCATAACAAACTTCCCGCATCTTCATCCGTTTGTCTCCAAAAGTGTCATTTTGTCAGCTCCAGTGTGAAGGTGAAGGTGGTGACGCCCTCCCGGGAGGTGACGGAGATATCCTCCCCGTGGCTGCCAAGGATGGTCTTCACGATGTAGAGGCCCAGGCCCACCCCCGACGTGTCCTCGGAGCGGCTCTTGTCGGACTTGTGGAACCGGTCGAAGACCAGGGGCAGCTCCTCGGCGGGGATGGTGGGGCCCGTGTCGGCCACGGAGATCAGGGCCTTGCCGCCGTAGGTGCTGACGGTGAGCAGGAAGGGCGTGCCGGGCTCGGCGAACTTCACCCCGTTGTCGATCAGGTTGTAGATCACCTGGGTAATGGCGTCCTCGTTGGCCAGGACCCAGACCGACCGGTCGGGGATGTTCACCTGGACGTCCAGGTTTTTCGCCTCGATCTTCTGCTCGAAGGTGAGCAGCGTCCGGCCCAGGGCCTCGGTCACGTCGAACCGGGATTTTTGGATCTCCCCGCCTGTGGCCTTGAGCCGGGAGATGTCCAGCATGCTCCGGACCATCCGGTTCAGGCGCTTGACCTCGTCGGAGACCGTCTTCATATAGTAGCTGTATCGTTCCGGGGGGATGGTGCCGTCCAGCATGCCGTCCATGAACCCGGCGATGGTGGTCATGGGGGTTTTCAGTTCATGGCTCACGTTGGAGATGAACTCCTGCCGGAGGCTTTCGGACTTCTCCAGGGAGCCCGCCATGTTGTTGAAGGCGATGGCCAGCTCGGCCACCTCCTCGCCGGCCCCCTCGGGGTCGATCCGGGCGGAGAAATCCCCGTGGGCGAACTGCTTTGCGGCGCGGCTCAGATCCCGGAGGGTTTCGGTCTGCCGCCGGGTGATCAGAGCTGTGGCCATAACGGTGATCAGCAGCACCACCGCCGCCGTGAGCAGGAACAGGCTGATGATCCGGCGCATCATGTCGCTCATGTCCTTTGTCTGCGTGGACACGGCCACGTAGCCCAGAAGGCTTCCTTCTCCCGCGGACCGGACGGGCAGGGCGTAGATGTACCGCTCCTCGTCGTAGATGCCGCCCAGGCTCCCCGTCTGGTAGACGGAGCCCTCGTCGGCCAGGGTCTGAAGGAAGCCGGACTCCAGGGTCTTGCCCACGTGCTCGCAGTAGAAGTCCCCGCAGGAGCAGAACACGATGGTTCCCTCCGTGTTGCAGAGGACCACCTCCGTGTCGGACACGTTGGACCCGTAGCTGAGGGCCAGCTGGGTGTCCCAGTCCATCTGGTCCGTCAGGGAGCTCTGGGCGCTGACGAAGGCCGCCACCGCCGAGGCGTTGGTGGAGAGGGCGGTCCGCTCCTGCCGGATCATATAGTTATAGAACAGGCTGGTGAAGCTGCAGCCCAGGAGCAGGAAGGACAGGACGATCATCCCCGCCGTCAGCGTGAGCTGCCGGTGAAAGGAGCTTCTCATTGCGCGTTGACCTCAAATTTGTAGCCCACGCCCCAGACGGTTTTCAGATCCCACTGGTCGCTGACGCCCTCCAGCTTTTCCCGCAGGCGCTTGATGTGTACGTCCACCGTCCGGCTGTCGCCGAAGTAGTCGAAGCCCCAGACCTCGTCGAGAAGCTGATTTCTCGTGTAGACCCGGTTGGGGCTGGAGGCCAGATGGAACAGAAGCTCCATCTCCTTGGGGGGCGTGTCCACCTTTTTCCCGTCCACGATCAGCTCAAAGGCGTCCATATCGATGGTCAGCTTGTCGAAGGACAGCCGCCGTCCGGCAGGGGCCGATCCGGAGGTCCGGCGGAGCACCGCCTCCACCCGGGCCAGGAGCTCCCGGCTCTCGAAGGGCTTTGTGATGTAGTCGTCGGCGCCGGATTTGAGGCCCGTGACCTTGTCGGCGGTCTCGCTCTTGGCCGTGAGCATGATCACGGGGGTCTTGGACTCCTGGCGGATCACCTTCAAAACCTCCCAGCCGTCCATGACCGGAAGCATAATGTCCAGGAGGACCAGATCGGGCCTCAGCTCCCGGAACTTGTCCACGCCCTTGCCGCCGTCGGACGCGATGGCCGTGGCGTAGCCCTCCTTCTCCAGATACAGATGCAGCAGATCCGCGATGTTGGGATCGTCCTCGATGATCAAAACCGTCATATTCCATACCTCCATGGTTGTTGTTCAGAGCGGAGATTTGAGATTGAAGATTTGAGATGTCGCTCGTGTCATCCTGAGCGTAAGCGAAGGATCTTTTACCTGAAATCGTGAATAATGCCAAGATTCTTCGTCACTTTGTTCCTCAGAATGACAGCGAGTGAACAGATACTCCTAATGTTTTAATCTCACATATCTCCACTCTCCGCTCTCCACTCTCCACTCTATTCGTTTAATCTCTCCCAAAACCGGGTATCCTATTGGAAAAACCATCCGAAGGGGGGGATACCCTTGTTAGCCTTTTTTCTGGGGAGCCTGTTCGGCGGGTTCACCGCCCTGGTCGTTTTCTCCATCCTCTATGTGGGCGCCCACGGGGAGTGATGCCCCGTTCAGCACCGCGGACAGAAGCTGATCCCCGGCGTAGCAGAGCTTTAAGGAGAAGAAGGGGACCTTTTCCTCCAGGAGCCGGAGAAAGATCTTATCGCCCTCCCACTGTGGCAGGGCCCAAAGTTTCTCCTTGGGAACCCACTCCAAATCGCCCTCGTCGCAGGTTTTGAGGCTTCCGGTGAACCGGACCGCCCGGAACAGATGCATATACTCCGTGCCCCATTCGTCCGAGACGAAGGTGACGATGCCCCGGTACTCCGGCCGGATCAGGGTCAGGCCCGTTTCCTCCAGGGCCTCCCGAAGCACACAGTCTTCGGGGCTCTCCCGGTCCTCGAACTTGCCGCCCACGCCGATCCATTTGTCGCGGTTCAGGTCCCCGTCCTTTTTCACCCGGTGGAGCATCAGATAGCAGCCGTCCCGCTCGATATAGCAGAGGGTGGTGTTGACGCCCTGCATAAGACATTCCTCCCGGATCGAAATAACGCCTATATCATAGCATTTTATCGGAAAAACCGCAAGAGCCAGGCCCTTGCGGTTTTCATTTTGGGATTTGCTGAACTCTTTGACCACCTTGTCATTCCGAGCCAGTGCGTGACCGAAGGGAATCCCTTTAGGGGCACACTGGCGTGGGAATCTCATGGACGCATTGCGTACCATTCATGAGATTGCCACACCACGACTGAGGCCCAAAGCGCGAAGCGATTGGCCTGGCCGAAGGGGTGCCTTGGTCGTGACATCGGTCACTGGTTCGCAATGACAGGGGTGCTGGCGGGACGTTGGCGAACAGCGCCACAAGCCCCCATTTGCAATGATCCTCAGTTCTTCACGCTGTTTTCGTTCCGCTTCCGCACGTCGATGACGAAGGAATTGAGGCCCTTCACCATATCCTCGATCTCGATGCCGTAGCTGATCTCCAGCCGGCCTCCGTCGGGCCCCAGACTGCTGGAGAGCCTGCGGGCCTGGACGCCGATGGTGAGCGCGCCGAAGCCCATGTCGTAGAGGGACACGTTCTTCTTGCCCTTCTCGAAGATCATCCGGGACTCGATGGCGCCGGTCCGGGTCAGGGCCACCCGGTCCCGCTCCACCTCGAAGGTGGTGGTGGTGCCCTCCATGCCCGTCATCTCCGACTCCTTGTAGCTGAGGAACACCGTGTCCCCCCGCCGCTCCATGGTGCCGTCGGTGACGATGGTGACCACCTGCTTCTCCTCTCCGGGGAGCTTCTGGGTGCCTTCCACTGAAATCACGACTGGTTCCGTCATGTTATCCATACCTTTCAATGTCGATCTGTTCCACGGACTGTCCCACGGGCCGCTGCAGAAACAGGGAGGCCATCCCGGCAAAGCCCTCTGTGGAATCGCTGACGTAGTATTTGCAGGTTCCGCCCGTTTCCCGGCCGGAGAGCATATCCGCCTGCCCCAGCTCCTCCGCCAGGGCCCGGGCCGCCTCCTTGCCGGAGTTCACCAGGGTCACCGCCGGGCCCATGCAGGCGGCGATCACGTCCCAGAGCAGGGGATAGTGGGTGCAGCCCAGGACCAGGGTGTCGCAGCCCCAATCCCGCAGGGGCCTTAAATATTCCTCGGTGATGATCTCCACCGCCCGGTCTCCCACCTGATACCGGTGGTTCTCCACCAGAGGGACCAGCAGGGGACAGGCCACCGTGCGGACCTCCGCCGCCGGGTCCAGGGTCCGAAGGATGGTCTCATAGGCCCCGGACCGGACCGTGGCGCTGGTGCCGATGACGCCGATCCGGTGGTTTTTCGTCACTGCCGCCGCCCGGACCGCCGCGGGACGGAGGGCGCCGCATATGGGCAAATGAAATTCCTGGCGGACCGTGTCTCCCGCCGCCGTATCCGCCGTGTTGCAGGCGATGACGATGGCCTTGATGTCGAATTGCAGCAGGAACCGGATGTCCTGCCGGGCATACTTTACGATGGTCTCCCGGGACCGGGTGCCGTAGGGGACGCGCCCCGTATCCCCGAAGAAGATGATGTCCTCTCCCGGGAGCTGCTCCATGAGCTGCCGGACGGCGGTGAGGCCGCCCAGGCCCGAATCGAAGACGCCGATGGGTCGAAGATCCATGTCGGTCAGCCCTCCATCGCCAGCCGGATCAGCTCCTCCAGCAGCTTCCCGTAGGGCACGCCGGTGGCCTCAAACAGCTTGGGATACATGGAGATGGAGGTGAAGCCCGGAAGGGTGTTGATCTCGTTGAAGACCACCTTGTTTCCCTCGTGGGTCAGGAAAAAGTCCACCCGGCTCAGGCCGCGGCAGCCCATGGTCCGGTACACGTCCACCGCCGTCTCCCGGAGCTCCCTGGCGGCGCTTTCGGGAATGTCCGCGGGGATCAGGGTCCGGGATTCCTGGGAGTTGTACTTGGCGTCGTAGTCGTAGAACTCCGCTCCGGCGATGATCTCGCCCACCACGGAGGCCACGGGGTCCCCGTTGCCCAGGACCGCCACCTCCAGCTCCCGGCCGTCCACGAACTCCTCCACCAGCACCTTGCTGTCGAATTCTGCCGCTTTGATCAGGGCCGCCCGGAGCTCTTCCTCGTTCCGGACCTTGCTGACGCCCACGGAGGAGCCGGTGCCCGAGGGCTTGACGAACAGGGGGAAATCGCCCCCGCGCACAATGTCCCGGACCAGGGCGTCCAGATTGTTTTCCATGCGTTCCCGCCGGGCCAGATACCAGTTCGCCTGCCGGATGCCCGCCTCGCCAACCATGAGCTTGGTGAGGGTTTTGTCCATGCAGGCCGCGGAGGCCGCGACCCCCGGTCCCACGCAGGGGATTCCCGCCACCTGCATGAGCCCCTGGATGGAGCCGTCCTCTCCGTTCTCCCCGTGAAGCACCGGGAATACGCAGTCCAGGGGGATTTCCTCCACGCCGGTTTCCCGCCAGAGCAGCAGGCCCTGGCCCCGGGCAGGGGAGATGGCCGCCGGGCAGTTCCCGGGGGCGCTTTCCCAGGTGTCCGCCGGGAGCATAGACCAGTCGGTCTTTGCGAAATAGATCCATTTTCCCCGGCGGGTGATGCCCACCGGGTATATATCGTATGTACGGGGGTCCAGGCGTCCCAGAATGGCTTCCGCGGAGCGGAGGGAGACCTCATGCTCCGGAGAGACGCCGCCGAACAGCACGCAGAGCTTGATTGCCATTGACAATACCTCGTTTCCTGGCTATTGACTGTTGATATATAATATGATAAAACGGGTTATAAAACAAGTCCTATTTTTCCTCTGTTCCAGATGATTCTATGGAACTTTTCCCCGGAAAGGTGGAAATCCCGGCCCAAAGGGCGTATAATAATGTTGCAGGAGGGATGCAGGATGCAGATCGAACTGACAGAAAAGGAATACCGCAGGCTGCTGGACATGGCCTACATCGGAAACTGGATCCTCAACTCCGCCCGGGGCAGCGACCGGATCGAGGACTACGACCGGGTGGAGAGCAAGCTGTTCTCCTACTGCCGGGACCACGGGATGCAGGCCCTGATCGAGCGCTGGAACGGCGAGATCGTCCCCTCCCGGGCCTTCGCCGAGGGCGGCATCCACGAGGCCATCATGGACTACGAGGACGCGGTGTTCTTCGACATTCTGGCCGAGGAGCTTGCCAGGCGGGACATGAACTACGCTCCCATCTCCTCCCAGAACTACGACGAGCTCATGGAGCGCATGGACGAGTACATGGAGGAATTCGAGCGCAACGGCACCGACCGGCTCCAATTGGAGGACGACTGAATCATATTGCCAAAAAAGACCGCCCGGAGCGGTCTTTTTTCGTTTTGCGGAGCGGGATTTGTCGAGATCGCCCCTACAAATCGACAAACCCCAATTTGCAGGGGCATTCATTCTATTGCAGCCCGAAGGCCATGAGAATGACGCCGTACACCACCCCGGCCAGGGTGCCGTAGACGATGACCGGGCCGGCGATGGTGAACATCTTCGCCGCCATGCCCATAATAAACCCCTCGGAGCGGAACTCCATAGCCGGGGAGACCACGGAGTTGGCAAAGCCCGTGATGGGCACCACGGTCCCCGCGCCTGCGATCTTGGCGATCCTGTCGTAGATCCCCACGCCCGTGAGCAGCGCCCCCAGGAAAACCATGCTCACCGCCGTGGCGGCCGCGGCCTCCTGCTCCCCCAGAATCAGGCCCCACCCGCTTAAAATGAGCTGGCCCAGGGAGCAGATCAGCCCGCCGGTCCAGAAGGCGTTCAGGGTGTCGATCAGCGTCCCGGAGTTGGGGGAGTATTCCTTCACCAGCCTGCCGTATTCCATGCTTGTTATCTTCATGTCCATCATCTCCGGCCATAGCTTGCCCGAAAACAGAGGCGTTATACATACGCCGCCCGCCTTCACAGGTTGGGGTTTGTCGAGGTATGTTGCGTCACCTGAGAGGTATGTTGCGTCATCCTGAGCGCAGCGAAGGATCTTTCCTTCCCGGTTGACGCAAGATTCTTC
>CAJOHR010000088.1:8446-10180 GCA_905234425.1 uncultured Oscillospiraceae bacterium | reverse complement strand
GAAGAATCTTGCGTCAACCGGGAAGGAAAGATCCTTCGCTGCGCTCAGGATGACGCAACATACCTCTCAGGTGACGCAACATACCTCGACAAACCCCAATTTGCAAAACAGCGCCATGCTGCTTGCAGCCATGGAAATACACGGCAACACGATTTGACGGAAGAGGACTGACTATGCAAGCGATTCGGGAAAGCAATCTCTACAGGATCTGCGCCGCTCTTGTGGCCTGGTGTACCGCGGAGTGGCGGAAGAGCGCCCTGGTGGGCTGGTTCGTGAGCCAGCGGGAGACGCCGGGCCACAACATCGGAAGATCGATCCTGGAGGGCTATCGGAAGGCGTTTCGGACCCTGCGCCTGAACCGTCTGCTGGAGGGGAGTGTATTTCTCCATCCGGCGGTCTTTGCCTGCGCTGCGGCGGTTCTGGCCCCGCTCCTGCCCACCATGGCGTCCCTGGCCCTGGTCTGCGCCAGCTTCTTTGCCCTGGTTATGCGCCTGGGCACGGACCGTCTGGTGGACCTGCGGTACAGCCCTCTTCATAAATATGTCCTGCTCTTTGCGGGAATCTACCTCTACGCCACCGTGACCTCCACCACCCCGTCCGGCAGCCTTTTTGCGGGTCTGCTGACCGCCCTTTTCGTGTTGTTTTTCCTGGTGCTGCCCGCCTGCGGCCTGGATAACCGCCAGCTCCGGCTCCTGGTGACGTGCATGGTGATCGCCGGGGTGCTGGTGGCTCTCTACGGCTTTTATCAGCGCCTGTTTCCGGATAAGTTCCACGAAACCTGGCTGGATGAGGACAAGTTCTCCGACATCAGCTTCCGGGTCTATTCCACCCTGGAAAACCCCAATGTGCTGGGTGAATACTTCCTTTTGATCATCCCCATCGGGGCCGCCATGGTCCTGGCGGAGGAGCAGCTTAAAAGCAGGCTCCTCTTCGGCGCGGGGACCCTGGCCATGATCGTCTGCCTGATCCTGACCTATTCCAGAGGCTGCTATCTGGGGCTGATCGCCGCCGTAGCCGTGTTCCTGGTGCTTCTGGACCGGCGGTTCCTGCTTCTGGGGCTGGCGGCTCTGGTTCTCAGCCCCTTCCTCCTGCCGGAGAACGTGCTGACAAGATTCACCAGCATCGGAGATATGAGCGACAGCTCCACCTCCTACCGGGTCTATATCTGGCTGGGGACCCTGGCCATGCTCCGGGACTACTGGTTCAGCGGCGTGGGACCCGGCATCAACGCTTTCAACACGGTCTACCCCGAGTATGCCTACAACACCGTCACAGCCCCCCACGCCCACAACCTGTTTCTCCAGGTCACCTGCGATACTGGCGTGTGCGGCCTTGCGGTGCTGATCCTGCTCTGCGTCAGCTTTTACCGGATGATGTTCACCGCCATGCACCGGGAGGGAGACCGGCGGGCGAAGCTGCTCCAGACCGGCGCGGTCTCCGCAGTCACCGGCTTCCTGGTCCAGAGCATGACGGACTATACCTTCTATAATTACCGGGTCCTGCTCCTGTTCTGGGTGGTGCTGGCCCTTTCCGTCCTGTTCACCCGGATGGGCTGGCCCAAGGAGGTGACCCGATGACCAGAATTCTGCACATCCTCACCGACAGCGCCCTGGGCGGCGCGGGCCGGTACCTGCTGAACTATCTGACCTACGCGGACAGAGAGAGATTTGAGCTCCGGGTGGTCCTGCCCCGGGACAGCGTCCTGGTTCCCATGGTCCGGGATTTGGGCGTCCC
>CAJOHR010000088.1:0-8427 GCA_905234425.1 uncultured Oscillospiraceae bacterium | reverse complement strand
GTCCTATGACCGGCAGGCGGTCAGGACCTTCCGGGAGATCATCCGGTCGGAAAAGCCGGACGTGGTCCACACCCACGGCTCCCTCAGCGGCCGGATCGCCGGGAAGCAGTGCGGAGCCAAGGTGATCTATACCAGGCACTGCGCCTTTCCCGTGCCCGGGTATCTCCGGCGCGGACCGGGCCGGTGGCTCTACAGCGTCCTGGACAGGCGGTATGCCGACCATGTGATCGCCGTCAGCCCGGCGGCGGAGGAAAATCTGCTGGACATGGGAATTTCCAAGTCCCGGATCACCGTGATGATGAACGGCGCCGCGCCCCTGCAGAGGAGCAGTCCGGAGCGCCAAAGGGTCCTTCGCCGGGAGCTGGGCATTCCGGAGAACGTGTTCACCGCCGGAATTCTGGCGCGGCTGGAGGCCTACAAGGGCCAGGAGCTGCTGCTGGAGGCGGCGCGCGCCCTCCGGCAGGAGGGCCGGGAATTCCGGTTCCTGATCTGCGGCGAGGGCTCCCGGGAGGCGCTGCTCCGGCAGCGGATCCGGGAATGGGAGCTGGAGGATCGGGTGCTCTTTCTGGGCTTTGTGGAGAAGGTGGAGGAGATTTTGAGCATTCTGGATCTCCAGGTCAACTGCTCCTACGGCACGGAGACCTCGTCCCTGTCCATCATCGAGGGCATGAGCATCGGCCTTCCCGCAGTGGTCAGCGACTACGGCGGCAACCCGTGGCTCATCGGCGACGGCGTCACGGGGCTGCTGTTCAAAAGCCGGGACAGCGCCGACCTTGCCGCGAAGCTCCGGCGGATGATGGACGAGCCCGTTCTCCGGGGGACCCTGGGGCAAAACGCCTATGAGGCCTATACCGCCCGCTTTTCCGGGGAGATTTTCGCCGGAAACATCGAGGGTGTGTACGATACTGTGATGAAATGAGGCGCAGCGCATGGAAGAGACAAAAAAGAGAAGACGCCCGAATCTGTTCGACATCCTGTTCATCGTCCTGATTCTGGCGGTGGCGGCGGTGGCCTGGTATGTGAGCCGGGAGGATGGCCAGATCCAGGCGGAGACAAGGACCCGGACCTATCTGCTGGAGCTTTCGGACATGGACGAGAGCATGGCCCGGTATGTGGCCGTGGGCGACAAGGTCAAGGACAACGTGAAGAACTTTGACATGGGCGCCGTCACGGCGATCGAGGTGGTCCAGGCCACCGGCCAGGTGGTGGATGAGGAGGCTCGGGTGGTCCGGCAGTCGCCCCGGGAGGACCGTGTCCTGATTCTTCTGACCGTGGAGGCGGAGACCACCGAGACGAACACTACCGTCAGCACCGTCGGCGGCTACTCCCTTCGGGTGGGCAAATCCGTGTCCTGCACCGTGGGACAGCTCACCTCGCCGGGATACATTCTGGCGGTGGAACGGTAAGGAGGCGGACCCATGAAGCAGCATAGATTCAACTGGGTGGACGGCCTGGTGATCCTGGTGATCCTGGCGCTGGTGGCCGGCACCTGCGTGAAATTCTTCCTCTTGAAGCCCGCCGAGGTCCAGCAGGCCACGGTGGAGATCCAATATACCGTGCGGATCGCCACGGTCCGGCAGTACTCCGCGGACGCTCTCCGGGTGGGCGACGTCATGTATGACGAGGAGGGCAAGGGCAACGTGGGCACCATCACCGACATTCAGGTGACGCCGGCGGAGATGTTCGTCACCTTCCCCGACGGCACCACCGATCTGGTCCCGGTGGAGGACCGGTATGACGTGCTCCTGACCCTGAAGGCAAACGCCATTAAGGATGAAGGCCTCTACAAGGTGGGGACCTACAGCATCCGGGCCAATCAGTCAAGCTCCTACTTTACCAAGTATCTGGCCTTTGGCGGCCGGGTGATGAGCGTTGAGGAAGCGGCGGCATGAAGATCCTCATGGCGCTGATGGGGCTGGATATCGGCGGCGCGGAGACCCATGTGAAGGAGCTCTCCGAGGAGCTGAGCCGCCGGGGCCATCAGGTGATCATCGCCTCCGCAGGCGGCGCCTACGTGCCGCTGCTGGAGGAAAAGGGAATCCGCCACACGGAGATCCCCATGAACAGCCGGGACCTCCGCTGCATGGTCCGGTCCATGGGGCTGCTCCGCAAGCTGATTGAAACGGAAAAGCCGGATCTGGTCCATGCCCATGCCAGGATCCCGGCTTTTCTGTGCGGCAGGCTCCAGAAGAAAATGGGCTTTCCCTTCCTGACCACGGCCCACTGGGTCTTCCAGGTGACGCCCCTGCTCCGGCTTATGACCGACTGGGGCCAGGGCACCGTGGCGGTGAGCGAGGACATCCGGGACTATCTCAGGACCGAATATCAGGTGCCCGCGGATCAGATCCGGGTGACCATCAACGGCATCAATACCTCGGAATTTGCCCCGGACCGCCGGGAGGACAGGGAATCCCTGGGCCTCACGGGGGGACCGGTGGTGTGTCACGTAAGCCGGCTGGACGAGTCCCGGTCTCTGGCGGCGGAGAAGCTGCTGGAGATCTGGCCCGCCCTTTTGAAGGAGTACCCGGAGGCGCAGCTTCTGGTGGTGGGCGGCGGCGACCGGCAGGCCCTGCTGGAAACAAAAGCGGCGGCAATCAATGAGGCCGCCGGGCGGCAGACCGTGGTGATGACCGGTCCCCGGACAGACATTGCGGCCCTGGTCTCCCTGGGCGACGTATTCGTGGGGGCCAGCCGGGCGGTGCTGGAGGCCATGAGCGAGGAAAAACCGGCGATTCTGGCCGGAAACGAGGGCTATCTGGGCCTGTACCGGCAGGAAAAGCTGGAGGAGGCCATGGCCACCAACTTCTGCTACCGTGGCGCGCCCCAGATCACAGCGGAAGCCCTGCTGGCGGATCTGAAGGCCCTGCTGGCCATGTCCGGAGAGGAACGGAAGGCCCTGGGCGTCCAGGGCAGAAGGGCCGTGCTGGAGAACTACTCCGTGGAGAAGATGACGGAGGATTATCTGGCGGCCTACGACCGGCTGCTCCACGGGGAGAAGCCCGTATCCGCCGTGATCTCCGGCTATTACGGCTACGACAACCTGGGAGACGACGCCATTTTACTGGCCATCTCCCGGCAGCTTTCAAATCTCAAGCGGCCCGTCCGGCTGACGGTGCTCTCCAGGGACCCGAAAAAAACGGCCGCCCGGTTCGGATTGAAGACGGCGGCCCGATTCTCGCCCCTGGCGGTATATCGGGCCCTCCGGCGGAGCGACCTGCTCATCAGCGGCGGCGGGAGCCTGCTCCAGGACAGGACCTCCGCCCGATCCCTGCGGTATTACGCCGGGGTGATCCGGCTGGCCCAGCGCATGAAGAAGCCGGTGATCCTGCTCTCCAACGGCATCGGCCCCTTAGACAGCCGGGGCAGCCGGGAGCTGGTGCGGAAATGCGTGTCCGAATGCGCCCTGGTGACCCTCCGGGACGGGGACTCCCAAAAGCTGCTCCGGGATATCGGCGTGGATCGGGAGGACGTGACCGTCACGGCGGACCCGGCCTTTTCCCTGACGGCCGGACCCGGCGGCAGGGAAATCCTTCGAGACCTGGGCGTTCCGGAGAACAGGCCCCTGCTGGGCGTTTCCGTCCGCCGTGTGGCGGGCGTGTCCGGGGACCCAGGCGCCTTTGCGGCCCTTTGCGACCGGCTTTCAAGGGAGACGGGGGCGGCGGTGGTGTTCCTGGTGATGCAGGAGCCCTCCGACGAGGAATACAGCCGGGAGATCCGGCAAAGGATGGAGGAGGAGGCCTGGATCGCCGCCGCGAACGGCGACCCGGAGACCATGCTGGGGATCATCGACTGCATGGACGTGCTGGTTTCCATGCGGCTTCACACCATCATCTTCGCCGCCAAGCAGCGGGTTCCGGTGGTGGGCTGCGTGTACGATCCCAAGGTGGAATCCTTCTTAAAGCTCCTGGACATGCCCTCCTGCGGCACCCCGGAGGCGCTGGATCAGGAGGCCGCCGTGGCGGCGGTGAAGCGCCTGCTGGCCCTGGACTATATCGCCGGGAAGCGGCTGGACAACACGGTCCGGATCATGGAGGACCGGACGAAGGAGCTCTCCGATCTGCTGGAAGACTATCTGGAGAAGAATATCCCTTAGAGATGAACGCCGGGAAGGAGCCTGTATCCTTCCCGGCGAAATTGATGTGAAGATTGGGATTTGTCGGGGTCATTGAGCACCCCTGTCATTCTGAGGAGCGCAGCGACGAAGAATCTTGCGTCAACCGGGAAGGAAAGATCCTTCGCTTCGCTCAGGATGACGCAACATACCTCCACAAATCCCAATCTGCAAGGCGGCACCTTGCCTGAAACGGACGAAAATAACAAAAAACCCTTGACAACCGTCAAGGGAACATGGTAAAATATCCTTCCCGGTGCACGCATTTTCGCGGGCACATAACTCTCCATCCTATGTCAAGAATATATCACGGCAAGGGGAGAGAATCAACCGGTAAACACAAAATCCAACAACTCTGCCGGGCGTTAAAAGCGGAAAAACGAAACTCCGCCGGAGACCTCCGAGCATTTCCCCGGCCAACGGGGCAAGAAAGGTCGTGTGATGTCAATATGGCGATGGTAAAAGACGTGTACTACGGCAAGACCCTCCGCAAGTCCTACCAGAAGCATGACGAGATCCTGAAGATGCCCAATATGCTGCGCATCCAGAAGGACTCCTACGAGAACTTCCTGAAGACAGGCCTTCAGGAGGTGTTCCGGGACGTGGGTACGATCGTGGACTACACCGGGAACCTGGAGCTGAGCTTCCTGGACTTCACCATGAACGAGGAGCCCAAGTACACCGTGGACGAGTGCCGGGAGCGGGACACCACCTATGCCAAGCCCATCAAGGTCCGGGTGCGCCTCCACAACAAGGAGACCGGGGAGATCAAGGAGCAGGAGATCTTCATGGGCGAGTTCCCGCTCATGACCCAGGGCGGCACCTTTCGTCATCGTCTCCCAGATCGTCCGCAGCCCCGGCATGTACTACGGCGATACGGCGGACAAGGCGGACAACCACGTGTATTCCGCCACGGTGATCCCCTACCGGGGCGCCTGGCTGGAATACGAGACAGACCTGACCGGCTGCTTCTACGTCCGCATCGACAAGAACCGCAAGCTGCCCATCACCTGCCTGATCCGGGCCATGGGCGTGGAGACCGACGGCGCCATCCTGGAGATGTTCGGGGAGGATCCCTTCCTGACGGCCACCCTGGAGAAGGACGCCTGCAAGACCAAGGCCGAGAGCCTGCTGGAAATCTATAAGAAGCTCCGTCCCGGGGAGCCTCCCACGGTGGAGAACGCCGAGAGCTATCTGGAGTCGCTGTTCTTCGACAGCCGCCGCTACGATGTGAGCCGGGTGGGCCGGTACAAGTTCACCAAGAAGCTCCAGCTTGCCACGCGGCTTCGGGGACAGGTCCTGTCTCAGCCCATCGCCGATCCCCTTACCGGCGAGGTCCTGGCCATGCCGGGAGACCGGATCACCCGGGAGCAGGCCGACGAGCTCCAGCGCCGGGGCGTCAACGAGGCCACGGTGAAAATCGGGGACCGGGAGGTCCGGATCTTCTCCAACCACATGGTGGACATGACCCCCTTCGTGGACTTCGATCCCAAGGAGATCGGCATCCAGGAGTGGGCGGATTTCCGGGTGCTCCGGGAGCTCATGGAGAACTACTCCGGCGACGAGCTGAAAAACGCCTGCCGGGAGCGGGCCCAGGACCTGGTGCCCAAGCACATCACCAAGGCCGACATTCTCTCTTCCATCAACTACCTTTTGACCCTGGCCGCCGGCCTGGGCACCACCGACGACATTGACCACCTGGGCAACCGCCGCCTGCGCTGCGTGGGCGAGCTGCTCCAGAATCAGTTCCGGGTGGGCTTTACCCGGCTGGAGCGCGTGGTCCGGGAGCGCATGACCACCCAGGACCTGGACATGGTCACGCCCCAGAGCCTCATCAACATCCGCCCCGTCACCGCGGTGATCAAGGAGTTCTTCGGCTCCTCCCCCCTGAGCCAGTTCATGGATCAGAACAACCCCCTGGCGGAGCTGACCCACAAGCGCCGTATCTCCGCCTTGGGCCCCGGCGGCCTGAGCCGGGAGCGGGCCTCCTTCGACGTCCGGGACGTGCACTACAGCCACTATGGCCGCCTGTGCCCCATCGAGTCCCCCGAAGGTCCCAACATCGGCCTGATCTCCTACCTGGCCTCCTATGCCGAGGTCAATGAGTATGGCTTCCTCACCGCCCCCTATCGCCGGGTGGACAAGGAAAACCATGTGGTGACCAAGGACGTCTGCTATCTCACCGCCGACGTGGAGAGCGAGGCCTACGTCTGCCAGGCCACGGAGCCTCTGGACGAGGAGGGGCATCTCCTCAACGCCCGCGTCACCTGCCGCTACCGGGACGATATCATCGAAGTGGACCGGGACATGATCGACTACATGGACGTGTCCCCCAAGATGATGGTCTCCGTTGCCACCTCCTTCATCCCCTTCCTGGAGAACGACGACGCAAACCGGGCCCTCATGGGCGCCAACATGCAGCGTCAGGCGGTGCCGCTCATGGTCACCGAGGCCCCCATCGTGGCCACGGGCATCGAGCATCAGTCCGCCGTGGACTCCGAGGTCTGCGTGGTGGCCGAGGACGACGGCGTGGTCACCAGAGTCAGCGCCACGGATATCACCGTCCGCTATGACAGCGGCGATTCCAAAACCTACGAGCTGACGAAGTTCGCCCGCTCCAACCAGGGCACCTGCGTCAACCAGCGGCCCAACGTCTCCTCGGGAGACCGGATCCAGAAGGGCGAGGTCATCGCCGACGGACCCAGCTGCTCCAATGGCGAGATCTCCCTGGGCAAGAACGTGCTCATCGGCTTTATGAGCTGGGAGGGCTACAACTACGAGGACGCCATCCTCCTCAACGAGCGCCTGGTCCGGGAGGACGTGTTCACCTCCATCCACATCGAGGAGCATGAGACCGAGTCCCGGGACACCAAGCTGGGACCCGAGGAGATCACCCGGGACATCCCCAACGTGGGCGACGACACCCTGAAGGACCTGGACGAGAACGGCATCATCCGCATTGGCGCCGAGGTCACCTCCGGCGACTATCTGGTGGGCAAGGTCACCCCCAAGGGTGAGACGGAGCTCACCGCCGAGGAGCGCCTGCTCCGGGCCATCTTCGGCGAGAAGGCCAGAGAGGTCCGGGACACCTCTTTGAAGGTGCCCCATGGCGAGAGCGGCATCGTGGTGGATGTGAAGCGGTTCGTCCGGGAGAACGGCGACGAGATGAGCCCCGGCGTCAACATGGTGGTCCGGGTCTACATCGCCCAGAAGCGGAAGATCTCCGTGGGCGACAAAATGGCCGGCCGCCACGGCAACAAGGGCGTTGTGTCCCGCGTTCTGCCTGAGGAGGACATGCCCTTCCTGCCCGACGGCACACCCCTGGATATCGTGCTGAACCCCCTGGGCGTGCCCTCCCGTATGAACATCGGCCAGGTTCTGGATGTGCACCTGGGCTACGCCGCCCATGCCCTGGGCTGGAAGATCGCCACCCCCGTGTTCGACGGCGCCAATGAGAAGGACATCACTGCCTCCCTCAAGCTGGCGGGTCTCGATGAGGACGGCAAGTCCGACCTCTATGACGGCCGTACCGGCGAGAAATTCGACAACCGCGTGACCGTGGGTTACGTGTACTTCCTGAAGCTCCACCATCTGGTGGACGACAAGATCCACGCCCGTTCCACCGGCCCCTACAGTCTGGTGACCCAGCAGCCTCTGGGCGGCAAGGCCCAGTTCGGCGGCCAGCGCTTCGGCGAGATGGAGGTCTGGGCCCTGGAGGCCTACGGCGCGGCCTACACCCTCCAGGAGATCCTCACCGTCAAGTCCGACGACGTGACGGGCCGTGTGAAGACCTACGAGGCCATCGTCAAGGGCCACAACGTGCCCAAGCCCGGCGTGCCCGAGAGCTTCAAGGTCCTGGTGAAGGAGCTCCAGTCCCTGTGCCTGGACATCCGGGTCCTGGACAGCAACGGCGACGAGATCGAGCTCCGGGACGAGGACGACGAGGACGCCACGGTCTATACCGCCGACAGCCGCCAGAGCTATGTGGTGGACGACGACACCACCATCAACGCCGAGGGCTACGCCATTGAGGACGAGACCGGCGAGACCCTGGAGACCCGGGAAGAGGAGACCATGAGCACCGACTACAGCGACACTGGCTACGAGACCAGTGAGGACGACTACTAAGAAAGGGGAGGTAAGGAATCATGAGCAACGCGACATTTGACGCCATCAAGATCGGCATGGCTTCCCCGGAGATGATCCTCTCCTGGTCATACGGCGAGGTCAAAAAGCCGGAGACCATCAACTACCGCACCCTGAAGCCCGAGCGGGACGGCCTGTTCTGCGAAAAGATCTTCGGACCCACCAAGGAC
>CAJOHR010000087.1 GCA_905234425.1 uncultured Oscillospiraceae bacterium | reverse complement strand
AACATCTTTTATCATCTTGAAGCCTGTTGAAGCGTCTTTGAGCTTTGGACGAACAACAGGCTTTCTTTTTATATCATCCAGAAGCAAAAATAAAATGAAAAAAGATGAAAGAAAGTTATAGCCTCCACATATATACTGTGGAGATAGTTCAGTATAATACAGTCAGAAATTGAGGGAGAGATAAAACAAAAAACTCCCCGACAACAAAAATTAGGGTGGCGACCAACGCCGAAAGTCCAATGGTAATAACCTACCCGCTCACTGCCACAAACCGCGCCGCGACTAATGCGGCGCCTTTTGTTTGTCCGTCCCGGCGCATGATTTGACGTTTACAGTGCTCTTCTATCCTCCAGAGAACATCCGTCGGAAAGATGAATCCATTATACCTGACTAAATCCCAGGGAAAGCCTTTTATTTTAACTATAGTCCCTGATCCCCGGCCACGCTTGGTCTTTATCTGAGAGCTTTAGTGGTGTACCATAGACGGTATACCCTTCCGCGCTTGCCGAGCCCTGGTAGATTCCCTGCAAACCGGGCCATTCAATCCCGATTGCCGGATCGTTCCAGGCGATCCCGCCCTCGTCGTTCGGATGATAGAAGTCGTCGCATTTATAGCAGAACTCCGCTATGTCAGACAGTACAAGAAACCCGTGAGCAAATCCACGGGGAATCAGAAATTGCTTCTTGTTTTCCTCGGTCAGCAGCTCGCCGTGCCACTTGCCATAGGTGTTGCTTCCGGTCCTGAGGTCCACAGCCACATCGAACACAGCGCCCTTGATCACCCGCACCAGCTTGGTCTGGGGATACTGCTTTTGAAAATGGAGCCCGCGAAGCACACCCTTGACGCTCATGCTCTGGTTGTCCTGGACAAAGGTGATGCGGATCCCCGCTTCCTCCATATCCCGCTGGCTGTAGGTCTCCATAAAATAGCCCCGGGCGTCGCCGTGGACCGCAGGGGTGATCCGGCACAGGCCCTCGATCCCGCTCAGATCCTTTTCCACCGTGATCTGCATATCACAGCTCCGCCTCCTTGAGATACCTTGCCACCGCGTCCTTCCAATCAGGAAGCGGCCGGAATCCCGCCTGGATCAGCTTGCGCTTGTCCAGGCGGCTGTTGTATGGACGGGCCGCCACGCTCAGACCGTATTCCGCCGTGGTCACAGGAACGACCTTCGTTTTGAGGCCGTACTGCCGGTAGAACTCGCAGCAAAAGTCATACCAGGAGATATAGCCGCCCTCGTTTGTGGCGTGGTAGCAGCCGTATTTGTCCGTTTCCGCCATGTCCGCAAGCAGCCGTGCCAGATCGAATGTATAGGTCGGGGTGCCGATCTGGTCGTTCACCACCCGCACCGTGTCATGGGTTTTTCCCGCGTGGATCATGGTCCTGATAAAGTTCTTTCCGTTGCGCCCGAAAACCCAGGCGATGCGGATGATGAAGTATTTCTCCAGAATCTCTCGGACCGCCATTTCCCCGTCCAGCTTGCTCTGTCCGTAGACGTTCAGGGGCGCAAAGCAAACGTCGTCCGGCTCCCAGGGCCGATCCCCCGTCCCGTCAAAGACGTAATCCGTGCTGAGATAGACCAGCTTCGCGTCCACGACTTTCGCCGCTTCCGCCACATACCGCGTGCCGAGATGGTTGATCCGGTCCACCTTCTCCCGGTTTTCCGGTTCCTCCGCCGCGTCCACAGCCGTCCAGGCCGCACAGTGAACGATGACGTCCGGATTTTTCGCTGAGATCACACCCAGGACGGCGTCTCTGTCCGTTATGTCCAAGGGAACGTACGGCGCTTCCGTCACGGCGCTTCCGTCACGGATCCCGGAATACGCGGGGGCCATGTCGCTCCCAACGGCGTCATATCCTCGCTTGATCGCTTCATTCACCACGTCGTGGCCCAGCTGTCCGCCGACGCCCGTTACAAAAAGCTTCATATTATCTGTCCCCATACATCTTCTGATAGTAATTCTGGTACTCTCCGCTGATGATTTCCTCCCACCAATCGCGGTGCTCCAGATACCAGGCGATGGTCTTCTGGATGCCGTCGGTGAATTTCGTCTCCGGCAGCCAGCCCAGCTCCTTATGGATCTTGGTCGGATCGATGGCGTAGCGCAGATCGTGGCCCTTCCGGTCCGTCACATAGGTGATCAGGTCCTCGGACTTCCCCAGGGCGTGGACGATCCGCTTCACAATCTCGATGTTTGCCATCTCGTTGTGGCCGCCCACGTTGTAAACCTCGCCGATGCGGCCCTTCCGGAGGATCAGATCGATGGCCTTGCAGTGGTCCTCCACATAGAGCCAGTCCCGGACGTTTTTGCCCTCGCCGTAAACCGGCAAGGGCTTGTCATTTAAACAATTGGCGATCATCAGAGGGATCAGCTTTTCCGGAAAATGATAGGGGCCATAGTTGTTGGAGCAGCGGGAGATCGTTACGGGCAGGCCGTAGGTCCGATAATACGCCAGCACCAAAAGATCCGCCCCGGCCTTGCTGCTGGAATAGGGAGAGCTGGTGTGGATGGGCGTCTCCTCCGTGAAGAACAGATCCGGCCGGTCCAGGGGCAGATCCCCGTAGACCTCGTCCGTGGACACCTGATGAAACCGCACATTCCCGTGGGCCCGGCAGGCGTCCATGAGTACGCTTGTGCCAATGATATTCGTCTGGAGAAAGACGCCGGGGTCCTCGATGGACCGGTCCACGTGGCTCTCCGCCGCAAAGTTGATGACCGCATCCGGCTGTTCCTCGTCAAACAGACGGTTGATGCCTTCCCGGTCGCAGATATCCAGCTTGCAGAATCGGAAATTGGGATACTCCATCACGGAAGCCAGGGTGGAGAGATTCCCGGCATAGGTCAGCTTGTCCAGGCACACCACCCGATCCCCGGGATGCGCCTTCAAGTGATAGTGAATAAAGTTTCCGCCGATGAACCCGGCGCCGCCGGTCACGATCACCGTCATCAGTATCTCAACCTTCCTTCCGCCACGGAGCGCAGATGGGCGCCGTAGGGGGATTTCCCGTAGCGCTCCGCCGCGTCCAGGAGTTTATCCCTGCCGATCCAGCCGTTTATGTACCCGATCTCCTCCGGAGCGGAGATGGTGATGCCCTGGCGCTTGGAGATGGTCTGGACGAAATCCGCCGCCGCCACCAGACTGTCCATGGTCCCGGTGTCCAGCCAGGCAAAGCCCCGGCCCAGAAGCTGGACGTCCAGCAGATCGTCCTTCAAATACATCTCGTTGAGGGTGGTGATCTCCAGCTCCCCTCTGGCGCTGGGCCGGATCCCATGGGCCCGGACGCTGACCCCGGCAGGATAGAAATACAGCCCGGTCACCGCGTAGTTGGATTTGGGCTCGGCGGGCTTTTCCTCGATGCTGGTAGCCTTGCCGTTTTCGTCGAAGGCCACCACACCGAACCGCTCCGGATCGGTGACATAGTAGCCGAACACGGTGGCCCGCTCATTGGTCTCCGCGTCCTCTACGGCGGCGCGAAGAATGCGCCGGAAGCCGTTGCCGTAGAAGATGTTGTCCCCCAGCACCATGGCGCAGGCCTCGTCCCCGATGAATTCCTCCCCCAGCAGAAACGCCTGGGCCAGGCCGTCGGGAGAGGGCTGCACACAGTAGGACAGGGATATTCCGAATTGGCTGCCGTCGCCCAGGAGACTTACAAACCGCGGCGTGTCCTCCGGCGTGGAGATGATCAGAATATCCCGGACCCCCGCCAGCATGAGCGTGGACAGGGGGTAATAGATCATAGGCTTGTCGTAGACCGGCAAGAGCTGCTTGCTGGTCACCATGGTCAGCGGATAAAGCCGCGTCCCGGCTCCGCCGGCGAGAATGATTCCTTTCATGGATGTTCACGTTCTTTCTTGTTATGGCGAAGGTTTTCCGCCAATGCACCGCATCCGCACCCGCCTGCTCAGTCTCTCTTGAACAGATCGCGGGTATAGACCTTTTCCGTCACGTCGCCCAGGGCGTCCCGGTCAAAGCGGTTGGCCAGGATCACGTCGCTTTCCGCCTTAAATCTGGCCAGATCGTTGACGACCTTGCTGCGGAAGAACTCGCTGCCGTCCTCCAACGTCGGTTCATAGATGATGATGGGAATGCCCTTGGCTTTGATCCGCTTCATGACGCCCTGAATGGCGGAAGCGCGGAAGTTGTCGGAGTTGGATTTCATGGTCAGCCGGTACACGCCGACCGTTCCCGGATCATTTGCGATGATCTGGTCGGCGATAAAATCCTTCCGGACCGTGTTGCTCTTCACCACCGCCTCGATCAGGGTCTGGGGCACGTCCCTGTAATTGGCCAGGAGCTGCTTGGTATCCTTTGGCAGGCAGTAGCCGCCGTAGCCGAAGGAGGGGTTGTTGTAATGGCCGCCGATCCGGGGATCCATGCACACGCCGTCGATGATCATCCGGGTGTCCAGGCCCTTGGTCTGGGCGTAGGTGTCCAGCTCGTTGAAGTAGCTGACCCGGACGGCCAGATAGGTGTTGGCAAAGAGCTTTATGGCCTCCGCCTCCGTGGGATGGGCGATCAGAACGGGTATGTTCTCCTCCGGCTGCCCGGCCCGCTGCGCCTCAGTCCCGGCGCCCTCCAGCAGAAGGCTTGCGAACATCTCTGCATCCGCTCTGTGGTCGTCGTAGGCGCCCACCACGATGCGGCTGGGATGGAGATTGTCATAGAGCGCCTTGGACTCCCGCAGGAATTCCGGGCTGAAAATGATGTTGTCCACGCCGTACTTCTTCCGGGCGGAATCCGTGTAGCCAACGGGAACCGTGGATTTGATGACCATGAGGGCCTTGGGATTGACCTTCAGCGTCCATTCAATGGCGTCCTCCACCGCGGAGGTGTCGAAAAAGTGGTTCACATCGTCATAATTCGTGGGCGTGGCGATGATCACCAGCTCGGCGGAGCCATAGGCCGTCGCCTTGTCAGTGGTCGTATGGAGCTTCAGCGCCCGCTTCCCTTCCCGGGCCTCTTTGAAAAACCGCTCGATCTCCTCGTCCCGGATCGGGCTGAGGAGGCTGTTCAGCTTTTCGGCCTTTGCCTGGTGGTGATCGCCGTTACTTCGTGCTTCTGGGCGAGAAGGACGGCCAGGGACAGACCCACATACCCAACGCCCGCAACTGTGATTTTCATTGTTTCCTCGATTGCTATTATTTTAATGATATATTTTCCAGGTGATGCCTCAACCGTGACCCGGACATCTACCTTGCGCTTAATGTACTCATGGGGGACCATGTACTGGCTCCCCCTTCAGCGGTAGTATAATTTTTCCAAGTTGGTCAGTGGGGATAACCCCCAGATGTAGTGAGATAGCGCCAGAAACGGAGCTAACCTACTATATATAGTGTTTCGGGTAATTTTTGAACCGAGTAGGGATAAAATACACTTTTGGAGGAAGCCGGGCATCCAGTAGGGATAAAGTTCAAACAGCCTGTAGGGATAAAGTACAGTTTTTCCGAAGGTGCGCCGGGTAGGGATAAAACTCACTTTGGGACGCAAAAAGGAGCCTACCCGGTATCCCTCCAAGCTGCTACGTCCATAGCAAGCTGGAAAGATACCAGGTAGGCTCCCTGTTCTCCTCGCATCCGCTTTATTCAGTTTGAACTTTATCCCTACTGACTAACTTACCCTACATAATCAGAGTTTTGACTGTTTGTACTTTATCCCTACTGACCAACTTGACCGTCTGGCAGGATGAGGTTATACTGGATTCTGCGGATCAGCCGAATCAGACAGGGCGTGGTCATCGGAAGTTGAAAACGCCATGCTCTTTCTATGCGCATCGGCGCACTCCCGCTTGATCCCCTCGATCTTGTCGCCCCTGCCGATGAGCCGCATCTGACGCTCGTAAAGCGGGAAGGCAATAGCCAGCAGCTTCGCCCCGCTGTCCGCCCTGATGACCACAGGGTTTCCGTAGACCAGGAAGAAATCATCATCCTCGATGTGGTCGCAAAACTCCTGCTGCGTGATCTCTGGGTAGCAGGTCCTCATTACTCCGCCTCCTCCATGAAATGGAGATTCTTTCTGCATATTTCACGAACTGTTTTCTGCTCTGGTTGGCCCATATTGGTTTCCACGATCTCCCCATCAAGCTTAATAACCATAGTGCTCTCAGGATGATTCAGATTCAGAATACTGATAAGCCCGTCATCCCTTTCGGAGAATGCATATCCGGAAACAATCATTTTCGCCTTATCAGCAATATCTTGAAGTTCCTTTTCAAGCATATTTGTAATCCATCCTTTCTTTCACTCCGCCTCTTTCATCCGCCCCTCGTGGATTTCATACGCACGCCGCAGGTCGAAATAGACGAGGCGGCTGTCATCCGAAAGCCGAGCCCCTGGTATCCGATACGTCAACTTCTTCCCCCACCCACAGGTCTGATAGACGAAGCGCACCAGATCCATGCACTTGATGTCGTAGTGCTCACGGGTGAGCTCGTCCGGCAGCCTGTGAGACCCGCCGTCATCGATATTGCATGG
Source organism: uncultured Oscillospiraceae bacterium (assembly GCA_905234425.1). Lineage (GTDB taxonomy): Bacteria > Bacillota > Clostridia > Oscillospirales > Oscillospiraceae > HGM13006. The sequence continues at coordinate 1,761 of CAJOHR010000087.1, read as the reverse complement.
CTCTATGCCAAACAACATATCCTCCGGACTGAACAGGAAGTGGTAATACTCCGGGTAGCCCATCGCCTCCAGCGTGGTCTTGAAAATCGTAATCCTCCCAGAGTTGATGCTGAAGGAAATGCCGGGTGTCGTATAATCCCAGATTACATACTCTTCCAATGTGATCTCCTCCATAAAAGGGCGCAGTATCCCAAATGGGCGCACCATCCCAAAGGGGCACATTATCCCCTTGTGGTTTACAGTGATCCTCGGTCGCAACTATTCATCCCGCCGGTCATAGGTCGCGCCCACATCGTCCTCCGTGGGTTCCTGCGTGGGTTCCGTCTGGGCTTCCTGGTTATCCGGGGCTTCCTGGTTCTCAGTTGCCTGATTCTCAGCTCCCTGGCTCTCTCCCGGCTTCACCGCTTTCCGCGGGCCAGTCAGCATCGCAATGTTCACGAAGCCGTCCATCTCGGAAACCTCAGTCTCAGCTAAATGCTGCTCCATCGGCACGCCGAAGGTGTGGGCAATGTCATCAGAGAAATATCCCTTCCGGGTATCGACCGGGATCGGCTCGCCATTTTCATCCAGAGGCTCCTCGCCCTTCTTTGGCTTCTCGTTGAACGTCTGCTTGTTGTTGAGGTCGAACACATAGTATGTCCTCCCATTATAGGGAATCAGATAACCCAGAGCCTTGTAGCGGCACTTCTTATCCCAGCCCATGAGAGCATACAGAAAGTCCGTGAAATCTGGACACCGCATTCTGCGGCTTGTACGCTTGTCCCCCTTGGCGACACACCAGCGGAGCGCCTGCTTGTCGTTCTCGTTGCATCCGGAAACGGAGAACAGGCCCAGGTCCTCATCCAGATAAAGATTGACGTAGACCACACCTTCCAGGCTCTTGATGCAGGCAGCGTTGAAGCTGATATTCCCGTCTCTGAAAGTAACCGCAGGATCGCGCGGGCTGGGGAACAGCTCCTTCCGGATCACCTTCATCTTGATAGGATTGAACATCCTGATCAATTCCTGCCGCCGTGCTTCCCTGGCGGATTTGACCTCTTCCTGGTCTGTTTGCTCGTTAAGCTGATCCTCATTCATGCTGTTCTCTTCCACCCTTTCAAGATCGTATCTGCTTCCTTTTTCAGCTCTGCGAGCTTCTCCGCCGTGAAGATGTTCATCTCCTCCAGCTCCTTTGCGGGCCGAAGAACATCCCAGTCCCCGGCATAGTGCTGCTGCACCAGAACAGACACACGCGGAGCACTGGCAACCGGCACACCAACGGAATCCCTCCAGGACTCAGGATAAACGCGGACGGTTTCCCTGACGACGATTTCTTCCCGCTCCCCGGCTTCATCGGCATCGTAATCTTCACCAGCATCGTCCGGCTTCTCCGGAACAAAGATCTGTTCCACCTTTTTCGTGATCACGGGCTCGTCCAATTCAAACACCAGGAGCTTCTGATCGCCCTGGTTGATAAACTGGCCGCGGAACTTGTAACTGCCCTCGTCCTCCCAGCTCATAAGCGCAAAGAGCGTCCTGGACAGGCCGCGGCAGCTCATTGTATTTACAACCCATCGATCATTTCGGAGCTGCCCCCAGCGGATGGCATTGGGATTCTCCTCGGCACACGGACGGATTGCGATGGTATTCGTGACCGTGTTCAGCAGCAGTTCCACATACTCCACATCTTCAAACTTTTTCAGGCAGGCTGTGTTGAAGCGCAGCTTGCCGTTTTCTATTGTCATTGTGGGCTTGTCCAGGGAAGGGAAATAATCCGCCCGC
>CAJOHR010000086.1 GCA_905234425.1 uncultured Oscillospiraceae bacterium | reverse complement strand
CAGAATGACAGCATATACTGTCATCCTGAGCGCAGCGAAGGAGCTTTCTTTCCCGGTTGACGCCAGGATTCTTCGTCGCTCCGCTCCTCAGAATGACAGCATATACTGTCATCCTGAGCGCAGCGAAGGAGCTTTCTTTCCCGGTTGACGCCAGGATTCTTCGTCGCTCCGCTCCTCAGAATGACTGTAAAAACACGGAAGGAGTTTATCCATATGACTGCTGCCGTTTGGCTGATCCTGATTGTGGGCGTGTTTGCGCTGCTGCAGTCCCGCTATTATTCCAAGGTCAGCTTCAAAAAACTCAGCTATACCAGGACCGTCAGCAAGTCGGCCCTGTTCGAGGGGGAGAACCTGGAGCTGGTGGAGGAGATCTCCAACCGCAAGCTCACCCCCCTGCCCTGGCTCCGGGTGGAATCGAAGCTCTCCCCCTGGCTCCGGTTCCGGTCCCAGGAGAATCTGGAGATACTCGACGACCGGTTCCACCGCAGCGTGTTCTATCTCCGGCCCTACAGCCGGATCGTCCGGCGCTACAGCGTGAAATGCCTGCGGCGGGGCTGGTTTGACCTCTCCGTCACCACCCTCACCGTGGGCGACCTGTTCGGTCTGAGCACCGTGAGCCGGGAGATCCGGTGCGACGGGGCGAAGCTCTTCGTCTACCCCAGCATCCTGGGTCCCGACGAGCTGCCCGACGAGGCCCTCCGCTGGCAGGGCGACGTGTCCGTGAAGCGGTGGATCTTCCCCGACCCCATTCTGATCAACGGCATCCGGGGCTACCAGCGGGGAGACAGCCGGAAGGACATCCACTGGAAGGCCTCGGCCCGGTCCGGGTCCCTCCAGGTGAAAACCCACGACTACACCGTGTTCCCCAAGCTGCTTCTGGTGTTCAACATCGAGCCCGAGGACAACTTCTGGGGCCAGCTCTCCGCCAGGGACATGGAGGAAATGGAGTACGGCATCCGGGTGGTGGCGACCCTGGCCAACTGGGCCATCGTCAACAACATGGAGGTGGGCCTGTTCTCCAACGCCTCGGTGTCCTACGCCCCCGACATGACCATCGGCATCGAGCCCGCCTGCAACGCAAGCCAGCTCCATCACATCCTGGAGACCCTGTCCGGTCTGGAGTTCAAGGAGAAGGAGTCCGTCTACCGGACCCTGGAGCACCTTCTCGAAAACGACACCTCGGAGACCGACATTCTGGTGTTCTCCACCTTCTGGAACGACTCCCTGGAAAGCCGGGCCGAGGCGCTGCGCCGGAAGGGCAATTCCGTCACCCACATTGCGCTGAGGAAGGAGGCGATCGACTTTGAAGCCGCAGCGGACGCTGTATGAAGTCATCAACCTCCTGATGGCCCTGCTGTTTATCATCCCTCTGGGGGTGTTCGTGGAGCAGGTGACCCACTGGCCCCTGTTCCACTGCTGCTTTATTCCCTGCTTCGCCGCCGTGGGCTTCCTCCTGGGGCGGTTCTCCATGGCCCGGCCCATGCAGGCGGCCATGGTCTTAAGCGGCGTGGGCTTTGTGGTGGGCACGGCGGGGGCCCTGATTCTGAGCCTCGTTCTGGGATTGGGGCTTGCGGGGGTCCTGCTGACCATCCTCACCGCCTTTTTCTCCCTGTTTTTCTTCTTCTCCGCCCGGAAGGCGGCCTACACCATCTACGCCCCTATGGCCGTCAGCGGCATTCTGATCCATCTGGTGATCCTGCTCTGCTGCGAGGGCTTCGGGTGGGGCCAAAACGTCTCCCGGTTCACCAGCGCCGTGGCCATCGGCTACTTCCTCCTGACGCTCTTCGCCTTCAGCGCCAAGGGCCTCCGGCGGAGTATGCACCGGGGCAGCGGCGAAAAGCGGGTGGTCTATCCCGCGGGGATGCAGATGGGGAACTTCCTGCTGGTCACGGGGTTTATCCTGGTGGCGGCGTTCATCTCCAACATCCACCCCATTTTCAACGTGTTCTCCAAGGCCTTCGCGGTGGTCCTGCGGGTCCTCTTCGCCGTGCTGGCCTTTATCTCCAGCCTCTTTGACCGGCGGACCGTGTCCATGGCGGGCGTGGAAGAGGAGGAATCCGCTGTTCCTGTGGATTCCGAGGACAACATCATGGCCTACGACCCCAAGGGCGAGGCAAGCTGGGTCACCCAGGCGGTGGAAATCTTCGCCTTTATCTGCGTGCTGCTGGTGATTATCTACGCCCTGTACAAGCTCATGAAGAAGCTCCGGGAATCGGGCGTACGGCTCCCGGCCTTCCTCCAGCGCATGAAGGACCGGTTCGCCCCGGTGGCGGAGGAGGACTACGTGGACGAGAACGAGAGTCTCTTTGACATGAAGCAGATGCTCTCGGACATGCGGGGGAACATGGCCGGAGCCCTGAAAAAGCTCCGGGACCGGCCCCAGAAGCTGGAGGACTTTCCCGACGACCGGATGAAGCTCCGGTTCGTGTTCCAGCAGATGTTAAAGCGGGTCCGGCAGCGGAATCCCAAGGCGTTGTCCTCCACCCCCAACGAAATCTACCGGAAGGAGTACGACGGAGAACCGGATTTCCGGCAGTTCATGGACTACTACAATCTGGCCAAATACTCCGACGCCCCGATTCCCGAGGACGCGGGCGAGCTGGCAAAGGCGATCCTGAAGCAGAAGCTGTGAACATCGCCGCGGCACGGATGAAAATTCCGTGCCGCGGCGCTTGTTTGTGCTTCTCCCTGATTCCCGATCGTACGATTTCATACTGCTCACTGATAGAAATCTTGATTTCTATCAGTGGCGGCTGCGCCGCTGCTTGCAGTCTTTCAGCTAGTAAGGAACTATTTCACTCCCCGCATTTTATGCGGGGCAGCGGCCGTAGGCCGCCCCGATTAAAACACTTCATGTTTTAATCAGTGAATAGTATCAATTCGCCGCTTCAGTGCAGACCCGGATGGCCTCCATGAGGGCGGCGCGCATGCCGCGCTTTTCCAGCTCCGCCACGGCCCGGATGGTGGTGCCGCCGGGGGAGCAGACCTCGTCCTTGAGGACCCCTGGATGCTTCCCCGTCTCCAGGACCATCTTCGCCGCCCCCAAAAGGGTCTGGGCGGCCAGCTTATAGGCCTGGTCCCTGGGGATCCCCGCGCAGCAGGCCCCGTCGGCCATGGCCTCGAGGAACATATACGCGTAGGCCGGGCCGGAGCCGGTCAGGGCCGACACGGCGTTCATAAGCCGCTCGGGCAGCACCGCCGTCTCCCCCGCGAGAGAGAACAGAGAGAGGACCGTTTCCTGCTCCTCTGCCGTGACGTTTTCCCCGAAGGTGAAGGCCGTCATGCCCGCCCGGACCGCCGCCGGGGTGTTGGGCATGGCCCGGACGATCTTTTTGTCCGCCCCCAGGATTTCCGCATAGTGGCTGACGGGCAGGCCCACGGCGATGGACACAATGATCTGACCGGCTGTCACCGCCTCCCGGAGCTCCGCCAGCACGCCGTCCATGGCGACGGGCTTCACGGCCAGCAGGATCAGGTCCGCCCCTTCGATGGCCGAACGGTTCGTATCCGCGGGGACCGCCCCCGTTTTGGCGCAGACCGCCTCCAGCTTCTCCCGGGTGTGATTGCAGGCCCGCATTTCGTGGCCGCCCCGGGCGAAGGCCTCCATCAGGGCGCCGCCCATGTTTCCTGTGCCGACAATGCCGATTTTCATTGGTTTTCCTCCTTGTATTCCTCCACCAGGCGTGTGAGCGTGTCCAAATCCGCCGTCATATTCAGGGCGTCCAGAAAGCCCGCCGTGCCCAGCTTTTCCGGCAGCTTCAACTGCTTTTTGAGGGCGTCCCGGAGTCCCGCGCTGCCCGGTCCGCCGGTGACGCCCAGGCGGTAGAGGTCCTGCCGGGTGACGCCGGAGGGCTGCCGCTCCGTCTCCGCCAGAAAATGGGCCCCGGCCCGGCGGAGCGCTTGCAGGATCACCTCGGGGGTCATGCCCTCCACCCCCAGAAGCCCCTCCTTGGACGGGGCGTTTTTCCTTCTTTCCTTCCCGGGAATGTCGGGGATGTAGGCGTGGAGGACCCGGCCCGACGGCAGGGCGCCCTTTAATTTGTTCCGGATCACGAAGCCCGCGCCGTCGCTGTCCGTCAGCACCACGAGCCCCCGTTTTTCCGCCACGGTCCGCAGGAAGGCCACCATTTCCCGGTCCCGGAAGATCTGAAAGCCCCCCGTCTCGAAGATGGCCGTGTCCACCGCCTGGGACAGGGTGTTTTTGTCGTACCGGCCCTCCACCACGATGGCCTCCCGGATCCTCGGCCTTTCCCCGCTCATGGGGTCATCTCCTTTGCCAGCTGCAGCACCAGGTCCTCCATGACCTCCTCCCGGCCGCCGCCGGAGGTCTTCATGGCGTAGTCCGCCCGGGCCGAAAGCAGGATGGCCTGCCGGAGCTGCTCCCGGGTGAAGCGGCCCGCCTGCCGGAAGAGGGTCTGGCAGGCCCGGTCGTTCCAGACGCCGCAGAGGTCCCGGAGACTGTAGGAGCCCTTGCCGTGCTCGGAAAGGACCTTGGCGGCGTAGAGCTGCCGGAGCTGCCGGCCGATGGCGCCGTTCAGGTAAATGGGCTCCGTGTCCTGGCGCAGCAGGTCCCGGAGCTTCCTCAAAGCTCCGTCAAAATCCCGGTTCCCGATATCCGCCGTGATGTCCGACACCCTGGCGTCCAGCACGGGGATCACCACCGTGTCCACGTCGTGCTTCGTGATCCGGTGCTGATCGGTGTAGCTGGCGAGTTTTTTGATTTCCTGGTCCAGGGAGGTCATGGAGGCTCCGGTGATGGCGATGAGATAGCGGATCAGGTCGTCGGGCATGGTCTTGTTTTCCGCGGCCAGGTGCCTGCGGACCCAGTCCGTCAGCACCGCCTCCGGCTGGCGGTCGAAGGACACGAGAAGGGCGTCCTTCAATACGCCCCAGAGCTTCGTCATGCGCTTGTCGGGCTTCCAGTCCGGGGCGTAGAACACGAACAGCACCGTCACGTACTCGGGCAGCTCGGATAAAATCTCCCCGATCCGGGTCCGCTCCTCCTCGTTTCGCTTGAAGGGGTCCACGTCCACGATCTCCACCAGGGAGGCTTCGCTCATCATGGGAATGGCCTCCACGGCCTCGGACAGGGCCTCCAGGTCCCAGTTTTCCTCGGTGAAGCGGTGGTAGTTGAAGTCCTCGGCGGGGCCGGAAACCAGATGCTTCCGCAGCTCCCGGCGGTAGTTTTCCCGGAGGTAGTCCTCCTCGCCGCAAAACATATACATCCGCCGGAAGGTCCCGGCCCGGAGCTCCGACCGGAAGACCCGGTAGCCGTCGTTTTCCTGATTTTTCCTGTATGCCACCGGAATTTCCCCCTTTGGGCGGGCATCGCCCCGCAGTATACCATTCGGCCCTTGTCAGGAATCCCCGCCGGGGCGGGGATTCCTGAAGGATCAGTTGAAGCTGGAAAGCTGCCGTCCCGCCAGGACGTGGAAGTGGAGATGCCCAACGGTCTGGCCCGCGTCGGGGCCGCAGTTGGTCACCACCCGGTAGCTCGTGACGCCCTTCTCGGCGCAGAGCTTTGCGATGACGCCGTAGATGTGGCCCACCACGGCCTCCATGTCCCCGGAAATTTCCGCGGCGGAGGCGATATGGGTCTTGGGGATCACCAGAAAGTGGGTGGGAGCCAGGGGCTCGATGTCGAGGAAGGCAAAGCAAAGCGCGTCCTCATAGACCTTCGTGGTGGGGATCTCCCCGCTTAGGATCTTGCAAAAAATGCAGTCGTTCATTGAAAGGATCCTCCTGTATCTGATTATCTGTCATCCTGAGCGTATGCGAAGGATCTTTCCTTTCCCATGCTGTCGCTTTCGCTCCGCTCGGAATGACGGGCGGTTCCTGATTCACCCCAGCTTGTCCTGCACAAAATTATCCACCATAGCCAATGCGTTGTCCAGCATGATCGGGTCCTTGCCGCCGCCCATGGCGCTGTCGGGCTTGCCGCCGCCGGAGCCGCCGGTGATGGCGGTGACGGTCTTGATGAGTTCCCCGGCACGGATGCCCTTGGCCACGGCCTCCTTGCCGCAGACGGCGTGGAAGGTGATCTTCTCGTCGCTGACCGTGCTGAGGACGGCCACGACCTTGGGGTCCTTGTCCCGGAGCATGTCGCCGATCTTCCGGAGGGCCTGGGCGCTCATGGAGTTGAGCGTAGCGGTGATCACGTTGAGGCCGCCCACGTTCTTGGCGGCGTAGAGGAACCGGTCGGCGTCGCTGGCAAGCAGCTTCGACTGCATCTGGTCCATCTGCTGCCGCAGCTCCCGGGTCTCTTTGAGCTGCTGCTCCAGGCGGTTCATGAGCTCGGTGGGATTGGTCTTCAGGGCCGTGGCGGCACGGCGGATCAGGGCGGTGTGGGCCGCGGCCTGGATCAGGCTCTCCTTGCCCACCACGGCCTCGATGCGCCGGACGCCGGAGGCAATGGAGCCTTCGCTGACGATGCAGAAGGAGCCCACCTGGGCCGTGTTTTTAAGGTGCGTGCCGCCGCAGAGCTCCTTGGAGACGTCGCCCATGGAGACCACCCGGACCCGGTCGCCGTACTTCTCGCCGAAGAGGGCCATGGCCCCGTCCTGCCTGGCCTCGTCGATGCCCATGACCTTCGTCTCCACGGGGAGGCCCGCCAGGATCGCGTCGTTGACCTGTTCGGTGACGGCCTTCAGCTCCTCCTCGGTGATGGCGGAGAAGTGGGTGAAGTCGAAGCGGACATGGTCGGGGGTGTTGAGGCTGCCCGCCTGATGGACGTGGTCCCCCAGGACCTTTTGCAGGGCCGCCTGGAGCAGATGGGTGGCGGAGTGGGCCCGGGCGATGGCCTGGCGGCGCTCGGTGTCCACGGCGGCGGTGACGCTGTCCTCCACCTGGAGGGACCCGGAGAGCATTTTGCCGGAGTGCAGGTACTTTTCGCCCTTGTCCTGCTGGACGTCCGTGACCTGAAACACGCTGTCCCCAAGGGTGATGGCGCCGAAGTCGGCGGCCTGGCCGCCCTTTTCCGCGTAGAAGGGGGTCTTGTCCAGGACGATGACGCCCTCCTCGCCGCTGCGGATGGAGGAGCAGAGCTCGCCCTCGCTGACGATGGCCAGAATCTTCCCGGTATCGGTGAGGGTATCGTAGCCCGTGAAGGCGGTGGGGGTGTTGTCGAGCCCCAGATCGAGCCCCTTCCAGGCGTCCTTGGCGTCGCCCAGAGCGTCCCGGGCGGCCTTCCGCTGGGCCTCCATGCGCTCGCGGAAGGCTTCTTCATCCACGGTCATGTGTTCGTCCTCGGCCATGTCGATGGTCAGGTCCAGGGGGAAGCCGTAGGTGTCGTGGAGCCGGAAGGCCTCGTCCCCGGGGAACACGGTTTTGCCCTCGGCCTTGACCTTCTCCAGGCACTCGGCGAAGATCCGGAGGCCCTGGTCGATGGTCCGGCCGAAGTTCTCCTCCTCCACCCGGACCACCCGGGTGATATAGGCCTCCCGCTCCCGGAGCTCGGGATAGTGGCCCTCGTTCTCCCGGATCACCGTGGGCACGACCTCATAGAGGAAGCCGCCCTCCACGCCCAGGAGCCGTCCGTGCCGGGCCGCCCGCCGCAGGAGCCGCCGGAGCACATAGCCCCGGCCCTCGTTGGAGGGCAGGACGCCGTCGCAGATCATCATGACGGAGGCCCGGATGTGGTCGGTGATAATGCGGAGGGACACGTCCTTTTCGTAGCTCTGGCCGTAGGAGGCTCCGGTGAGCTCCGTGACCCGGTTCGTAATATTCATGACCGTGTCCACGTCGAAAAGGCTGTCCACGTCCTGACAGACCACGGCCAGACGCTCCAGGCCCATGCCCGTGTCGATGTTCTTCTGGGCGAGCTCGGTATAGTTGTTGTTGCCGTCGTTGTTGAACTGGGAGAAGACCACGTTCCAGACCTCCATGTAGCGGTCGCAGTCACAGCCCACGGTGCAGTCCGGCTTGCCGCAGCCGTACTTCTCGCCCCGGTCATAGTAGATCTCGGAGCAGGGGCCGCAGGGGCCGGAGCCGTGCTCCCAGAAGTTGTCCTCCTTGCCGAACCTGAAGATCCGGTCGGCGCCTCGTTCCAGATCCGGAAGGCCTCGTCGTCGGCGGTGGTGGTCTCGTTGCCCGCGAACACGGAGGGGTACAGCCGGTTCGGGTCCAGGCCCACCCAGTCCGGGGAGGTCAGGAACTCCCAGGCGAAGGGAATGGCCTCCTTCTTGAAGTAGTCCCCGAAGGAGAAGTTGCCCAGCATCTCGAAATAGGTGCCGTGGCGGGCGGTCTTGCCGATGTTCTCAATGTCGCCGGTGCGGATGCACTTCTGGCAGGTGCAGACCCGATGGCGGGGCGGCTCCTGCTCCCCGGTGAACCAGGGCTTCATGGGGGCCATGCCGGAGTTGATCAGCAGCAGAGACTTATCGTTCTGGGGGATCAGAGAGAAGCTGGGCAGCCGCAGATGGCCCTTGGTCTCGAAAAAGCGGAGAAACATCTCCCGCAGCTCGTTGAGTCCGTAATTTTTCATGATGATATGATTCCTCCTATGGTTTTGGGATTTGTGGAGGTATGCTGTGTCATCCTGCGCGCAGCGAAGGATCTTTCCTTCCCGGTTATCGCAAAGATTCTTCGTCGCTTTGCTCCTCAGAATGACAGGGGTGGTCAATGACCGCCGCAAATCCCGATTTGTATACAGCAGTGCGAAAAAAATAAATCCTCTCCCCTGTCCAGGGGCGAGAATTCTTCACGCGGTACCACCCTGATTCGCCGTTTCCGGCATCTCAGCCGCCTTAACGCGGCGTCACGTCCCGGTCCTCCCGGGCGGCTCAGGAGTGGCTTGGAGGCCGCGGACTCTCCGGGGCTTCCACCCTTCCCCGGTCGCTTTCAGAGCGCTGGCGTCCTTGGTTCCGTCATCGCATTTATCAAGTATTCACCCGACCATTGTACCACGAAAATCGGGTTTGTCAACCGTTTTTCGGAATCATTTGCGCCCCGCCGGGACATACTGTCTCCGGTGGGTGATAAATACAATGTTTATTTCTCTTTTTCGGACAGTGATCCTCTACGTTCTCATTATCGCCACGGTGCGGCTTATGGGAAAGCGGCAGATCGGGGAGCTGGAGCCGGCGGAGCTGGTGGCGGCGATCCTCTTGTCGGACCTGGCCTCCGTGCCCATGCAGGACATTGGGATTCCCCTGCTCTCCGGGGTGATCCCCATTCTGACCATTCTGGTCATGGAGCTGATCACGGCGGAGCTGACCCTTCGTTCCGTCAGATTCCGGAGGCTGTTCTGCGGGAACCCGGTGTTCCTGATCCTGGACGGAACCTTAGACCAGAAGGCCATGGCGAAGAATCAGCTCAGCCTGGACGAGCTCCGGGAGTGCCTGCGGATGAACGGCATTCTCGATCTGTCCCAGGTCCAGTACGCCATCCTGGAGACCAACGGGAAGCTGACCACCTTCCTCTATCCGGAGTTCTCGCCCCTGACGGCAAAGGACGCGGGGAAAACGACCGCGCCCCTGGAATATCCCATGCCCGTGGTCAGCGACGGCCGGACCCTGACGGACAACCTCCGGAAGCTGGGGCTGGACGAGGGCTGGCTGGAAAAACGGTTAAAAAAAGCGTCCCTGGAACGGGACCGTGTGTTCCTGATGACCGCCACAAAGGGCGGGAAGGTGGAAATCATCCGGCGGGAGGCGGCGACATGAAGCGGATTCTGCTGTCCCTTTTACTCATGGCCCTGATTCTGGGGCTCTGCGTCTGGGGGACCGATCGGGTGTCGGAGATCTGCCGGAATGTCTCCGGTCTGCTGGAGCAGGCGGAGACCCGGTGCTGTCTGGGGGATTATGAAGGGGCCGAGCGGCTGACCCTGGAGGCTCAGGCGCTCTGGGCGAAGCACGAGGGGTTCCTGGGCACCACCCTGCGCCACACGGAGTCCGACGACGTGGGGATTTTATTCCCGCCCCTGCTCTCCGCCCTCCGGCAGGAGGACGGAGAGGAGTTCGAGCTGAGAAGCCTGGAGCTCCGGGCGACCCTGCGGCATCTGTCCCGCATGGAGGCGCCGTATTATTTCAATGTGCTGTAGGGGCGATGAGCACCCCTGTCATTCTGAGGAGCGCAGCGACGAAGAATCTTTGCGACAACCGGGAAGGAAAGATCCTTCGCTGCGCTCAGGATGACAGCGACGGAGCAGATACCGTTCATTTATAAAGACGCTCTCCCGAATCGGGAGAGCGGTTTACTGTCCGAAATGGAGCAGCTTTTTCAGCCGGTCGGTCCATTTGGGCTGCCGGGTGGTATTCTTGTAGCGCAGCATATACATCTCTCGCGCCTCCTTTCCAAGGGTTTGCGGGAGATTATAGCACGCGGAAACGGAAGTGTATGAACATTTTATGAAAGAATCGTGAATTATCCTCTTTTCAGCTTCGCCTTTGCCAGGTCCAGGAGCTCCGTCAGCTCGGCGCAGCGGAGGACCAGCAGGACCAGCACATAGACGCCGCAGCCCGCCACGATCCGCACTGCCGCCCGGATCAGCGCCCCGGCGGCGACGATCTCCCCCAGGCCCCAAATGGCCAGGGCCGACAGGCAAAGGGCCAGGAGGCACTTCCAGAGAGAGGGGCCCATGGAGAAGAACCTGTATTCCGGCAGCTCCGCCTTCACGGACCGGACCAGCAGGGCCGTTGCCAGCGCCGCCGAGGCGCTGGTGGCCACGGTGACGCCGAAGACCCCGAAAAACCGGGACAGGATCAGGCTCAGCGCCATATTGAGGGCCACGGAAACCGTGCTGATGACCATGGGCTTTTTCGTCTTCCGGTAGGCGAAGTGAACCCGGATCATGATCTCCCGGAAGGCAACCAGGGGAAATCCCACGGAGAAGCCGCAGAGGGCCAGGGCCGTGGCGCGGACGTCCTCAGACGTGAATTTGCCCCGCATATAGACCAGGGTGACGATATCCCGGGAGCAGAGAATGGCGATGAGGGCCACAGGGGCCAGGATCAGGAGCATGGACGTGACGGCCCGCCGGAGGAGCTTGTCCATGCCGGGGTTGTCCCCCCGGGCCGCCAGGTCCGCGAACCGGGACAGGAGCACCAGGGTGATGGTGGCGGTAAAGGTGCCCGTGACGAACTGCTCCAGGGTGTGGGCGTAGGTGTAGTCGGAGGCCATGCCCACGCCCAGATAGGAGCAGATGGCCTTGTCGATGACGCCGTTGAGCTGGATGACGATGTTGCTCAGCAGGATGGGCAATGCCAGATACCCCACCTGCCGCAGGTGGGGGTCCCGGAAATTCAGGGAGGGCCGGAAGGAAAAGCGCTTCCTGGCCCGGAGATAGAGCAGGAACATCTGGAGGATGTTTGCGATATAGTAGGCGTAGACCAGGGCCAGGACGCCGAGCCGGTCCCCCAGGACGAGGATACAGAAGATGGCGATGGGGTTGAACACCACACCGTAGAGCTTCCCCGGCACGAAAATGTCGTTTGCGTTGAGCACCGCGGCGTAAATGGACTGGAAGGCCGTGAACAGGAAGGTGACGGAGAAGAGCCGCAGATATTTACTGAGCTCCGCCCGCTGGGCCGGGTCGTCGTACTTGGGGGCCAATGCCAGACCCACCTGAGGGGCGAACAGGTCCAGGAGCACCAGCAGACAGGCCGCGATCATAAGGAACAGGGTCAGGACCTTGGAGGCAAGCTGCCCGGCCCTGTCCCGGTCCTCTTTGGCGGCCACGGCGATGTAGACCGTAACCAGGGCCGTGGTCAGGGCCGAGGCCAGGGCCCCCGCCACGTTCACGGCGAACTCGCTGGAGATGAAATAGATATCCGTGCCCACGCTGGCCCCGAAGACCCCGGCAATGACGGCCTGCCGCAGGCCGGGAGCAGAGCATGACCGCAATCACCGCGGCAGAGGAGCCGAGGATGGAACGGGTTTTATTCTGATTGTCCAAAGTCAGCGCCTCCTTTTTTGCAGACAAATCCCAATCTGTCATTCCCCGGTTGATTTTCCGATCAAATTCCCGATGTACCGCCGGCCTGGGCGGTTGTCGCCGCGGGCGAAGACGCCGTCCCGGACCTTGGGGGACAGGGCGGCGGCCAGGTGGGAAAGGCCGGGTTTGCCCTTGCCGGAACGCAGCTCCTTCATGGCCGCCAGATAGATGTGGGGCGTGAATTTCATGCGCGCGTCCAGGCGGTAGGCGGGCCGGCAGGTATTAAGATCCAACGGCGCCGCCGTCCCAAGGCAGGCCTTGACGTAGCTCTCGAAGAAGGTGGCGCCCGAAATGTCCGCCAGGGCGGCGCTGCCCCAGACCCGGGGGTTGATCTCCAGCAGGCAGGGCCTTTCCAGGCTGCCCTTGAAGTCCAGCATGGCGACGCCCTTGAATTGCAGCGCCCTCAGCATATCGCAGGCGTAATGCAAAAGCTGCCGGTCGAACACGGTCCGGCACAGGCAGGTGGGACCCCCCGAGAGCGGGTATTCCAGGTCGCTGACGTAGAGCAGGAAGTCCACCGGGCGGCTCTCCCGGTCCATGACCACCGCCGCGCCCATGTCCCGGCCGGACAGGTATTTCTGGATCAGGACGCCCGGGGACACCGCCTCCATCCGGGCGTATTCCCGGCGCAGGGCCTCCTTGTCCGCTGCCAGGGCGTACCGCTCCCAGGACTTGAGGCCCAGCGCCTCCCCGTCCCGGTATTTTAAAATCACGGGATAGGAAATATCCTCGGAAAGCCCGGTCCATGTGTCCGGCACGGGGACGCCCAATTCCTTCGCCAGCTCGAACACCTGTCCCTTGTCGTCGGCCCGCTCCAGGGTTTCCGGTTCCGAGACCAGGAACCTTACCTTTTCCCCCAATTCGGGGTGGGCGGCGAAGGACCGGAGGGTGGGCCGTCCCAGGGGCAGGACCACGTCTCCCGGGTCGCATTTCCGGGCGATTTCCACCGCCGGGTCCTCCGTCTCCGGCCAGGACAGCTTTTCCCCGCAGGCCTTGGACCGGGTGCCAAGCAATTCTTTGTCAGGCACCGTGTCCCTGTCCCCGCAGACCGTTTCATAGCCCGCCCGCCGCAGGGATCGGAGCGGGGCCAGGGCCATCTTGTATTTGGCGTCGGTGATCAGTACTTTCATGGCAGCATCCCCGCCAGCAGCTCCGCCGCGTCTCCCCGGGAGACGGTCTTTTTGTCCTTCAAGCGGCTTTCCTCCACCGCCACGCCCTTCTTCGCCGCCAGGTCCAGGAGGGCGTTGCCGGAGGCATCCTTCAGCCGGAAGTCCAGGCTGTTTGCCGCCAGGGCCGCAAGCTGCTTTGCGTTCATAGGCGCCGGGACCCGCAAAACCGCCGGGTCCGCGGCCGTCATATAGAATTCGTCCGCGGTGATGGGCCGCTCCGGATGGAAGGTGTTGTTTTTATAGCCTGCCGTGTGGCCCGCGGCCAGCAGCTTTTGCACAAAGGGCATGGCCCGGTGGTCGGGCGACAGGTCCTCGAAGGGAGACATTTCCAGCAGCTCCGACACGGGGATCACCTGGTAGCCGTAATCCCGGAGCAGGGCAAGCTGCTTTGGAAGGGCCTCCTCCACCGGGGTCCGCAGGGACATGTTGCAGCCGTCCTTCTGGAAGATGATCTGGCCGTTCAAGGATTCCGGGTCGGCCTCCAGGGCCTCCCGCAGGGGCCGGAGCATGTTTTCCACCTCGGCCTCCGGGGACTCCGCCGGGAGCCAGCCGTCCCCGTCGAAGGAGGCTGCCATATAGTTGTAGCCCAGGATGCGGTAGGCGTCGTAGGCCGTACCGCCGCCTGGGATGGGGTCGATATAGTGGGGCGGCCGGGAGAGCTTCATTTCATACTGAAACTCCGCCGCCATGAAATCGTGGAGCCGCCGGAGATCCGCCGTGACCTCCTCCAGGGTGGTGAAATGACGGCGGCTGCCGTAGACCGCCCGCATGGGCCCGAAGAGCCGGTGGGTGCAGGAGTGATTCGTAAGCTCGTGGCCCCCGTCCAGGATGGCCTTTACAAGACCAGGCTGGTTCATGGCCCCGGCAAGGGAATCCTCCCCGAAGGCGGGATAGTGGTCGTAGGCCCTGCCGCTCCAGGTGAAGGCCCCGGGCTCCCCCTTTTCGTCGGGGTAATTCTCCGCGGTGGTGCCGATCACGTCAAAGGAGGCCCTGGCGCCGTACGCCTCCAGGGCCTCAAGCAGGCAGGCGGTCAGGCCCGTTTCCCTGCCGGAAAAGCTCTTGGCGCAGGGGCCGTCGTCGAAGGTCATGGCCACCACGCGCCGTCCCGGCACGGGATGGACCCGCTCGATCCGCCGGACGGGGGAGAGGATTTTCCCCGCCCGGGCTTTCAGGCGCTGCTTCCGTTTGCCGTTTAACTTCCGGGCCAAGTCGTAAAGAATCATATCGTTTCTCCAGGTTGGGATTTGTCTTTCCCCTGTCATCCTGAGCGCAGCGAAGGATCTTTCCCTCGTTCTTCCTGCCAGCGAAAGATTCTTCGTCGCTGCGCTCCTCAGAATGACAGGTTCCTTATCCAAGTATCATCCTGTCGTTGGCGAACTCCTCCCCGCCGGAGGCCAGGTTGAACTGCTCCAGCAGGTCCTCCACGGTGAGCTTCTTCTTCTCCTCGCCCCGGATGTCCAGGATGATTCTTCCCTCTTTCATCATAATGAGCCGGTTGCCGTGGGCGATGGCGTCCTTCATGTTGTGGGTCACCATGAGGGTGGTCAGGTGGTCCTTCTCCACGATCATTTCCGTGGCCTCCAGGACCTTGGCCGCCGTCTTGGGGTCCAGGGCCGCCGTGTGCTCGTCCAGGAGCAGGAGCTTCGGTCTGACAAGGGAGGCCATGAGCAGGGTCAGGGCCTGGCGCTGGCCGCCGGAGAGCAGCCCCACCTTGCTGGTGAGCCGGTCCTCCAGCCCTAAATCGAGGATCTTCAGCAGGACCCGGTATTCCTCCCGCTCGGCCTTGGTGATGCCCGCCCGCAGGGTCCTCTTTCTGCCCCGGCGCTGGGCCAAGGCAAGGTTTTCCTCGATCTGCATACTGGCCGCCGTGCCCGTCATGGGGTCCTGGAACACCCGGCCGATATACCTGGCCCGCTTGTGCTCCGAGAGCTTCGTCACGTCCACGCCGTCGATGGCGATGGTGCCGGAATCCACGGGGAACACCCCCGCCACGGCATTGAGCATGGTGGATTTTCCCGCGCCGTTGCCGCCGATGACCGTGCAGAAATCCCCGTCGGCCAGGGTGAGGCTCAGGCCGCTGAGGGCCACCTTCTCGTTCACCGTGCCGGCGTTGAAGGTCTTGACGATGTTGTGAACATTCAGCATCAGCATGAAGAGGAAACCTCCTTCCCGCGCTTGGGGAAATACGTGCTCTTAAAGTAGGGCACCGCCAGGAACACCGCCACCACCAGGGCCGTCAGGAGCTTTAAGTCGTCGGTGGACAGGCCCATGCGCAGGACGATCTGGATCACGATGTAATAGATGATGGCGCCCAGCACCGCCGCCAGCAGCTTCAGGGCAAAGTTGTGGAACACCCGGCTGAAGATCACCTCGCCGATGATCACCGCCGCCAGGCCGATGACGATGGCGCCCCGGCCCATGTTGATGTCGGAGAAGCCCTGATACTGGCTGAGCAGCGCCCCGGACAGGGCCACCAGGCCGTTGGAGAGCATGAGGCCCAGGACCTTGGTGACGGAGGTGTTGATGCCCTGGGCCCGGGCCATGTTCTGGTTGGAGCCCGTGGCCCGGAGGGCGCAGCCCAGCTCCGTGCCGAAGAACCAGTAGAGCACGAATATTATGACCGCAGAGAAGATCACCAGGACGAAAATGGGGTTTTGCACCCCGATCTCCCTCACAAACCGGGAGGAGATCAGCAGGTGGTATTTGTCCACGCTGATGGGCAGATTGGCCTTGCCGCCGCCGGTGCCGCAGCCCATGATCCGGAGGTTCACGGAGTAGAGGGCCAATTGGGTCAGGATGCCCGCCAGGATGGGCGGGATGCCGCAGGCCGTGTGAAGGATGCCGGTGACGAATCCGGCGATGAGCCCCGCCGCAAGGGCCGCCAGCATGGCAAGCCACACGGGGCAGCCGCTGAGGGTCAGAAGGACGCAGACCGCGCCGCCGGTGGCCAGGGATCCGTCCACGGTCAGGTCCGCCACATCCAGGATGCGGTAGGTGATATAGACGCCGATGGCCATAATGCCCCAGATCATGCCCTGGGCCGCGGCGCCGGGCATGGACTTGAGCAGGGCCGAGATGAATTCCATGGGTAATCCCCCTGTTCGCTTTTTTTGCACAGTTGTAACTGCTTCAGTCGCTCGTGTCATCCTGCGCGAAACGTGTCATCCTGAGCGCAAGCGAAGGATCTTGAAATCGTGAATAATGCCAAGATTCTTCGTCACTTTGTTCCTCAGAATGACAGCGACTGAACAGATACCTTTTCCTTAAAATCAGGAAAAACGCCAGGATTCTTCGTCACGTTGTTCCTCAGAATGACAGCGACTGAACAGTGACGCACAGTTTTGTATTATATCAAAGTATGCGCAAAAAGGGAAGACCCAGATGAAAATAGTGAAGAGAGAAAAGAGAAAAGAGACGAGCGAAGAGATGTGGAGTTCGCCTCTTCACTCTTCACTCTTCACTCTTCACTCTTCACTCTTCACTCTGACAAAATTTATTTTGTCAGCGCATAGGTTCTCGACGGGCCGCCGCCTGTGGCTGCGGCGGTGGCTGCGGCGGTTTTTCCGCTTCTGAGGTAGTAGTTCCAGGCGGTTTTGCGGATCAGCTCGGCGTTTTTCTCGCTGAACAGCTTCTTGTTCTCGTCCAGGAGCTTCAGGGCGGCGGTGTAGTTCCCGCCTCTGGCCAGGTCGAACACCTGGGAGGCGATTTTGCTGTTGTAGCCGGACACCGTGCCCCAGCCCCCCTGGGTTTTCTGCACCGTGGGGGCGGCGGCGGTTTTCGCGGTGGTCCCGGCGCTGCTTTTCCCGCTGCTTCCGCTGCTGCGACCGCTGCTGCCGCCGCTGCGCGCCTGGGCATTTGCCAAAATGGCACTGACGTACATCCGGGCGCTCTCCCGGCTTAAATTCATGGCCTCCAGCATTTCATTTGAGGGCATGACCCCTTTGCTTAAAAACTGCTGGCCCAGGCTCTGGAGCCAGCTCCGGTCCGTCTGGGCCTCCTTCCGGGCGGCGGTCTCCTCCTCCCGGCGGAGCTTCTGATCGGCCCGGGCCTGCTCCACGCCGTACTCGTAGTCCCGCCGCTGATTGTTATCCGCCCGGATCTGAGCCTGATATGCCTGCTGCAGCCGGGCCTGCTCCGAGGACAGGGCGCTGTCCCCTTCCCGGTGGGCGGCCTCGGCCCGGAGATCTTCCATCTGCCGGGTCAGGGCCGTTTCCAGACGGCGGCGGCTGCTTTCCAGGGCCTCCATCTGCCGGTCGTAGGCGTTTTCGGCGGCGCCGTACTGGCTGTGGCCGATTTTTTGGCGGTTGCCGCTTAACTGCTCGATCCCGTCCCGGCGGGAAATGGCCTCCCGGCGGTCGGCCTCGGCAGCCTTCTGACCGGATGCCATCGAGGCCATGGCCGCCGTGCGGATCTGCTTTAAGAGCTTTTCCGCTGCTTTCGTTTTCGTTTCTCCCATGGCGTTCTCCTTTCTAGCTGTCCTTGTCATCCTGAGCGAAGCGAAGGATCTTTTAGATTCTTCGTCGCTGCGCTCCTCAGAATGACACGATAGGCTGGCATTTTCACCACCCCTGTCATCCTGAGCAAAGCGAAGCGGAGTCGAAGGATCTTTCCCTTGTCGTTAAGATTCTTCGTCGCTGCGCTCCTCAGAATGACAGGATCAATAGCCCATCTGCACGGCGCTGATATAGCTCTGGGCCAGGTCGCGGCTCAGGCCCATGGCCTCCAGCATCTCACCGGAGGGCATGACCCCCGCGTTCAGGAAGGTCTGGCCCAGGCGCTGGAGATACTGCCGGGCGGTCTGTTCCTCGGAGGCCAGGGCGGCCGCGTCCTCCCGGGCGATTGTTTCGTCCTCCCGGCGCTGGGCCGTCTCGTATTTCCGGTTGCTCCACCGGTTGTCGTCCAGCCGGACGGCCTCCTCGTAGAGGGCCCGCAGCTCCCCCTGGCCCGCCTTGAGCAGGGCGTCGGCCTTGTCGAATTCCCCCCGGGCCCGGAGGTCCGCCACAGAACGCATGGTGTCCGTGGCCAGCTTTTCCTGCTCCAGAGACAGGGCCTGCCGCCGGGCCAGATAGTCGCTTTGGGCCTCCATGACCCGGGCCGTGCCCACGCCGCCGTATTCCCCGGAGGCCCGGGCGGTCAGGGCGGCGTTGTCCATGGCCTGATACATGTCCCGGGTCTCGCCGCCGTAGGCCTCCAGATAGCCGGGCTGCGCGTCCTCGTAGTCCCGGACGGCCTGCCTGACGTTCTTTCCCGTGTCGTAATCCACGGCTGCCTCCTGCTGCTGCCGCGCCGCGTCATACTGCTGCCGGATCAGGTCGCTGTGATCGGTCTCGTTGGCCCGTTCCTGCTGTTTCTTC
>CAJOHR010000085.1 GCA_905234425.1 uncultured Oscillospiraceae bacterium | reverse complement strand
GAAGTCCACACAGGTGGATTTCCCCACGGTGCCGGTGGAACTGGCTGCTGCTCTAAGGCTTGGTGCTGTTGATTTCAGCATTGGCCCGGTGCTGGGCGCAGAGGGTGGGAACAGGTTCTCGTCCCGGGTGAGGGTTTCACCGTCCATGCTGCGGGGAACATCGTCGTCCCCGAAAGACTCACCGATGGGTGGGGATTCCTCCGGCTGATCGACTTCCGGAGCTTCGGATGGCTCCGCTTCCTCTGACTGCTCCGGGGTGGGTGTTGCGGAGGGTTCCGCAGTTGGCTCCTCCGGTTCTGTGGCTTCCACAGGTTCCTCCACCGTGGAATCCGTGACTTCGGCCTCTTGTTCCGGTGTGGAGGCGGCGCTCTCATCTGAGGCGGCGGCCACCGATGAAACAAAGGTCACCAACATCACCGCCAGCAGTAAAAGCGCCACAATTCGTTTTCGTTTGGGGTTCAAGATGAACACTCCTTTCCATGGAAATGAAAATAGCCCCCGCACCGATTCGTCAACCGGCACGGGGGCGTGGACATCTATATAATCAGCCGTAGCTGTTGTTTTCTAAGAAAATGCAAAAAGCCCCCGGCGTACCTTCCGTATCTTATGGAAGATACGCCGGGGGCTCGGACGGAACGGTTATTCGGTTTCCAGTGCCTGCTGGATCAAGCCCAGAAGGAATTCCTTCTGGCTGATTTTCCGGCCTTGGCGCTCTGACTCCGCGGCCAGATGGGTCTTGAGCTTCTGGAAGAGCTCTTCTGAGATTTGTACTGCCAGTGTTCTGGTTCCTGTCATGCTGCTGCCTCCTTCGTAGTATTGGGTCAGGATTTCGGTGATGTACTCGCTGAGGGATTGTTCGCGTCTCGTCTGCTCCTCCCGGATCCGGGTGTGCAGGGAGAGGGGAATCTGTGCGCAGAGGTTCTTTGTCTGTTCCATTGGGTAGCCTCCTTCTATATGATTTGCAAGCAAATGATACTTGGAAAGCCGATGAAAAGCTATTCACCAAACCCAACGAAGAAGCATGTAAAAACGAAGCAATACCAACAACTTCATCCTTGCTCAATGGAGTATTGCTGATATGCACACTCTCCTCGTAAATTCGCCTGCACATCCCGTTGGGCAGGGATCTCAAAGTAATAGCACCAGTACCACGCCGCCTGATATGCTCCGCTGGGGCTGTCTTTCACCTCCCGGAGATATTCCATCACGGCAGGATAATTCTCCTCCAGTTCATGCCGGAGATACTTCATCTGACCGCAAACGGAATCCACGTCATAGCCATTCTCCTGGCAAAACGAAAAAAGGCTCCGGCAGCGGCTTTCGTGCCACTGACAGAGCCCATAGCTGGTACCGCCGTCGCCCCATACTGTGGGGGAGAAGTCAGATTCATATTCGATATTTGCCAGGATACCGCTGACGGCGGCCGAGTTCAATTTCAGCTCCCGGCGCAGGAATGTTGTGATCGCCGTCTCGGTATCCATCTGACCGTAATCCGGCAGGACTTCATAATCTTCCTCGTGGACAGTGCCCGCCGCCGAGGCAGTCGCCGTACACAGGCACACCATGAGCAGCAATGCTGCCGCTCGACCTCCTCGGAAATGCAAAAAGGCCGCCTGTGACAACGAATTTGTGAAAAATCATCATCGCAGGCGGCCTTTTTGCGGTTATTTGAAAGCGGTATGGGGTTCAAACCCGGTTCTTTGGAAATCAGCGGAAAAATATCTATCGATGACGTGATTCTGCGTTCACGCTTTTCGATTTCTAAATATCGAACTTTTTGCTTTATTTTTCTGCTGTATTTCTCGAAAAAAAGGCAATCGCCCCGAAAATCGGGGCGATTTATTACCCTACATCTATTTTAGTATAACCTGGTGCTGGTAGCCGGGCTCGAACCGGCACGGGATTGCTCCCAACGGATTTTAAGTCCGTGGCGTCTGCCAATTCCGCCATACCAGCATGGCTTGATCTATTGGAAGGTCACTCCATTTCGATCCGGCCCTCCAGGGCGCGGGTCAGGGTGACCTCGTCGGCATATTCCAACGTACCGCCCACGGGGATGCCGTAGGCCAAACGGGTGACCTTCACGCCGAAGGGCTTTAGCAAACGGCTCAAATACATGGCCGTGGCCTCCCCCTCCGTATCGGGGTTCGTGGCCATGATGATCTCCCGGATGTCCTCGTCCGCCACACGCTGGAGCAGCTCCCGGATCTTCAAATCCTCAGGGCCCACATTCCCCAGCGGCGAGATAACGCCGTGGAGCACATGGTATTTACCCTTGAACTCCCGTGCCTTTTCCATGGCAGTCACGTCCTTCGGGTCCGCCACCACGCACAGAAGCCCGGCGTCCCTGGTGTCGTCGGCACAGATGGGGCAGGTGTCCTGATCCGTCAGGTTCTGACAGACAGGACAGGTATGGACCGTCCGGCGAGCCTCCTGGATCGCCTCCACAAAGGCTGCGGCGTCCGCGTCAGACATGCCCAGCACAAAAAACGCCAGCCGCCGGGCGGACTTCGTCCCGATGCCGGGGAGCTTGGCAAACTGCTCCCCCAGCCGTTCCAGGCTGACAGGATAGCTCCGCATGGCTTACAGCAGACCTCCCAGACCGCCCAGATTCACACCGCCGGTGAGCTTGCCCATGGAGGACGCCACGTCCTCCTCGCACTTGCGAAGGGCCTCGTTCACCGCCGCGACCACCAGATCCTGGAGCATCTCCACATCCTCGGGGTCCACGGCCTCCGGGTCGATCTCCACGGCCTTCACCTGGCGCTTGCCCGTGACTACGGCCTTGACAACGCCGCCGCCCACAGTGGCCTCGTATTCCTTTTCCTCCAGCTCCTGCTGCATCTGCATCATCTGCTGCTGCATCCGCTGAGCCTGCTTCATCATGTTGTTCATGTTGGCGCCGCCCATGGGGCTGACGCCGCGAAATCCCTTTGCCATGATTCCGGTCCTCCTATCTGATAAACTGGATGTTGTCCTTGTCTCCAAAATTCCTTTGCAGGCTCTGCATGGGATCTGCCTCGCCGCCTGCGTTCTGCACACGCACCCGGATGGCCTTTCCTGCCACCACCGCGGCCTTTTCCCGTATTTTTTCCATGCCACCGGCCTGTCCCAGGGCGCCGCTGGCAAACGGCGTGGATTCCAGGGCCAGGGTAAGGGTGTCCCCGCTCCGCCGGCCCTTGATCTGCTGGATGGTGCTCCGGTAGGCCACGTCAATCTCCGGCAGGACCTTCCGCAGAACTTCCTCCCAGAAGCTGTCGCTCTCCATTTCCTGTTTCGGTGGCACGTCCGGCTCCTGCGTCTTGGCCTCCTCCACGGGAGTCGGTCTTTCCTCCGCCGGAGCCTCCGCCGATTCCGCCGCAACGATCAGCTCTCCCGACCGAAGCCGCTGCTCCAGCAGAGCCAGCTTGTCTGACAGCGTTCCCTCCACCCGGCTGATCCGGGCGGACAGATCCGCCGGGTCCTGGCTCAGAGCGGGATCACACAGGTGGATCAGACAGAGCTCCGCGTCCACTCTGGGGTTCAGGCTGTTCCGGAAGCCCAGGGTGGCCTCCGTGATAAGGGAAACCATCCGAAGCAGCTCCTCGGCAGTGAACTTGGGGGCCAGGGCGGAAATCTCCTTTGCGGTGCAGGTGGTGGAAAGCATGCCCATGCCGCTCTTTGGGGCGGTTTTCACCACCAGAAGGTCCCTGGAAAGGGCCGACAGCTCCCCCAAAAGGGCCGCCGCATCCTTTCCGGCGGCATAAAGCTCGGAAAACAGAGTCAGGGCCTCGGCCGCATTCCGGGCTGCGATCGCCTCCATGAGTGCCACGGTCTGGCGCTGCCCGGCCAACCCCAGCACACGGTAAACATCCTCCACGGTCATGGCGCCCTTCACCGCGCCGGCACACTGATCCAGCAGACTCAGGCCGTCCCGGAAGGCGCCGTCGGCCAGCCGTCCCAGCAGCTCCGCCGCGTCGTCCGACAGGTCGATATTCTCCTGCCATGCCACGTACCGGATCTGGGCCGTGATATCCTCCGCCGTGGGCCGCCGGAACGCAAACCGCTGACAGCGGGAGAGAATGGTGGCGGGAACCTTATTAAGCTCCGTAGTGGCCAGAATGAACATCAGGTGCTCGGGCGGCTCCTCGATGGTTTTCAAAAGCGCGTTGAAGGCCGACGCCGAAAGCATATGGACCTCGTCGATGATGTAGACCCGCTTTTTGACCTCCACGGGCGGATACACCGCGTCGTCCCGGATGGTGCGGACATTGTCCACGCCGTTGTTGGAGGCCGCGTCGATCTCCTGGACATCCATGACGGCGCCGCTGTCGATGCCCCGGCAGGCAGAGCACTCGTTGCAGGGATTGCCGTCCACGGGCTGGAGACAGTTGACCGCCTTGGCCAGGATCTTGGCACAGCTTGTTTTGCCGGTACCACGGGTGCCGGTGAAAAGGTAGGCGTGGCTGAGGCGGCCGGTTGCCACCTGGTTTCGGAGGGTCTGGGTGATGGCTGTCTGGCCCGCCACCTCGTCGAAGGTCTGGGGCCGGTATTTCCGATAGAGCGCCTGGTACACAGCCCGCCCCCTCCTTTTTTACGGTAAAATGCTTCGGTCCGAGACAAGACCGCACACCCGCCTCCGAAAACGAACCTATGCCCGGAACCCGCACAGCCAGCTCGGAAACGGCGCGCCCGCGGCACACGAGACGGTCCGCTTAATGCTGCTCGGTTCCCCGCCTGACATGGTTCACGGGGCCCCGTTGCGCGGGACCGATTCCTCATCACCGCTTATACAAGATCGCTCCTCGGGCGGGAATTCATCCCTGCTGTAGCGGATTGCAGGTTACAAGGCACCGCTGACTCCCCGACTAGTGCGGCCTTGTCCCGGATCGAAGACCGAAACAACGCTCAAACAGTATACACTACTTTATGCCGTTTTGCAAGAGGTACGGACGCTTTTTCCGCATTTCCGGATTTACTTTGTATCCGAACTATGGTATACTTCTGGAGATACATTCCAAGAAATGAGGCGTTTTCCCATGGCCCACACCGACACCGCCAAGCGGGCGGATCTCCTTGGCACCGAACGGATTTTCCGTCTGATCCTCCAGTATGCCCTTCCCGCCATCGCCATGATGCTCATCAGTTCCCTTTATAATATTGTGGACAAGATGTTTGTGGGCAACTTCGTGGGACAGATCGGCATCACCGCCACCACCGTGGCCCATCCGGCCATGCGGTACATAGACGCCTTTGCCATTCTGGTGGGCGCCGGCGGCTCCACCCTCCTGGCCCTGCGGCTGGGCGAAGGCCGGAGCGAGGAGGCCGAAGGCATTCTCGGGGGCAGCTTCCTGCTCATTGCCCTCCTGTCCCTGGCGCTGATCGCCCTGGGCTACTGCTTCCCCGTGCCGCTGCTCCATGCCTTCGGCGCAGAGGAGGCGGTCATGCCCTACGCCCTGACCTATCTCCGCATCGTGCTCCCCGGAGCCTTCTTCAACGTCATGGCCAACAGCTTCGGCCTTTTCGTCCGGGTAGACGGAAGTCCCCGGCGCATGATGATCTGCTCCGTCACAGGGTGCGTCCTGAACATCATTCTGGACCCCATCGCCATCCGGGTTCTGGGCTGGGGCATCGCGGGCGCGGCGGCAGCCACGGCCTTTTCCCAGTTTATCTCCGGCATGATGGTCATTCATTATTTCACCCTGAGCCGCCGGAGCACCATGAAGCTCCATCTGCGGACCCTGCGGCTGAAGGCGTCCAACACCTTCAAAACCGTGGAGCTGGGCTTCTCCTCTTTCCTCCAGCAGTTCACCGGCTCCCTTTCCCAGTCCGTTCTGCTCTCCTGCCTTGCGGCCTTTGCCACAGCCGCCACTGTGTCCGGCTCCGTGGCCCAGGCCAGCGTGGGCATCACTGTCTCCATCGGTCTGTTTTTCCTCCTGCCCGCTCTGGGCATCTCCTCGGCGATCCAGCCCATCATCGGCTACAACTACGGGGCGAAAAACTACGGCAGAACCGTGGACACCCTGAAAACCGCCACCGTTCTGGCCATCGCCATGCTGACGGCCGGATGGATCTGCATTCTGATTTTCGCCGAGCCCCTGTGCCGGATGTTCGGCTCCCAGGGCGCCGATCTCCGCCACGCGGCCTTCACCATGCGGATCTACAATCTGACCCTTCCTCTGGTCCCCTTTTCCAATGTGGGCGCGGGCTTTTTCCAGTCCATCGGCCAGCCGAAAAAGGCGATTCTGATCAGCCTTTCCAGGCAGGTGCTCTGCCTGATCCCCATGGTGCTGATCCTGGGCTCCTTTTTCGGACAGACCGGCGTACTCTGGGCTATTCCCGTGGCGGATGTGGTTTCCTCCACCACGGCTCTTGTGCTCATGATCCGGGAGTGCAAAAAGCTCCGGCGCATGGAACAGAAATCCGGAATGCAGGCGGAAGTCCTTCAGAACAAGTAAAACTTTACGGCGCCGCGATGCGGCGCCGCTTATATCCTCTTCATCTTCTGCTGATATTGTCGCTGATATATCCCAGGGCCGTCACGGCGCTGTCGGGATCGTGCTTCGCAATGTCCGACAGGGACACCATGCCCATGAGGCGGCCGTTCTCCACCACGGGCATCCGCCGGATCTGCCGAAGCCCCATTTGCGCGGAGACCACAGCGGTATCCTCCTCCGGCCGGGCTGTGACGGCCCCGGCGGTCATGATCTGAGACACCGCCGTCTGATCCGGCCGCTTTCCGGCGCTCAGACACCGGATCATCAGATCCCGGTCCGTTACCATGCCCACCACCCGGTTCCGTCCGTCCACCACCGGCGCGGCCCCAATGTTGCAGCTGGAAAGCAGTCTGGCGGCCGTCGCCGCCGTCTCCTCTCCCCGCAGGGCGACGACCTGCCGGGTCATGATTTCGGATATCTTCATCATCCATCCCTCCCGGAACAGATTCTTCCCGTTTTCCCGCGAACCCATACAAAAAGATCCCGCGTCTGGCAGGACGCGGGATCTTTTTGTAAGCACAATACAGGAGATCGATCAAGCGTAGGCAGCGCTGACAGATCTCAGATAGGCGGCTCTGGAGCGACCGTCAATGATGTACAAGACGGAATCCACGAGCGCGACCGCAGTCACAGCGAATACAACGATCAGCATGATCATGCGGACGGCGTTGGTGCTCATGTTCAACAGGTAGCTGGAGTTGTACGCAATGATACCCAGCACGCCCCAACAGGTGCATGCGAGGGCTTTGATGGTCGCTCCCTTTGCAAGGATCAACCACGCGATGTTCACCAGCGCAAAAACAACCAGGAACAAGATGCTGCCAACCTGCTTGATGGACACTGTCTTGGTGGTGATACCGGGGACATCAAGGTCAACCATGGGATTCTTTTCGCCCTTTTTGTTTGCAAACTGGACGCCAAGCTTACCCAACGTGCCCTTGATCAAGCCCTTGTATCCGTTCTCCTCGTTTTCCTTGACGGCTTTCTTGTTCACCTTGTACATATCCTCCTGCCACTCGCCAACAGACTCGTGGTTGTAGGGGAACCCGACATAGCCGAGCAGGGACCAGGCATCATCCTCGGAGGCCTTGGACTCGATGGCTTTGCCACTTTCGGTGGTTTGCTCACCGTTGCCGAAGCCCTTAGAGGAGATCGGATCACCTTTACTGACGGAGAAGTACGGGAACAGAGAGAGGATGAAAAACACTGCAAAAAGAACGACGAGAACGTAATCCAGGATCTTGCATACGCCCTCAAACTTTTCTTTCCGCAGGTTATTCAAGTCTAACATACGGAACCCTCCAAGTCATAGTATAGGTTGTATCGTGCCATCCAATACAGCCAGTTTATCACAGCCGAAAAGGATTTTCAAGCAGGACTTTTGATATTTTTGTGAAACAGATATTTCCTGCGGGCGCCATCCGGCGCCGGAAACAGGCCCGGTTGCCATATTGTAGGTTGACAGCACAAATTGAAGGAAAAAGCGCAGGTTGTTATCTTGCGAAAATCGGGGCGTTATCCTATAATATACATGGACTGTTTCGCGTCCTGCGCGGATGCCAATTCAATAGAGAGGATTTGATACCAATGGACATGACAATGTACGATCTGACCGGCAAGGTCGCCATCATCACCGGCTCCACCCGGGGCATCGGCAACGCCATCGCCAGGCTGATGGCGCAGAACGGCGCCGCCGTCGTGATCACCGGCCGCAAGCAGGATGCCTGCGATAAGGTCGCAGCAGAGATCGAGGCCGAGGGCGGCAAGGCCATCGGCGTGGCCACCTCCGTGGACGATCCCGCTTCCCGGGAGAACCTGGTGAAGACCACCGTGGAGAAGCTGGGCCGCATCGACATTCTCGTTAACAACGCCGGCGTGGGCGGTCAGCCCAGGAACATGCTGGACATGGACGAGGCCTTCTATGACAACATCATGAACGCCGACCTGAAGGCTGTCTATTTCATGAGCCAGCTGGTGGCCCGTCAGATGAAGGAGCAGGGCCGTCCTGAGGGTGTAGATCCCTATCGGATCATCAATATGTCCTCCGCCGCCGGCATCAAGAGCCCCCGGGGCGACACAGTCTATGGCGCCGCCAAGGCCGCCGTCACCCATCTTACCCGGATCATGGCCAACGAGCTGGCCCGCTACGGCATCACCTGCAACGCCATCGCCCCCGGCTATGTTCTCACCGACATGACCAAGGACCAGATGGCCAACGAGGCCAACGCCAACGCCGTGAAGAAGATGATCTCCCTGCGGCGCTACGCTATGCCTGTGGAAATGGCCACTGTGGCCGCCTTCCTGGCCTCCCCCGCCGCTGCCTACATCACGGGCGTGCTGATCCCCGTTGACGGCGGCATGACCATCAACTGATCGGCAGTTCAAATCGTAAGTAAACGGAACAGCGCGTACACCGCGCCCTGTTCTGTTCACTGATATTTTTGGGTCTGACCCCAATGAAAAATGTTTTGGAGGATTGATACCAATGGCAATCGGAACCTATGAGCAGTACAAAGAGCGGCTGCTCAAAATGAAGCCCAACGTCTATCTCAACGGCAAGAAGATCGACCGTTCCAACGGCAAGGAGGGCGCCGAGCGCGACCTGGCCGACTGGATCATCGGCGGCACCTACGTCATGAAGCAGTGCTATGACACTGCCAACGATCCTGAGTATGAGGATGTGTGTGTGGTCAAGGAGGCCGACGGCTCCGTCCACAATCGCTGCACCCATATCAACCAGTCCATGGACGACCTGCTCAAGAAGCAGCTCATGACCCGGCTCATCTGCCACCGCGTGGGCGGCTGCATGCAGCGCTGCATGGGCACCGACGCCCTGAACGCCCTCTTCTCTGTCACCTATGACTGCGACGAGGCCTGCGGCACTGAGTATCACAAGCGTCTCCAGGCTTACATCAAGTACTGTCAGGAGTACGATCTGGTCTGCAACTGTGCCCAGACCGACGTGAAGGGCTCTCGGAACCCCAAGTATAAGAGAGCGCACCAGCAGCCCGACCCCGATCAGTTCGTGCATGTTGTCAAGACCGACGTGGACGGCTTCGACATCGACGGCACCCCCACCAAGGGCATTATCGTCCGTGGCGCCAAGATCTGCAACTCCAACGCTCCCTATGTGGACGAGATCATCGTGAACCCCACCAAGTTCATGGATTCTGAGGACGCCGAGTACGCCGTGGCCTTCGCTCTGCCCGCTGACTGGGAAGGCATCAAGCTCATGGCTTTGCCCGGACAGCACCACAAGCGTCACTTCATCGAGGCCCCCTTCGCCCAGATCGGCGACGTGGAGAGCCTGACCATCTTTGACGACGTGTTCGTGCCCAACAGCCGCGTATTCATGAACGGCCTGGAGAACGAGGGCGTCTGCCGCTATGCCGGTTATCTGGCCCTGATGTTCGCCCACTATCACAGACATTCCTACACCGGCTGCAAGACCGCCGTGTCCGAGTGCATCGCCTCCCAGGCCGCCCTGGTGGCCGAGGTCAACGATATTGCCAAGCAGTCCCACGTTCGGGACAAGCTGTGCGATATCATCCAGACTGCCGAGCTGGTCTTCGCTGCCGGCCAGTGCTCCGCCTATCGGAGCCAGAAGTTCCCCAGCGGCCAGCAGGTGCCTGATGAGATCCTGACCAACGCCGGCCGTCGTCTTGCCGGTCACAACATCTATCACGAGTACGAGACCATGGCCGACCTCACCGGCGGCGTCTGCGCCTCCCTGCCCCCCGAGGCCAACTTCTTCATGGAGGAGGACAACGTGGGCGAGCTGTGCAACAAGTACATCGTCCGGAACCCCGCCTGGAGCGCCGAGAACACCCATCGCGTC
>CAJOHR010000084.1 GCA_905234425.1 uncultured Oscillospiraceae bacterium | reverse complement strand
AGCGCCGCCTGATAGCAGCCCGTGGCCACCTGGCAGATGCCGCCGCCGATCTGGGACTCGTTGCCCTGGTTGGAGTAGATGATGCCGTACTGGTAGCCCTTGGCTGCGGTCCGCTCCCCCACGGTGGCGTTGAAGGAGAACTCCTCTCCGGGGTTGATGATCGTGCCGTCCAGGGCCGCGCAGGCAAGGCGCAGATTGGTGGTCCGGGCCGCGTCCCCGGTGTGGTATGTATCGGAGCTGCCGAAGTTGCTCCGGAACAGGCCCCATTCCGCCCATTCCCGGGTGATCCGGGGCTGGGTCACGGTCAAGGGGATCTCCACTGTGTCGCCGTAGACCGCCGCGCCGAGGTCCGCTTCCGCCGTCTCCAGGTCGAAGTCGTAGCCGGGCTCGCCGCCCACCAGCGCCCCGTTCACATAGTAGTAGTTCTCCTGGGGGTCCCGCTTGAGCCAGGTGTAGAGCCCCTCCAGATCGTAGTCCTTCGGAAGCGTCTCCTCCAGGGCCACGGTCACCTTGTCCTCTCCCCTGTCGGACGCCGCCAAAGCCTCCGCCTCGGCCGCCTCCACATTCAGGGTATAGCCCGGGGTCCCCACATGGAGCAGGGTGGTCTCCCGCGCCTCGTCGTATTCCGCCTCCGGCTCGGTCACGGGCACATAGCCCCGGTCGGCCAGGTCCTCCAGGAGGCCGCCCAGCTGTTCCCGGTCCAGGGGAATGGGATCGAAGGTCAGGGAAACTTCATCCTCCTGCCGGTCCAGGGCCTCACAGACCCGGTCGGTCACGGTCTCCCCGTCGAAGGTCCTCCCCTTCTCCCCCAGGGTGATCCGGACGGTGTGGTCCAAATCGTCCACGGTCCCCGCGGAATCCGTGGGCGCCAGGGTCAAAGCCTCCCGGGCCTCCCCCACCTGACGCGCCACGTCCTCCCGGTCGTACCGGAGCCGGTAATCCATGGGAATCTCATGGTCCGCCCCCAGCGCCGCCC
This sequence comes from uncultured Oscillospiraceae bacterium, assembly GCA_905234425.1. GTDB lineage: Bacteria > Bacillota > Clostridia > Oscillospirales > Oscillospiraceae > HGM13006. The sequence goes on along the minus strand of CAJOHR010000084.1, from coordinate 16,539 downwards.
GAAACGCCCGCCAGGGGCCGAACATAGACCCGTCCGCCCGGCCGTAATTCCAGGCGGAGGCCAGGGCCGTGCCGGGCGCGGCCTCCTCCACGGTCTGCGCGGGCTGGATCTCCCAGGTCTCCCCCTCCGGAAAGGACAGGGTGACGGCGAACTGCTTGTCCGCCACCATGGCGTCGATGGCGGCTTTGGCCTCGCCGTAGGTCATGCCCGACAGGTCCGTGCCGTCGCAGACCACCCCGGGATAAACGAGGTCATAGGCTTGATAGTGCCGGGCCCGGAGCAGGACGCCCCCGCCGGCGATGAGTGCCGCGGCCCCGATACAGGCTGCGGCCACAGCGATTTTCCGACGCATGTCGGTTCCACTTCCTCTGTGTATTTTAGGAAACGCTGATTAAATCCCAAAATCTTGAAATACACAAAGTATTCCTGCGATTTTTCGACATTGTCAGAGAAAAAATCTCCTCGCCAATCCGCACACCGTTTTTTATTCAGCGTTTCCTTTATTCCAAAATTGCCCGGATAGCCGAGAGCAGCTCCCCGTATTCCTCAAAGGCGGGAAGGTCGGGATTGGCCGCCTTGATGGCGTCGGTGCTGCGGAACAGGAAGCCCGCCCGGCTGTCCCGGATCATGCCCAGGTCGTTGAAGCTGTCCCCGGCGGCGATGGTCTCGAAGCCGATGGACTGGAGGGCCTTCACCGTCTGCCGCTTTCCGTCGGGGATCCGCAGGCGGAAATCCGTAATGGTCCCGTCCGCCGCCACCTCCAGGGTGTTGCAGAAGATCGTGGGCCAGCCAAGCTGCCGCATAAGGGGCGCGGCGAACTGGGTGAAGGTGTCGCTGAGGATCAGCACCTGGGTCACAGACCGGAGCTCGTCCAGGAACTCCCTGGCGCCCTCCAGGGGCCGGATGGTCCCGATGACCTCCTGGATCTCCCTTAAACCCAGGCCATGCTCCCGCAGGATGCCCAGGCGCCACCGCATCAGCTTATTGTAATCGGGCTCGTCCCGGGTGGTGCGCCGCAGCTCCGGGATCCCGCTGGCCTCGGAAAAGGCGATCCAGATTTCCGGTACAAGGACGCCCTCCAGGTCCAGGCAAACAACATCCATGATAATTCCTCCGTCCATGCGTAATGCATAATAATGCAAATTCCCCGTGATTTTACCACGGATTTGCGGAAAACACAACATAAACCATCAAAGCCACCGCTTCTTTTTGAAGAAGATCAGGCTGAATACCACAATGAGCACACTGACGATGATGACCACGGGATAGCCCGCAGGGCTCTCCAGCTCAGGCATATACCGGAAGTTCATGCCGTACCACCCGGCGATCAGACTTAGGGGCAGGAAGATGGCGGTGACGATGGTGAGGAGCGTCATGATGTGGTTCTGGCGCACGTCCAACTGCGCCTGGTACAGGTCCCGGAGCTGGATGGTGTAATCCCGCAGGGAGGCGGCAATGTCGTGGAGCAGGGCGATGCGCTGGTTGAACAGCCGGAAATACCGCAGGTTTTCCTGCTTGAAGAAGCTGTTCTCGTTCTCCTCCAGCTCCTGGCCCAGATCCATGAGCTGCTCGTAGTGGATCCGCAGCTCCCGGATGTCGCCCCGGATCTCGTTGATCCGCCGGGGATACCTGTCCGGGGACTCGGCGAGCATGGCGTCCTCGATCTCCTCCAGCTCCGCCTCAAAGAGGCTCAGGATCTTCTGGTCGTTGTGGACGATCTGCTCCAGAAAGTCGTAGAGGAATCGCTCCAGGGAGGGCATTTTCCACCGCTTGGTGGCGGCGATCCGCCGGATCAGCCGCTCCGCCGTGCCGCTGTCGTCAATGAACACGATGCCCTTCTCGTCCAGGGCAAAGGAGAAGCAGTTGTTCTCCCCGGAGATGTCTCCCCGGTCCGGAATGGAAAAGGCCCCGGTAAGGGAATCGTAGTTCACCTCCGCCACGGTGCTTTCCCGGTCCTGGTCGGCGATCTCCAGCTCGATGCCCATGTCGAACACGGTGCTCTCCCGGGTCCACTCCGCCTCCGTCAGGGCCGCCACATAGGGAACGCTCCTGTCCCGGGCGGAGAAGTCCGTAAAGGGCTCCAGCTTCTCCCGAATCAGATAGTACACGGCTTCGCCTCCTTCCCTGTTGTTACCGCCATTATACCATGGTTTTCCCCGTTTGGACAGAGCCCAATCCCCTTTCCGCATCACTTTTTGCGCATCGGATTGCAACCGCTCCCGTCGCTTGTGTCATCCTGCGCGTAAGCGAAGGAGCTTGTCACGCCAGGATTCCACTTTGCGCCACGGAACAAATACATCGGATTTTGGGAAACGCGCCTTCTCCCGCCATTCCCCTTCGCCAATACCGAAAAAGGCGCTGCCTCGCATGAGGCAGCGTCCTTTTTGATCGAATCATGATTACACCAGCTCGATGACCGCCATTTCCGCGGCGTCGCCCCGGCGGGGGCCGATGCGGGTGACACGGGTGTAGCCGCCGTTGCGGCCGTCATAGCCCGGTGCGATCTCTTTAAAAAGCTTGGTGACCACGTCTTCCTTGGTGATATAGCTCAGCGCTCTCCGGCGGGCAGCCAGGTCGCCCTTCTTGCCCAGGGTGATCATCTTCTCCGCCACGGGCTGGACTTCCTTGGCCCGGGTGAAGGTGGTCTCGATGCGCCCCTTCTCCAGCAGATCGGTGGTCAGCTGACGGAGCATGGCCTTCCGCTGGGCGGAGTTCCGGCCGAGCTTACGGGTTCCGAACATTCCTATTACCTCCCTTGCAAAAGGATCAAGATTTCATATCAGTTGTTGTTCGAGGAGCTGTCGTTGGCCAGGGACAGGCCCATCATGGCCAGCTTGTTCTGGACCTCCTCCAGAGACTTTCTGCCCAGGTTCCGCACCTTGATCATATCCTCACCGGAACGGCTGATCATTGGCGCGCTTCAGGCAGTTGAAGCTCCGGACGCTCAGGTCCATCTCCTCAATGCTCATCTCCAGCACCTTTTCCTTGACGCTCTCGGCCTTCTCCACCACGGTGGACTTGCTGGCCACAGATTCGGAGAGGTCGGTGAACAGCACCAGATGATCTGTCAGGATCTTGGCGCCCAGGGACACAGCGTCCCGGGCGGAGATGGTGTTGTCGGTCCAGACCTCCAGGGTCAGCTTGTCGTAGTCGGTCATGTTGCCCACACGGGTGTTCTCCACCGTGTAGTTGACCTTGTAGACCGGGGTATAAATAGAGTCGATGGGGATCACGCCAATGGCCGTCTGAGGGGATTTGTTCTTGTCAGACGGGACGTATCCGCGGCCGTGGTTCATGGTAATCTCCATGTTGAAGGTCGCGTCCGGACCCAGGGTGCAGATATGCAGCTCCGGGTTCAGGATCTCCACCTCGCCGTCCGCCTTGATGTCGCCGGCGCAGACCTCCCGCTCTCCCATGGCCTCAATGTAGACAGTCTTGGGGCCCTGGCAGTGGAGCTTGGCGATGATGCGCTTCACGTTCAGCACGATCTCGGTGACATCTTCCTTGACGCCGGGAATGGTGGAAAACTCATGCTGTACGCCGGCGATCTTGATGGAGGTCGCGGCGGTGCCGGGGAGAGAGGACAGCAGGATCCGTCTCAGGGAGTTGCCCAGAGTCGTGCCGTATCCCCGCTCCAGGGGCTCTACGACATATTTGCCGTAGGAGGTGTCTTCCGCGGAGTCAATGCATTCGATGCGAGGCTTTTCAATTTCTACCATATAGGAAATACCCTCCTTGTAACCGCGATTGTGGTCGCTACTTGTTTCAGCTTACAGAAAAACGAGGGTTCGGTGTTACTTGGAGTACAGCTCGACGATCAGGTGCTCGGCGATCTCGAAATCAATATCCTCTCTGGCGGGGGCCGCAATGACGGTGCCCTGGAGGGTGTTCTTGTCCCGATCCAGCCACTTGGGGGTGGCGGCGAACACGTCGTCCTCCTTGAGCTTCTTGAAGAAGGCGTTGGAGGCGCTCTTCTCGGAGACCGCGATCACGTCGCCGGTCTTGATGAGGTACGAGGGAATGTTCACCCGCTTGCCGTTGACGGTGAAATGACCGTGGTTGACGAGCTGACGGGCCTCACGACGGGTGGAGGCGAAGCCCAGACGGTAAACCACGTTGTCAAGCCGCCGCTCGATCATGACCAGGAGCTCCTCGCCGGTGTTGCCGGCCATCTTGGAGGCCTTCTCATAGTAGGCCCGGAACTGCTTCTCCTGGATACCGTAGACGAACTTGACCTTCTGCTTCTCGGTGAGCTGGGTCGCGTACTCGGACTTCTTGGTCCTGCGCTGGCCGCCGGGGTTCTTGTTGGAAGTTCTGTTGTAGCCCATGACGGCAGGAGACACGCCCAGCGTTCTGCAGCGCTTGAGAACAGGCTGTGTATTTCTAGCCATAGTAATATTCTTCCTCCTTTGTTATACGCGGCGGCGTTTGGGAGGACGGCAGCCATTGTGGGGGATGGGCGTCACGTCCTTGATCATGTTGACCTCCAGGCCTGCGGACTGCAGGGCGCGGATGGCGCTCTCACGTCCCTGGCCGGGGCCCTTCACGTACACCTCCACGGTCTTCAGGCCGTGCTCCATGGCCGCCTTGGCGGCGGTCTCCGCCACCATCTGGGCGGCGTAGGGAGTGGACTTTCTGGAACCGCGGAAGCCCAGGCCGCCGGAGGAAGCCCAGGAGATGGCATTACCCTGAAGATCGGTAATGGTCACCATGGTATTGTTGAAGGAGCTGCGGATATGCGCGGCGCCCTTCTCGATGTTCTTACGCTCGCGGCGTCTTTTGATCACCTTTTTCTTATTGCCGGCCATTGCATATCCCTCCTTTACTTCTTCTTATTGGCAATGGTCTTCTTGGGACCCTTGCGAGTTCTGGCATTTGTCTTGGAACGCTGACCACGGACGGGAAGGCCGCGGCGGTGGCGGATGCCACGGTAGCAGCCGATCTCGGTGAGCCGCTTGATGTTCAGAGCGACCTCACGGCGAAGATCACCTTCGATGGTGTAGTCCTTGTCAATGACGTCGGCGGCCTCCTGATCGTCGGTCAGGTCCTTTACTCGGATGTCGGGGTCGATACCCGCCTTCACAAGAATGTCTTTCGCACTCTTTCTGCCGATTCCGTAAATATAAGTCAGACCAATTTCGATCCGCTTATCACGCGGCAGATCAACACCGGAAATACGTGCCATTTAACTCTGCACCTCCTTTTCTATTAGCCTTGTCTCTGCTTATGCTTGGGATTTTCACAAATCACCATAACCCGCCCATGGCGCTTGATGACCTTGCACTTCTCGCACATGGGCTTTACGGACGGTCTTACTTTCATGTCGGTACCTCCATTATTTGCTTCTCCAGGTGATGCGTAGGGAGACATCTGGACCGTGACCTTATCTCCCGGCAGGATCTTGATAAAGTTCATCCGGAGCTTGCCGGAAATATGCGCCAGAATGGTGTGACCCTTTCCGATATCCACGGAAAACATCGCATTCGGCAGGGCGTCTACCACAATGCCCTCCAGCTCGATTACATCGTCTTTAGCCAAGCTCAAACTCCTCCCTGGTAGTTCTGACTCCTGATCTCCTGGCTGTAGATGGCCAGATCTCTGCGCAGCTCGCTGTCCAGCACAGCCGCGCCGTTTTTGATCTTCTGTGCAACGTGAGAGTCCGCGTGGATGGCCAGGCGGACGTGCTTCCGCTTTTTCCGCTTGGGCTTTTCCATCCGCCGGATCTTGCCGTCGGCAAGAGTGACGAAGGTTTCGTCCGCGTCTATCACGTAGAACAGCCGTCCCTGATCCCGTCCCGCGGTGGACACCACGATATCAGACCTGGATATATTCATTGGTGGGTCCCTCGGTGACGGTCAGGATCTCCGGCTCGCCCTCGGTAATGAGGAGCGTATTCTCATAGTGGGCGGCGCGGCGTCCGTCGGCGGTACGGGTGGTCCACCGGTCGGCCATGACCCGGACCTCAAAGGTCCCGGCGTTGACCATGGGCTCCACGGCAATGACCATGCCGGGCATGAGCCGCGGCCCTCTTCCGGGCTTGCCGAAGTTGGGAACCTCCGGCTCCTCGTGGAGCTTTTCGCCCACGCCGTGGCCCACGAAATCCCGGACCACAGAGAAGCCGTTTGCCTCCACATACTCCTGCACGGCGTGGGAGATATCGGAGACCCGACAGCCCCGCCGTGCAAACTGGATGCCGGCGAAGAAGCTCTCCCGAGTGACTCGGATCAGCTTCCGGGACTCCTCGTCGATGGTTCCCGCCGCGAAGGTGGCGGCACAGTCCCCGTGGAAGCCGTGCCAGTAGGCGCCCACATCCACGCTGACGATGTCGCCCTCCTGGATCACCAGCTCTCCGGGAATCCCGTGGATGACCACGTCGTTGACGGAGATGCAGGCGCTGCCGGGAAAGCCGCCGTACCCAAGGAACGACGGGGTCGCTCCCTGGGACAGAATATAATCATGGACGGCCTCATCGATCTCGCGGGTGGTAACGCCGGGCTTCACCATGTCCCCCGCCAGCTTTCTGGCGTTGGCGGTGATCCGGCCCGCCTTCCGCATGATCTCGATCTCTTGCTGCGTCTTAATGGAAATCATCGCTCAGTTCTCCAGCGCTGCGAGAATATCCTTCGTAGCGTTTTCGATGGGCTGGTTGCCCTCCACCGTTGTGACGATTCCCATGGCCTCATAGAAGGCCTTCAGGGGCTCGGTCTCCTCGTGGAAGACCTTCAGGCGGTTCCGGACGGTCTCGGGCGCGTCATCCTTCCGGATGGTGAGCTCGCCGCCGCAGGCGTCGCAGACGCCCTCCGCCTTGGGGGGATTGGCCGTGATGTGGTAGGTCGCGCCGCAGGCGGCGCAGGCACGACGGCCGGTCATGCGTTCTTCGATCACCTGATCGGCGATCTCAATGGAGATGACCTTGTCGATGGGCACGTTCTGATCCACCAGAGCCTGGGCCTGGGGGATGGTCCGGGGCATACCGTCCAGGATGAAGCCGTTTTTGCAGTCATCCCGGGCAACACGCTCCTTGACGATGCCCACGATCACCTCGTCGGGCACCAGGGCGCCGGCGTCCATAAAGGCCTTGGCCTTCAGGCCGGTCTCCGTGCCGTTCTTCACAGCCTCCCGGAGAATGTTTCCCGTGGAGATGGTGGGGATCCCCAGCTTCTGGCTGATGATCTCCGCCTGGGTTCCTTTGCCGGCGCCGGGGGCGCCGAGAAGAATCACATTCATTGCATATTCCTCCCCAAATTACTCCAGGAAGCCCTTGTAGTTGCGCATCATCATCTGCGCCTCCAGGGCACGCATGGTCTCCAGCGCCACGCCCACCACGATGATGACGGAGGTACCGCCGATGGCCAGGGTCGTGGGAACGCCGGGGATGTTGGAAATGATGATCGGAAGGATCGCCACAACGCCCAGATACAGGGAGCCGAACAGAACGATCTTGTAGATGACCTTCTGGATGAACTCCGCCGTGGGCCGGCCCGCCCGGAAGCCGGGGATGAAGCCGCCGTTCTTCTTGAGGTTGTTGGCAATCTCAATGGGATTGTACTGCACAGCGGCGTAGAAGTAACCGAAGCCGATGATCAGCAGGAAGTACACGACCGCGTACACCCAGCCTCTGGTATCGGTGACCTTCAGGAAGAACTTCATGACGCTGCCGCTGTTGGAGGTGTTCACGAAGGTCAGGATGGTGGCCGGCAGGGATGCGATGGACTGGGCGAAGATGATGGGCATGACGCCGGACATGTTCACCTTGATGGGCAGATAGGTGCTCTGCCCGCCGTACATCTTGCGGCCGCGCATCTGCTTTGCGTACTGGATGGGGATCCGGCGCTCCGCCTCGTTGATGAAGACGATGAGGACCACCAGGGCCAGAGCCAGCACCAGGATCACCAGAACGGTGACGATGTTCATGCTGCCGCCCACCATGTTGGTGATGGCGGAGGAGACCACGGAGGGGATCCGGGAGATGATGGAGGCAAACAGGATGATGGAAATACCGTTGCCGATGCCGAATTCCGTGATCTGCTCACCCAGCCACATGATGAAGGCCGAGCCGGCGGTGAAGGTCAGAACGATGACCAGTCCCGTCAGGAAGCCCCGCTGGGTCAGCATGCCGTAGTTCCGCAGCATGATATAGTAGCTGAAGCCCATCAGAAGGGCGAGGGCCACGGTGACATACCGGGTGATGGAAGCGATCTTCTTCCGGCCCTCTTCGCCGCCCTCCTTCTGCATCCGCTCCAGGGCGGGGATGCCGATGCACAGCAGCTGCATGATAATGGATGAGTTGATATAGGGGGTGATGGACAGTGCAAACACCGTGGCCCGGGAGAACGCGCTGCCGGACATGGCGTTGTAGAGACCAAGCACCGTGTCGGAGAGGACCGTGTTGAAGTACTCGCTGAGGGCTTCCACGTCCACATAGGGCACCGGGACGGCGTTGCCGAACCGGTAAATCAGGAGGATGAACAGGGTGAACAGGATCTTCTTGCGAAGCTCCGGCGCTTTCCATGCGCCCTGGAGGGTCCGAAGTGTTTCGTTCACTTAGATCACCTCGGCCTTTCCACCTGCCTGCTCGATCTTCTCCCTGGCGGTCTCGGAGAACGCGGCCGCCTTGACTGTGACCTTCCTGGTGAGATTGCCGCTTCCCAGCACCTTCAGACCGTTCCTGCACTCGGACAGGATGCCCTTCTCGATGAGGGCCTCGGCGGTGATCTCCGCGCCGTCCTCAAACTTCTCAAGCTGGGAGACGTTGACGGTGGTCAGGGGTTTTGCAAAGATGTTGTTGAAGCCACGCTTCGGGACGCGCCGTGCCAGAGGCATCTGGCCGCCTTCAAAGCCGCGCCGGACCTTGCCGCCGCTGCGGGCCTTCTGGCCCTTGTGGCCGCGCCCGCCGGTCTTGCCGTTGCCGGAGCCATGGCCGCGGCCCTTGCGCTTGCCGACCTGGGTGGAACCGGCGGCCGGAGCAAGTTCATGCAGATTCATTTGACTTGCACCTCCTTATTGTTCCTCGGTGACCTTCAGCAGATAGCCGATCTGGGCGATCTTGCCGCGGGTCTGAGCGTTGTCGGGCTGGACGGTCGACTGACCGATCCTGCGGAGCCCAAGGGAATTGGCTGTTGCAATGTGCTTGTCAAGTCTGCCGTTCAGGCTCTTGACCAGCTCGATTTTCAGATTTGCCATGATTCCGTCCTCCTTAACCCACGATCTCTTCCACGCTCTTGCCCCGGATCCGGGCCACCTCTTCGGGACCGCGGAGGGCCATCAGGCCGTTGAAGGTGGCCTTGACGACATTCTGGGGGTTCTTGGAGCGCATGCACTTGGCGCGGATGTTGGTGATGCCCGCAGCCTCCATGACGGAACGGACAGCGCCGCCGGCGATCACGCCGGTACCGGTGGAGGCCGGCATCATCAGCACGCGGCCGGCGCCGTAGACGCCGATGACCTCGTGGGGAATGGTGGTGCCGGACAGGGTGATCTGCACCATATTCTTCTTGGCGTCGGCAATGCCCTTGAGGATGGCCTCAGAGACTTCGCCGGCCTTGCCCAGGCCGTAGCCGACCTTGCCCTTGCCGTCGCCGACCACAACCAGGGCGGCGAACTTGTAGATGCGTCCGCCCTTCACGGTCTTGGAAACACGGTTCAGGGAGACGACCTTTTCAATATACTCGCTGGCGGCCTCGTCCTTGGCTGCCCGATTATTGTTGTAAGCCATAACTGAATCTCCTTCCGTTAAAATTCCAGACCGCCCTCGCGGGCGCCTTCTGCCAGCGCGGCCACACGGCCATGGAAAATATAGCCGCCGCGGTCGAACACGACATTGGTGATCCCCTTGTCCTTGGCCGCCTCAGCCAGCTTTTGACCGACCTGCTTGGCCGCCTCGGCGTTGCCGCCGTTGTCAAGGTCCAGGGAGGAAGCGGAGACCAGGGTGACGCCGCTGACGTCGTCGATGATCTGCGCGTAGATGTTGGCATTGCTGCGGAAGACGTTCAGCCGGGGCCGCTCGGGGGTGCCGGAGATCTTCGCCCGCACTCTCTTGTGGCGCTTCAGCCGCTGCGCGTTGGAATCATACTTTTTGATCATTTAGGCACACCTCCTGTTACTTCTTACCCGCGGTCTTGCCTTCCTTGCGGCGAATGACCTCATCGGTATACTTGATACCCTTGCCCTTGTAAGGCTCGGGGGGTCTCTTTCCGCGGACCTCGGCGGCAAACTGACCGACCAGCTGCTTGTCGATGCCGTGGATGATGATCTTGTTGTTGGACTTCTCGGGGACCTCGATGGTGATGCCCTCGATCTCGTCCACGATCACGTCGTGGGAGTAGCCCAGCTTCATCACCAGCTGGGTGCCCTTCTTTTCCACACGGTAGCCAACGCCGTTCACGTCCAGCTCCTTCTTGAAGCCGTCGGTGACGCCAACGACCATGTTGTGCAGCAGGGTCCGGGTCAGGCCGTGAAGGCTCCGGTTCTGCTTGTTGTCGTTGGGACGGGACACCTGGAGGACGCCGCCGTCGTTGGTGATGGTCATGTTGGGATGCAGGGTCTTGGTCAGTTCGCCCTTGGGGCCCTTGACGGTGACGACATTTCCCTCGCCGATGGTAACCTCAACGCCTGCAGGTACTGTGATAGGCATTCTGCCGATACGAGACATATCGTGTAACCTCCTTTACCATACAAACGCCAGGACCTCGCCGCCGACATGCTCCTGCCGAGCCTTTTTGTCGGTCATGACGCCCTTGGAAGTGGAAATGATCGCGATGCCCAGCCCGCGGAGCACCTTGGGAAGATCGTCGGCGCCGGCGTACATTCTGAGGCCGGGCTTGGACACCCGGCGCAGGCCGGTGATGACCTTCTCCTTGCCGAGATACTTCAGGGTGATGCGGATGACGCCCTGATAGCCGCCCTCCAGGACCTGGAAGGACTTGATATACCCCTCGTCCAGCAGGATCTGCGCAATGGCGATCTTCAGCTTGGGATGTCCACGGTCTCATGCCGGGCGCTGTTGGCGTTCCGGATACGGGTGAGCATATCCGCGATAGGATCTGTGATTTGCATTTGCTGACCTCCTAAAATATAGTACAGCGCAAGCGCTGTTTTGATATCGGAGTATCACCGGCGCCGGAGAAGCGCCCGGTGACTTCCGAGATCTGTCTGTTACCAGCTGGCCTTCTTGACGCCGGGGATCTGGCCCTTGTAGGCCAGCTCGCGGAAGCAGATACGGCAGACGCCGTAGTTCCGCAGATAGGCGTGGGGACGGCCGCAGATTTTGCAGCGGTTGTAATAGCGGGAGGAGAACTTGGGATCTCTCTGCTGCTTGTTGATCATCGCTTTCTTTGCCATCGTCTCTATCCTCCTTAGCTGTAGAAGGGAGCGCCCACCAGCGTCAGCAGCTCCTTGGCTTCCTCGTCGGACTTGGCGGTGGTGCAGATGACCACGTCCATGCCCCGGATGGCGTCCACCTTGTCATACTCGATCTCCGGGAAGATCAGCTGCTCCTTGATGCCGAAGCAGTAGTTGCCTCTGCCGTCGAAGGAGTTGGGGTTGATGCCGCGGAAGTCACGGACACGGGGCAGCGCCACGTTGAACAGACGGTCCAGGAACTCCCACATCCGGTCCTGCCGCAGGGTGACCTTCACGCCCACGGTCTGGCCCTCACGGACCTTGAAGTTCGCGACGGACTTCTTGGCCTTGGTGGGGACGGCCTTCTGGCCGGTGATGGTGGAGATGTCCTTGATGATGGCCTCCACGACCTTGGCGTTGTCCTTGGCCTCGGAGGAACCGACGTTCACCACGACCTTGTCGATCCTGGGGATCTCCATGACGCTCTTATACTGGAATTTTTCCATCAGGGCGGGAGCGATCTCCGCCTTGTACTTATCCTTAAGTCTGGGCATTGTCTATCCCTCCCCCTTAAAATGTCTCGCCGCAGCCGCGCTTGCCGCTGCAGAAGCGGGTCTTGCTGCCGTCTTCAAGGATCTTGTAGCCGCAGCGGGTGGGCTTGCCGCACTTGGGGCAAACCACCATGACCTTGCTGGCCCGGATCGGGATGGCCTTGCGGATGATGCCGCCCTCCTGACCCTGACGGGTGGGCTTCACATGGCAGTCGGCCATGTTCACGCCCTCCACCAGGACCTTGCCCACGGTGGGCATGGTGGACAGGACCTTGCCCTGCTTGCCCTTGTCCTTGCCGGACAGCACCACGACGGTGTCGTTCTTCTTGATTTTCATTCTGCCTGTACCCCCTTAAATGACTTCCGGCGCCAGGGACAGGATCTTCATATAGTCCTTGTCGCGGAGCTCTCTGGCCACAGGCCCGAAGATGCGGGTGCCTCTGGGGTTCTTGTCGTCCCGGATCAGCACGGCCGCGTTCTCGTCAAACCGGACATAGGTGCCGTCGGCACGGCGCACGCCGCGGACGGTGCGGACGATCACGGCCTTGACGACCTCGCCCTTCTTCACCGTGCCGCCGGGCGCAGCCTTCCGGACGGAGGCCACGACCACATCGCCGATGTTGCCGTAGCGCCGGCTGGAGCCGCCCATGACACGGATGGTCTTGATCTCTTTGGCGCCGGTGTTGTCGGCGACCTTCAGGTAGCTTTCCTGCTGAATCATTGTTCACCGGCCTCCTTACTTTGCTTTCTCGATGATCTCTACCAGTCTCCAGCGCTTGTCCTTGGACAGGGGACGGGTCTCCATGACGCGGACGGTATCGCCGATGCCGCACGCATTGTTCTCGTCATGCGCCTTGAGCTTGTAGGTTCTCTTCACGATCTTCTTATACAGTTTGTGCTGAACGCTGTCCTCGATGGCGACCACGATCGTCTTGTCCATCTTGTTGGAGGTGACGGTGCCGACCCTGGTCTTGCGGAAAGCTCTTGTTTCTTCGCTCACTTGAGTTTACCTCCTTCAGGCTTCGGTCCGAAGCTCCCTTTCGCGTATAATCGTCTTGACTCGGGCAATATCCCGCTTCACGGTCTGGATTTTCAGGGGATTGTCCAGTTGGTTGGTGGCGTGCTGCATCCGGAGGAAGAACAGGTCCTTCTTCAGGGTGAGCAGCTGGGCCTGCAGCTCCTCGGTGGATTTCTCCCGCAATTCATTTGCCTTCATCATTCTTCACCGCCAATCTCAGGTTCGACAGCCTCTGCGGCCTCAGGCGCGGCGCCGTCCTCACGGGCCACGATCTTGCACTTGACAGGCAGCTTGTGGATGGCCTTCCGGAGGGCCTCACGGGCCACATCCTCGGCCACGCCGCCGATCTCAAACATGACCTTCCCGGGCTTGACCACAGCCACCCAGAACTCGGGCGCGCCCTTGCCGGATCCCATACGGGTACCGATGGCCTTCTTGGAAACAGGCTTGTCGGGGAAGATCTTGATCCAGACCTTGCCGCCGCGCCGGGTGGAACGGGTCATGGCCACACGGGCGGCCTCGATCTGGTTGCTGGTGATCCAGCCGGGCTCGCAGGCAGCGATGCCGAAATCGCCGTAGGCAACCTTGTTGCCCCGGGAGGCGACGCCCTTCATGCGGCCTCTCTGCTGCTTGCGGTATTTCACTCTCTTAGGCAGAAGCATCAGCGGTTGCCTCCTTCCCTCCGGCCCTCATTGTTCCGGTTATTGTAGTTGCGGTTGTTGTTGTAGCCGCCGCGGCGGTCGCCATTCCGGCGGTCCCGGCGGTCATTGTTCCGACGGTCCCGGCGGTCCCGGCGGGCCGGGGGCTCCACGTTGGTCTCCCGGAGCGTGGAGTTGAGGACCTCGCCCTTGTAGATCCAGACCTTGACGCCGCACTTGCCGTAGGTGGTATTGGCCTCGGCGAAGCCGTAGTCGATGTCGGCCCGGAGGGTCTGCAGGGGAATGGTGCCCTCGTGATAGGTCTCGCTGCGGGCGATTTCCGCGCCGCCGAGACGGCCGCCGCAGGTGACCTTGATGCCCTTGGCGCCCAGGCGCGTGGCGTTCTGCATGGCCTTCTTCATGGCCCGGCGATAGCCGATGCGCTTCTCGAGCTGGGCGGCGATGTTCTCGGCCACAAGCTGAGCGTTCATGTCGGGGCTGCGGACCTCCACGATGTTCAGGGCCACGGGCTTGCCGATCATGGCCTGGAGCTTCAGGCGCAGCTTCTCGATCTCCGCGCCGCCCTTGCCGATGACGACGCCGGGGCGGGAGCAGTGAATGTTGATGCGGACCTTGGCCGCGTTGTCTCTCTCGATCTCGATCCTGGCGATGCCGGCGGAGTAGAGGGTGGTCTTGAGGTACTTGCGGATGTTGTAATCCTCCACCACAAGGTCAGCCACCTTGTCCTCACGGGCATACCATCTCGAGTCCCAATCCTTGATCACGCCGACGCGCAGACCATGGGGATTTACTTTCTGTCCCATAAGTTACCCTCCTGCCTTAGTCCTTCTCGCTGACCACTAACGTGACATGAGAGGTTCTCTTGTTGATTCTGTAAGATCTGCCCTGTGCCCGCGGCATGGCCCGCTTCAGGATGGGGCCGGGGTCGGCGGCAACGGCGGAGACATAGAGCTTGTCGGCGTCCATGTTGTGGTTGTTCTCCGCATTGGCGACCGCGCTCTTCAGCAGCTTCAGCAGCGGCTCGGAGGCGGCTTTGGGAGTCTGCATCAGGATCGCGCGGATCAGGTCGCACACGACCTTGACCTTACGGGGAGAAATGCGGACGTAACTCAGGTGTGCTTTCGCTTCCATTATTTCGCTTCCTCCTTACTTTGAATTGGTGGTCTTGCTGCCGGAATGGCCCCGGAAGGTCCGGGTGGGCGCGAACTCGCCCAGCTTGTGACCGACCATGTCCTCGGTGATATAGACGGGCACGTGCTTCCGGCCGTCATGCACCGCGATGGTGTGTCCGACGAAGGAGGGGAAAATGGTGGATGCTCTGGACCAGGTCTTGAGCACCTTTTTCTCGTTGGCCTTGTTGAGCTCCTCCACGCGCTTGTACAGCTCGGGAGCAACAAAGGGGCCTTTCTTAATGCTTCTGCTCATATCTGTTCCTCCTTACTTGCTGTTCCTGCGCTTGACGATGAACTTATCGGTGGGGTTCTTCGTCTTGCGGGTCTTGTAGCCCATAGCCGGCTTGCCCCAGGGGGTGACCGGTCCGGGACGGCCCACAGGGCTCTTGCCCTCGCCGCCGCCGTGGGGGTGATCATTGGGGTTCATGACGGAGCCGCGGACCGTGGGACGGATACCCATGTGGCGCTTGCGGCCGGCCTTGCCCAGGTGGATGTTCTCATGATCGATGTTGCCGATCTGGCCGATGGAGGCCTTGCAGTCCATGCGGATATAGCGGACCTCGCCGGAGGGCATACGGATCTGGGCCATGGCGCCGTCCTTGGCCATGAGCTGGGCGGAGGTGCCGGCGGACCGGACCAGCTGCGCGCCCCGGCCGGGGTACAGCTCCACGTTGTGGATCACGGTGCCCACGGGGATGTTGGCGATGGGCAGGCAGTTGCCGGGCTTGATGTCGGCGCTGGTGGAGGAGATCACCGTGTCCCCGGCCTTGAGGCCCACGGGGGCGATGATATACCGCTTCTCGGTGCCGTAGTCCACCAGGGCGATAAAGGCGCTGCGGTTGGGATCGTACTCCAGGCGGAGGACCGTGCCGGGCACGTCGATGAGATCCCGCTTGAAGTCGATGATACGGTACTTTCTCTTGTTGCCGCCGCCGCGATGACGGACGGTGATGCGGCCGTAGCTGTTGCGGCCGGAATGCTTCTTAATGGGCTCCACCAGGCTTCTTTCGGGCCTGGCCTTTTTCATGTTTCTGCGAGACGGCGTGGTCGGCTTATAGGATTTCACAGACATTATGATTCTCTCCTTTTAAGATTTAGACCATGCCCTCGAAGAACTCGATGCTCTTGGAGTCCTCGGTGAGCTCAACATACGCTTTCTTTCTGGCGGCGGTGCGGCCGATGGGATAGGCGCCGGTGCGGCGCTTCTTGCCCTGGACGTTCACCGTGTTCACCCGCTTGACCTTCACGCCGAAGATCTCGGAGACAGCCTTCTTGATCTCGATCTTGGTGGCGTCGGGCGCGACCTCGAAGACGTACTTCTTAGCCTCACTGTCCATCATGGACTTTTCCGTGATCACAGGGCGAAGGATGATATCGTAAACAGTTTTCATTACGCAAATACCTCCTCGATTTTCGCCACGGCAGCCTTGTCGACCACCAGCTTGTCTGCGCCCACGATGTCATAGACGTTGATCAGATTCGCGAAGGTGGTGGTGCAGCCGGGAATGTTCCGGGCGCTGAGGATCACGTTCCGGTCGGCCTCGGGGGTGACCACCAGGACCTTCCGGTCGGCGCCCACGGCGCTGAGGAAGCCCTTGAAGTTCTTCGTCTTGATCTCGTCCATCCTGATCTCGTCGATGACCACCAGATCGCCGGCGGCGACCTTGGCGGACAGGGCGGACTTCAGAGCCAGGCGCTTAACCTTCTTGTTCAGACGGTAGCTGTAATCCCTGGGCTTGGGGGCGAACACCACGCCGCCGTGGGTCCACTGGGGCGCCCGGATGGAGCCCTGACGGGCA
>CAJOHR010000083.1 GCA_905234425.1 uncultured Oscillospiraceae bacterium | reverse complement strand
CACGCCTGCCTCCTGCATCCGGTTCCGGTAAAACTCCACGTTGTCCCAGACATGCTTTACCGTCTTTTTAAGGCGCTCGCTCTGCCACTGGCGGAT
The DNA here is from genome assembly GCA_905234425.1 of uncultured Oscillospiraceae bacterium. Taxonomy (GTDB): domain Bacteria; phylum Bacillota; class Clostridia; order Oscillospirales; family Oscillospiraceae; genus HGM13006. The sequence continues at coordinate 9,980 of CAJOHR010000083.1, read as the reverse complement.
CTGTTCCGGGGAGGCGGTTTCGATTTCCTTCTGATAGTAGTTTTCCATGGGAATCGCCTTCTTTCATTCTTTATTACAACAAGCTTACGGAAACGCTGAAGAAAGCACGGTGTGCGGATTGGCGCGCAGATTTTTCTCCTGATAAAGCCAAATCCCGGGAATACTTTGTGTATTTGTATCTGTTCAGTCGCTGTCATTCTGAGAAACAAAGTGACGAAGAATCTTGGCGTATTTCACGATTTCAAGATCCTTCGCTTACGCTCAGGATGACACAAGCGACTCAAGCAGTTACGTGTATTTCAGGATTTTGAGACAAAATGGAAAACTTATATACAGCTTCCCGCTTTCGCGGGAAGCAAATATACCGATCGGGTCACGCGTTGTAGCCCAGCTCGAAGGCCTTTTTGTTCAACTCCACGAATTTGGGGGCCACGGTCTTTTCGATGGCAGCCACCCACTTGTCGTAGGGGATGTCGAAATACTTGGCCACCCGGGCCATGAGAACGATGTTTGCTGCCTTGGCAGAGCCCGCCTGCTCCGCAAGAGACAGGGCGTCCACGGCGTCGATCTTGGCGCCTGCGGCAGTCATCTCCTCCAGAACGCCTGCGGGATACTCCGCGGAGCCCACAATGACGGGCATGGGGTCGATCTGCTGGGTGTTCACCACGATGACGCCGTTCTTTTTCAGGCAGGACAGGTGCCGGGCCGCCTCGATCTTCTCAAAGGAGACGATGAGATCGGCCTCCCCCGTATCCACAATAGGGGAATAGACCCGGTCGCCGAAGCGCACGTAGGTCACTACGCTGCCGCCCCTCTGGCTCATGCCGTGGACCTCGCTGACCTTCACGTCGTAGCCCTCGTCCACCAGGAGACGGCCCAGGAGCTTGCTGGCAAGCAAGGAGCCCTGGCCGCCCACGCCCACGATCATAATACTTTTCGTTTCCATATCTCAGCCCTCCTGTTCAAAGGCCCCGAAGGGGCAGATCTGGGTGCAGACGCCGCAGCCCACGCAGAGGGTGGGGTCGATGGCCGCCTTGCCGCCGTGCATGGAGATGGCGGGACAGCCGTAGCTCATGCACTTTTTGCAGCTCCGGCAGGTGTCGGGGTTCACATGGAGCGGTGTCTTGGCCTTCACGTACTTGAGCAGGACGCAGGGCCGCCGGGAGATGATGACCGAGGGCGCCTCCGCCGCCAGTTCCTCCTTGAGGGCCTTGTCGCAGGCGTCCAAATCGTAGGGATCCACCACCCGGACCCGCTGAATGCCGATGGCATGGCACAGGGCCTCCAGGTCGATCTTCCCTGCCGGGTCGCCCTTGATGTTGTAGCCCGTGGTGGGGTTCTGCTGGTGGCCGGTCATGCCGGTGATGGAGTTGTCCAGGATCACCACGGTGGAATTAGACTGGTTGTAGGCGATGTTCACAAGACCCGTAATGCCCGAGTGCATAAACGTGGAGTCGCCGATGACGCCCACCACCTTGCCGTCAGGCCGGCCGCCTGCCTTGTTGAAGCCGTGGAGGCCCGAGACCGAGGAGCCCATGCAGAGGGTGGTGTCCACGGCCTGGAGCGGCGCCTGGGCGCCCAGGGTATAGCAGCCAATGTCGCCGATGACGGTGCACTTGTTCTTGGAGAGCACGTAGTACATGCCCCGATGGGGACATCCGGCGCACATCATGGGCGGACGGGCGGGAATCTCCGTCTCGATGGAAAGGCTCTCCCTGGCGGGATAGCCAAGGACCTTGGCGATGGTCTTCTGGGAGTATTCGCCCAGGGGCGTAAAGGCGTCCTTGCCGGTGCAGTCAAGGCCCAGCTGACGGCAGTGGTTCTCCAGGAAGCCGTCCAGCTCCTCCACCACAACCAGCTTGTCCACAGACGCGGCGAAGTCCCGGATCAGCTTCTCGGGCAGGGGCCAGATCATCCCCAGCTTCAGCACGGGATACGTATCGCCGCAGACCTCCTTGACGTACTGATAGCAGGTGCCGGAGGTCAGAATGCCCATGGCGTGGTCCTTCCCCTCCTCCACACGGTTGAAGGCGCAGTCCTCGGCATGCCGGGCCAGCTTCTCCATCCGATTCTCCACCAGGGGATGGCGGCGGATGGCCATGCCGGGCATCATGACGTACTTGGCGATGTTCTTCTCATAGGGCTTTCTGGGGGCCTCCACCCGCTCCTCGGTCTCCACAATGGACTGGGAATGGGCGATCCGGGTACATAGCCGCAGCAGCACGGGGCTGTCATACTCCTCGGACAGGGCGAAGGCCGCCTTGGCGAAGTCGTGGCACTCCTGGGAGTTGGCGGGCTCCAGCATGGGGACCTTGGCGGCTCTGGCATAGTGCCGGGAATCCTGCTCGTTCTGGGAGGAGTGCATGCCGGGATCGTCGGCCACGCAGACGAGAATGCCGCCGTTCACGCCGGTGTAGGACAGGGTAAAGAGCGGGTCCGCCGCCACGTTCAGGCCCACGTGCTTCATGCAGCAGACGCTGCGGACGCCGGCCAGAGACGCGCCGAAGGCGGTCTCCATGGCCACCTTCTCGTTGGGGGCCCATTCCGCATAGATTTCGGGGTAATTTGCCGCCTCCTCGGTGATCTCCGTGGAGGGCGTGCCCGGATAGCTGGAGATCAGACCGCAGCCCGCCTCATAGAGGCCCCGGGCAACCGCGGCGTTGCCAATGAACAGTTCTTTCAAGTCGATTCATCCTTTCGGCAGAAAATGCGTACTTTCAATGTATAAGTATACCGGAATCCTCCGGGAAAAGCAACTGTTTTCCCGCGTTATTCCTCCACGGGGATCAGATCCTCCACCTGGGCCCGGAACACCTCCCCGTCCCGGCCGGTTCCGTAGACCCGAACGGTCACCGGCTTGTCCAGATCCAGACTGCACAGACCCAGGATGCTCTTGGCGTCCACGGTGTACCGGCCGGAGATCACGTCGATGTCCACGGGCATGAGGCTGGCCGCGGACACAAAGCGCTTTACGTCATGCATGGAGTGCAGCAGGGCAAAAAATTCAGTCATTATAAAAACCTCCTGTTGGGTCTTTCCATTTTGGATGGACTCCGGTATAATGATACCATAAAATCAGAAAAACTACAATCCGGGAGCGCGCTATGAGATTTGCCATTTACACCCTGGGCTGCAAAGTCAACCAGTATGAATCCCAGGCCATGGAGCGGGAGCTTCTGCGCCGGGGCCATGAACAGGGTTCCTTTGAGGAGCCCTGCGACCTCTACATCGTCAACACCTGCACCGTCACGGCGGTGTCGGACAAAAAATCGAGAAACGCCCTGCGCCGGGCCAGGAAGCTGAGTCCCTCGGCGGTGATCGGCGTCTGCGGCTGCTACGCCCAGGTCAGCCCCGAGGAGGTTCAAAAGCTGGAGGCGGACGTGGTCAGCGGAACGGGAGGCCGGATGGTCTTCCTGGACCGGATGGAGCAGTTCGCCAAAGACCGGATCCGTTCCGTCCAGGTGGATAATGCCTTCCGCCGCCGGGAATTTGAGGCATTGGAGGCCGGCGGTCTTGGGAACCGGACCCGGGCCATGCTGAAGGTGGAGGACGGCTGCGTCAACTTCTGCACCTACTGCATCATCCCCTACGCCCGCGGGGCCGTCCGGTCCCTGCCCCTGGAGGCAGCGGTCAAGCAGGCCCAGGCCCTCCGGGATCAGGGCTACCGGGAGGTGGTGGTCACGGGCATTGAGCTGTCCTCCTGGGGCCAGGACCTGAAAAACGGGCTGGGGCCCAGAGACCTGATCGCCGCCGTCTGCCGCGCCGTGCCGGAGCTGCGGGTGCGGCTGGGCTCCATGGAGCCCAGGACCGTGGATCGGGATTTCTGCGACGCCCTCCGGGACCTCCCCAACCTCTGTCCCCAGTTCCACCTGTCCCTCCAGAGCGGCTGCGACGAGACCTTACGGCGGATGCACCGGAAATACGACACCGCCCGGTTCCTGGAGAGCTGCGACCTGCTCCGGGCGGCCTTCCCCGGCTGCGCCGTCACCACGGATCTGATCGTGGGCTTTCCGGGGGAGACAGAGCAGGAATTTGAAGCCACCCTGGCGTTTATGCGGCAGGCAGCCTTCGCTTCCATGCACATCTTCCCCTATTCCCGCCGGGCGGGCACCCCGGCGGCGGACATGCCGGACCAGGTTCCCAAGGCGGAAAAGGAGCGGCGGGCCAACCTGGCAGGCGCCCTGGAGCGGGAACTGCGGCAGGCCTATCGCGGCGGCTTTCTGGGGAAAACCCTGCCCGTGCTCTTCGAGCAGCGGGACAGCCTGGGACGCTGGACAGGCCACACCCCCAACTACATTCCCGTGGCGGTGGCGTCCTCCGACGATCTGCGGAATCAGATCCTGGACGTGCGCATGACGGATCTGGAGGCCTCCGGCCTTGCCGGGACTTTACTTTGACCGGAAAATCCGATATAATGGTTCGGATCATCGACTGTTTTTGTGGTGTCATTGCGAACCGGTGACCGATGTCACTGGTGTGGCAATCTATGAGAGGGAATACCATTCATTAGATTCCCACGCCAGTGTGTGCACTGGCTCGGAATGACAAAGGGAATATAAGGATGGTATGAGGTATAATACATGACGGAACTTGACAAGCTGAGAAACTTTTCCATCATCGCCCACATCGACCACGGGAAATCCACCCTGGCGGACCGGCTCCTGGAGGCCTGCGAGGCGGTGGAGGCCCGGGAGATGGAGGACCAGATTTTAGACGATATGGAGCTGGAGCGGGAGCGGGGCATCACCATCAAGGCCCGGGCCGTCCGGCTGCTCTACCGGGCCGACAACGGCGAGGACTACGCTCTGAACCTGATCGATACTCCGGGGCACGTGGACTTCAACTACGAGGTCTCCAGGTCCCTGGCTGCCTGCGAGGGCGCCGTACTGGTGGTGGACGCCTCCCAGGGCGTGGAGGCCCAGACCCTTGCCAACACATACCTGGCCATCGACGCAGGGTTGGAGGTTCTGCCGGTGATCAACAAGATCGACCTGCCGGCGGCGGACCCCCAGCGGGTCAAGCAGGAGATCGAGGACATCATCGGCCTCCCTGCCGAGGACGCCCCGGAGATCTCCGCCAAGAACGGCGTCAATATCCATTCCGTGCTGGAAATGATCGTGAGAGACCTGCCCGCCCCCGCGGGCGACAGGACCCTGCCCCTCCGGGCGCTGATCTTTGACAGCCAGTACGACAGCTACAAGGGCGTCATCGTCTATTTCCGGGTCATGGACGGGGTCATCCGCCGGGGCATGGACGTGAGAATGATGTCCGGCGGCGCGGAATACAAGGTGGTGGAGGTGGGCTACCTCCATCCCACGGGCATGGAGCCCTGCGAGGCCCTGGGCGCCGGGGAGGTGGGCTATTTTACCGCCTCCATCAAGAACGTCTCCGACACCCGGGTGGGCGACACGGTGACCGGCGTGGAAAATCCCGCCGGCGAGCCCCTCCAGGGCTACAAGGACGTGCAGCCCATGGTGTTCTCCGGCGTGTACCCCGCCGACGGCGCCAAATATCCGGAGCTTCGGGACGCCCTGGAAAAGCTGAAGCTCAACGACGCTTCTCTGCGCTACGAGCCGGAAAGCTCCGTGGCCTTGGGCTTCGGCTTCCGCTGCGGCTTCCTGGGCCTTCTCCATATGGAGATCATTCAGCTCCGGCTGGAACGGGAATTCAATCTGGACCTGATCACCACCGCCCCCAGCGTGGTCTACCGGGTCACTAAGACCGACGGCACGGTCCACCGAATCGACAACCCCCTCAACTATCCCGACCCCTCGGAGATTGAGCTGGCGGAGGAGCCCTTCGTCCGGGCCTCCATCATCACGCCACCGGAATACGTGGGCGGCATCATGGATCTCTGCCAGGAGCGCCGGGGCGAGTATATCGACATGACCTACCTGGACCAGAGCCGGGTGGAGCTCCACTACGACATGCCCTTAAACGAGATCATCTTCGACTTCTTCGACTGTCTCAAATCCAGGACCAGGGGCTACGCCTCCCTGGACTATGAGCTCACGGGCTACCGGGCCAGCAATCTGGTGAAGCTGGATGTGCTCTTAAATGGCGACGTGGTGGACGCCCTCTCCTTTATTCTCCACGCCGACAAGGCCTATCCCAGAGCGAGAAAAATCTGTGAAAAGCTCAAGGAAAACATTCCCCGCCAGCTCTTCGAGGTCCCGGTCCAGGCCGCCATCGGCTCCAAGATCATCGCCCGGGAGACCATCAAGGCCCTTCGGAAGGACGGCGGCGACATCACCCGGAAGAAGAAGCTGCTGGAAAAGCAGAAGGAGGGCAAAAAGCGGATGCGGACCTTCGGCACCGTGGAGGTGCCCCAGGAGGCCTTTATGGCCGTGCTGAAGCTGGACTCGGAATAGAGTGAAGCGTTAAGCGTGGAGCGTGGAGATATGGCGTTCGGCTCCGCCGAACAGATTCAAACATTTTCCGAAGGATAATACCGCATCTCCACTCTCCTATCTCCACTCTCCACTCTGACAAAAAACCAGGAGGTTCCAAACATGGCAAAGGCCGCCTCATCTCCCCTGGCCCAGGACAAATCCCTGGGCATCTACATCCATATCCCCTTCTGCCGCAGCAAATGTCAGTACTGCGACTTCTACAGTCTGCCCCGGAGCGAGCGGACGCCGGAGCTTATGGCCCGGTATGTAAAGGCCCTGGAAAAGCACATCCAGGAGGGCGGCGCAAGGGCCCCCAAGCATGTGGTGGACACCATCTATTTCGGTGGCGGCACCCCCAGCTTTTTCGGCCCGGAGCGGCTCCGGGAGGTTTATTCCGCCGTGGCCAAGCGGTTCAACGTGGCCAAGACCGCGGAGGTGACCCTGGAGGCCAATCCGGACTCCATCACGCTCAAGAGCTGCAAACGGCTCCTCTCCGGGGGCTTTAACCGGCTCTCCCTGGGGGTCCAGACCAACGACGACAACATGCTGGCCCTGCTGGGCCGGCCCCACACCTTCCGTCAGGCCGTCCGCGCCTACGAAACGGCCCGGGAAGCGGGTTTTGAAAACATCAGCATCGACCTGATGTACGGACTCCCCGCCCAGACGCCCCAGCAGTGGGCCGACGCCCTGGGCTCGATCATCGACCTCCAGCCGGACCACATTTCCTGCTACGGGCTGACGGTCATGCCCGGAACGCCCCTCTACGCGGTCCGGGATCGGGCCGCCCTGCCGGGAGATGACGCCCAGGCGGCCATGTATCTCTATGCCGCCTCCACCCTGGAGTCCTACGGCTACCATCAGTATGAGATTTCCAACTTCGCCGTCACCGGGAAGGAGTGCCAGCACAACCTCAAATACTGGCTGGGCGGCGAGTACATGAGCTTCGGGCCCTCGGCAGCCTCGGACTTTGCCGGGACCCGCTACACCTTCGCTTCAGATCTGACCCGTTACATTCGAGCCATCAACACCGGCGACGCCATCACCACGGAGTCGGAGTACGTGCCCATCAAGGAGCGGGCCGGCGAATACATCATGCTCCGGATGCGGACGGTTCACGGCATTGAGCAGCACGAATACGAGACCACCTTTCTGATGCCCTTCCAGCCTCTGGAGCAGAAGCTGGCCATCTACGCCAGCCGCGGCCTTGCCAGGTTCCGGGACGGCCACTGGTATCTGACGCCCCAGGGCATGCTGGTCTCCAACCAGATCATCGGGCAGCTCATCGACGCCCAGAGGAATTCCACGCCCCTGTCACCCCACAGGTTCTGACCGGCTGCGCACATCAATCAAAATCAAAGGGAGGATCACGATGGACCAGAGAGAGGACCGGGAGCGCGGCATCCTGTTTGAAAAGCACCGCGAAAACATCTATTTTCGCTGGGGCCTGACCGCTTTCACGGTAATCGTAGCCTGCGTTATCGTGGCCTGGTTGGTGTTCCAGCTTCCCGCGGTCATAGCGGCCATCAAAAGCGTTCTCCGCATCCTGGCCCCGGTGATCTACGGTTTGGGCATCGCCTATCTGCTGGATCCCATCGCCTGCCGCATCCGGCTGCTGATCCAGCCCCTGCTGGAGAAGCGCTGGCCGGACAGGGCTGCCGGTCTCTCCCGGGGAATCGGGATCCTGGCGTCCCTGGTGATGCTGGTGCTGCTGGTCTGGGCCCTGCTGGCCATGATCCTGCCCCAGCTCCTGGGGAGCATCCAGGACCTGATCCCCAACCTCTCCGGCTACTATGAAACGATTCAGGCGTGGATCGCCCACCTGACGGAAAACAGCCCGGAAATCGGGGAGTACGTCAACAACGCCCTCAATTCCCTGGAGGATTATCTCAACAGCCTTCTGACCCTCGATAACCTGATGAAGCTCCAGGGCATGTTCACCAGTCTGACCTCCAGCGTGGTGGCCATGGCCAAGGTCCTGCTGAACCTGGTCATCGGCCTGATCATCTCCATCTATCTGCTTCTGAGCAAGGAGAAATTCCTGGCCCAGGCCAAGAAACTGCTCTACGCCCTTCTGGGGAACCGCCGGGCAGGTTACGTCTGCAACGTCTGCACCTTCGCCAACCGGGCCTTCGGCGGCTTCATCGGCGGGAAGATCATTGATTCCATCATCATCGGCGTGCTGTGCTTTATCGGCCTCAGCGTGCTAAGGATGCCCTACGCCCTTCTGATCTCCATCATTGTGGGCGTCACCAACATCATCCCCTTTTTCGGCCCCTATCTGGGCGCCGTTCCCTCGGCTCTGCTGCTGCTGGTCATCAGCCCCGTGAAGGCGCTGACCTTCATTATCTTCATCCTGATCCTCCAGCAGCTCGACGGCAACGTCATCGGCCCCCTGATCCTGGGCGACGCCACCGGCCTCTCCAGCTTCTGGGTGGTGGTGTCCATCCTGATCTTCGGCGGTCTCTGGGGCGTTCCGGGCATGGTGGTTGCCGTTCCCCTCTTCGCCGTGATCTACAAGGTGATTTCGGAGATCGTCAATCGGTTGCTGCGCCGCCGTGGCCTGTCCACGGTGACGGACGACTACCAGAAGTGGAATTATCCGCCGCGGCAGGAGGCGGACCACTGGAAGCCCGCTCCGGCGCGGCAAAAGAGAAATCTGGGTCGCCAGGCTCTGGTCTGGCTCCGCACCCGCTCCACGGATACGCCCCTGCCCGAGGAACCGGAGGACGGGGCCCAGGAGCCTCCCTCCGACGAGATGTGAAAATATACCCAAGGAGACAAATTATCCGTTGCAATCCGCGGGTAACTCGTTATAATAGAACTATATTAAAAATACGGAGGTTGATTCCCATGTTTGATGCACTGATCCAGAAGCTCAAGGCGGAGCCCAAGGCCATCGTCTTCACCGAGGGCCCTGACGCCCGGATTCTGGAGGCCGCTTCCAAGCTCCTCGCCGAGGGCATTATGAAGGTCGTCCTGGTGGGCAGCGTGGCCGAGGTCGAGGCCGCTGCCAAGGCCGGCGGCTTCAATATTGAGGGTGCGGAGATCATCGATCCCGAGACCTATGCCGAGATGGACGCCATGGTTGAGAAGATGGTGGAGCTCCGCAAGGGCAAGATGAGCCCCGAGGACTGCAAGAAGAACCTTCTCAAGGGCAACTACTTCGGCACCATGCTGGTGAAGATGGGCAAGGCCGACTGCCTGCTGGGCGGCGCCACCTACTCCACTGCTGACACGGTCCGTCCCGCATTGCAACTCATCAAGACCAAGCCCGGCAACTCCATTGTGTCCTCATGCTTCATCATGGTCCGCGACAACGCCGACGGCACCCAGGAGAAGCTGGCCATGGGCGACTGCGCCATCAACATCCATCCCACCGAGGATAACCTGGTCGAGATCGCCCAGGAGACCGCCAAGTGCGCCGTCACCTTCGGCATCGACCCCAAGGTCGCCTTCCTGAGCTTCTCCACCAAGGGCAGCGCCAAGGACGACGAGGTCACCAAGGTCCAGAACGCCGTGGCCAAGGCCAAGGAGGTCATGGACGTGCCCGTGGACGGCGAGATGCAGTTTGACGCCGCCGTGGCGCCC
>CAJOHR010000082.1:1940-7980 GCA_905234425.1 uncultured Oscillospiraceae bacterium | reverse complement strand
GCCACGACAGAAAATCTTTTATGATTGCCGGCGAAAAATCTTGTATTCTGATACGGTCGATATGAAAGCACAGTTCATCCCTCAGAAATATCAGAAGCAATCGGAACGTATCGGAATAAGATGCAATGGTGTTTGAAGAAACATTTCGTTGCAGCGGCAAATATGAAGTCAGGTAGGTTGTCATTAACCTTGTAAAATCAGTGGGTTTCATCATATGACGCCTCCAGTCCGGGGATAATACTTCCCAGCGTTTTTTCCATCGTCTCCGTAACATAGGGGTACATATCCGCTATACTATATGTATGTTGATATAGTTAAATTCGGATTCAGTAACTACGGGTGCTTTCGCCAGATTGTCGATAGCCACCGTTTACATCATGTGGTATAATAATCATCCATCCAGCGTGCGGGATCTGAATCCAGAGACGGAAAAGCCGGATCTCGCCATTCCGAATTCGACAGAGAGGAAGAACAATAATGCCATTGTATATGGGTAGAAAGGCCATCCGAAAAGTGCCCGGAACGGTAATCAAGGCGGCGCCACTGCCGAAGTTTCAGTTAACGGAGGGCTTTGGTTCCAGACAGATCGTTGGTGAGCTCTGCAGGGAAGCGGGCTTCCATTCCGTTCTGCTGGTGACGGATCAGACGCTCTTCGGCCTCGGGCTCCACGAGAAAGCAGTCTCATCCCTAAAGGCCAGCGGCATCCGGGTGACCCTGTTCCACGAGATAGACTCAGAACCGACCGCTGAGATCGTGGAGGCAGGGCGGCAGGCCGCAATCAGCTGTCAGGCGGACAGCATCGTAGCCATCGGCGGGGGCTCGGTTATGGACAGCAGCAAAATCATTGCCGCGTCTGCCAGGCATCCCCATCTGCCCATCCGGCATTACCTGCACAAGTTTGCGGTTGCCGAGGGAGGCTCTCTGCCCATGATCAATATTCCCAGCACCGCGGGAACCGGCGCGGAATGCACCGTGGGCGCTGTGATCAAAAACGAGTCCGGCGTTAAGAACTCTTCGGTGGTCATCGGCCTGAACGTAGCCCATGTGATCCTGGACAGTGAGCTCATCGTGAACGCGCCGGTCAGCGTCACCACCTGGTGCGCCATCGATGCGCTGAGCCACGGCCTGGAGGGCCTGCTGGCCGATGTGGAGTCCTCAGAGGAGGATATCTTCAAGAGCCGGGAATGCGTTCGAATGATTCTGGAGAACCTCCCCCTGGTGCTGGAGGATCCGGGAAACATCGAAGCGAGGCAGGCCACGCTCCTGGCAGCCCACTATGGGGGAAACGCCATCAACACTCAGCTGGCGGGATACGTTCATGCCTTTGCCCACTCCATCGGCGCGCTCTATCACATTCCCCACGGGAAGGCCATCGCCTGGTGCCTGATTCCCGTGGTTGCCGCTCAGGAGAACCAGCGCTATGAGGAACTGGCCGCCCTGGCGGTTCACTGCCATCTGGCAGAAGCTCAGGAGCCGGTGGAGGCGGCAGCGGACAAGATGCTGCTGGCCCTGAGAGATCTGCTGAAACGGTGCGGCCTGGAAAAGGGATGCAAGCAGCTGCAGGAGCGTGACTATGACCAGCTGACATCCATGATCGACGCAGACTCCATCAACTATTCCCCGTCCAGGACTCTGACGGACAGCGAGATTCGGATGCTGTTGGACCAGGTGAGAAGGGGGTACTGATATGCTTTTTACCCAGGAAAGAATCCATGAAATCGTCCGGGAGCAGAGAACGTTCTTTCGGACTGGGACAACATTAGATGTATCCTGGCGGATCCGCCAGCTCGAAGCACTGAAGCAGGCGGTGATCGACAACCGGGAAATGCTCCAGGCCGCGCTGTATGAGGACCTTCGGAAGAGCCCGGTGGAGGCCTATCTCTGCGATGTGGGGCCCGTCATTGTGGAGATCAATGAAATTCTCCGGGGTCTGCGGAAATGGGCCAGGCCGGAGCACCACTTCAGCGGACTGATGTGCTTTCCCAGCACACGTACTACAGTTTATAAGATGCCCTATGGGGTTTCTCTGATTATCAGCCCCTTCAACTTCCCGATCCTGCTGACGCTGGGCGTTCTGGCGGCCAGCATCTCCGGCGGCAACACGGCAGTGGTCAAGACCAGCTCCAAATCTGCGGCCAGTACCCAGGCCCTGCAAAAGCTCCTGGCGGACACCTTCCCCGAGGAATTCGTCACCGTCATCGACGGCGGACATGACGTGGCGGATATGTGTCTTGCGGAGCGGTTTGACAAGATCTTCTACACCGGCTCCCCGGCGGTTGCCAGGCATGTGCTGGCGGAGGCCTCGAAGCATCTGACCTCCGTGGCCCTGGAGCTGGGCGGAGAAACAGGGAACTGGTGCGTGATCCGAAAGGATGCCGATTTGAAGGACGCTGCACGAAAAATCGCCTTTTTCAAGCTCTGCAATGCGGGCCAGATCTGCATCAATATCAACCAGATCGCCGTGGCCGAGGAGGTGGCTGACGCCTTTCTGGAGGAGCTGAAGCAGGCTTGTATCCGGCAGATCGGTGAAAAACCGGAGGAAAATCCCGACTATCCCAAGCTGATTACCGATGCCGTTTACGAGAAATGTGAACGTCTCACGACGGAATATGAGGACCGGGTTATTTTCGGCGGCACTGGAAACCGGGACACCTGCCGCTTTGCGCCCACGATCATTTACCCGGTGGGGATCGATGAGGACATTGTGCAGCATGAGCTCTTCTGCCCCCTGCTTCCGGTGGTTCCCTTCAAAGATGCGGAGGCCGACAGGATCCTGGACGTGATTGCCACCCGGGAGCATCCGTTGGCTATGTATCTCTTTACCTCCAATTTGAAGTGGGCAAAGCGGGTAATGCGCACCCAGCAGTACGGCGGCGGATGCATCAACGAGGTCTGCATCCACATGATGGTCAAGGGGGTGCCCTTTAACGGAACAGGCCATTCGGGCATGGGCGCCTATCACGGAGAATGGGGATTCCGGGAGTTTACCCACCCCACCACTGTCCTGCAGGGCAGAACCCATTGGAATTTGCCTCTCCGGGAACACCCCTATTCCGGAAAAGCCGGGGAACTGAAAATGAAGCTTCTGCACATTTTTGAGAAATAAAGCTTGGACGCTGCCGGGAAAAGCACGCAGCAGGTGTACCGGATGGAACAGCACAATTCGGAATGACTACCTCTATGGTATTGAGATAGACACTGCCTCGCCAGAGGCAAATGGCGCAATTCACTTCGGGTTCTGATAAGGGCGGCAGGGCTTCTTTTAAACCAGCAAAAAAAGTGATTATCTGGTCATACGGTGGGTTATATTATCCAACACGGTAAAATGCAATAAACGAGCGTCCTCCACGATGCTGTCGCACACTTTTTTCGGCGATCTTCTTGCGCCCTAAGGCGCACCGGGAGTCCGTGCATCATTCCAGGGGATACAATAATCAGGACGGCCATAGTGTGATCGTAAAACCATTTATCATAGTCAAAGCCCTGTATGGGTTCATAAGGGTCGGGTGACCAATCCACAAACTTTCCCAAAGCTCTCCACATCGTTCCCATTCTTTGAAGAGTGTATGGGCCATACCCAAGAGACTTCAGATAGGCACTTGTAGCGGCTGATAGATCTTTCGGTTCTGAATGTTCGAGATTTATTCTGTTTCATAGGAAACTGCCAACTATTTCAAGTAAAAACCCTGCTATGATACAAAAAAGATATTTTTCCAAATACCTCGATTTGTACATCTTATCAAGAAAAGAACTGTTTACAGTGCAGCAAGGGTGGCAACCTTCACGGGCATATACCAAGGGTCTCGACTGCGCTGGGCCCAAGGGCAGCTCCGCCTGTCTGATGTGCAGGCCAACTGGTGTCTCATTATGATCCCGGGTATTATCATCGTCGGCAACGGCCAAACTGCCTTTCGGACAGTCAAATCGACTGCACATGGATGCTCCGATATCCGGGGGTTTCTGCACTGCTTTTATTCAGTTTTCAAAATACACACAGAAGTGTTAAATACGTCTCCACACTTCTACGCCTATATTGTACCTCTGCTATTTGATTCTGTCTATAATCTCACAGGAACAATCTCGTTCCTGCCTGACACTACGAATGAGCTTTAGCCTATCCTCTGACACAGTCAAAAGCATACTGATGATACCATTGAAGGCAGTTTGTTTCAAGCGGCCTGTTGGCCGCCAATAATGGCCCGGACTGGCCGGGAATTACGGCCCTGCTGGCCGGGGAAAATGGCTGTATGCAGATGCCGCAACCGATTGCTCAGGTCCTTTCCATAGGTTCAGGAATTCCCCCGGCTGGGAAGCCGCACGGTGGCGGGGCATTCCTGTTCGATGTTGCCGTCAAAGTCCTCCACCCAGAGGATCAGATCCACATAGTGTCCGCCGTCCTCGCCGATGTACTTGTCATAGACATAGCCCCGGGTGATGTAGGCGTCATATCCCATACCGTGGGAATTGGCGAAGCGGTCCTTCATATTGGGGACCTTTAGCAGCTCAGAGGGCCGGAAATATTCCGCTGGGAAATGGTTGAACTGTTTCTCCGGCTCCGCGTCGTTGACGAACCGCCAGCCGAACCGGGTTACAAATCCCGCATCGCCGCACCAGTTGGTCAGGCACCGAGTGGCCAGCAACTTGCCGTGGTAGTTGTAGAGGGAAGCCATCTCACCAAGCCCCAGGTGACGGCTGGTCATGGGCAGCTCATAGAGCCCCTGTTCGTTTCGAACGGAGCGTCCGCCGCCCTGCAGCAGCTCCTCCCGGAGGCCGCCATCTGCAAAGCGGTAGAGATCCCAGAAGGCCATGTTCCGGACGATCACACCGCCATACTGGGGCGGCTCACATGTGGGGGTGGGCTCATCGCCGATGTTCACATCCTCCCAGTAGAGCGTCTCGCCTCCGCGGATCTTCTCATTCCGCCAGTAGGTCTTCATGGTCTCATAGTCTTCCTCGGTGTAGAAGTGCTGGGGATGGGTGTATCCCATACCCGGACCACCGTGCCCGGGCATCTTCTTTCCGGGGGTGGGAGGTCCGCCGGGGCCGCCCTCCAGCTCCGCTTCGGAGACGGTGGGGTCCAGAGATTTCTTCAAAGCCTCCGGCCATCTGCGGATACATTTTGCCACCACTTCGCCTTTTTCGTCAAACACCTCGCACTCGTTGATCATAATGAGGATACGCTTCTTGCTGCCCTCCTCCGGGGTAGCGTCATAGAAGTCCCGCTTTACCGGACCCATAGTCAGCTTTTCCCCTGGGAAAATCGGACGGTAGTAGAGATCCTCATGGTCGTAGCCGTCGCCAATGTATGCGGTGCCGTCCGGCCGTCCGATGGTGCCCAGTTCCTTGGGAAAAGTGCCCCGCACCTCAATGGACAGGTAGCCAGGCATGGCAGGGACATCGGGATATCCGGCCTTCTTTGCGTATGCCGGGTCGGAGAACAGGGGATCGTAAGGATTCCAGCATTTTGCGAACAGGCGCACGGTCCAGTCGTCCATGGGCGGGACCCGCTGGAGCCCTTCAAACATAAGGGCCGTTTCGCCATTCCGGTAGCGCTCAATGGCAGCCTGCTCATCCGGAGTGTAGACGCCGGGATAAAATGTGACCAGCTTTTCTTCGTTCATGATGATTCTCCTTTTTATTACAGGGTGATGGCCGCAGAGAACGCCGCCCGGACGGCCTTCTGCACGTTGGCGGCTTTCTCACAGTCGCCCACAGTGTAGAGCCGGTAGGCCGGATCATACAGCGCCGTGGCCTCCTCCGCATTGGGCTTCATGCCCGCCGCCATGACCACGCTGTCACAGGAGACCGTCTGCTCGGCGCCACCCTCATCCGTGTAGACCACGCCTTCGTCCGTGACGGCGCCGCAGCGGCCGCCGGTGATGACCTTCAGATTGTCGTGGCAGTTCATATTCCGGGTCAGCCGGCTCCGGTAGGAGGCCGAGGCGTCCGCCAGCTGGGCCAAATAGTGCTGGCTGTGACCGATGTAGATGTCATAAGCCAGATGGTCCTTGTCCGGCACCACGGGATAGGCGCCGGTGCC
>CAJOHR010000082.1:0-1898 GCA_905234425.1 uncultured Oscillospiraceae bacterium | reverse complement strand
GGAGCAGGCGTCGCCTTTTCCCCGCCGGGAATGGGCAGGTTCAGCGGGGACGCGCCCACCGCGGCAATTACCACGTCGTAATTCCCGGCGACCAGCATCTCCCGGGTGGCCTTCACGCCCAGCGCCACATCGATGCTGGCCTTATAGACCTGATAGATCAGCCAGTCCTTATACTTGGCCAGGGAATGCTTGAACCGGGCATAGTCGGCAAAGTTCAGCTGGCCGCCCAGGGTGTCCTTCTCCTCAAACAGCGTGACTTTGTGGCCCCGGCCCGCAGCCGTCAGCGCCGCCTGCATGCCTGCGGGGCCGCCGCCCACCACAGCGACCTTCTTTACTGACTTGGCAGGCTTTTCAATCTGGTCCAGCACATGCTCGATGCCCATGACTGGATTCACCGTACATACAAACGTCACCCCATCGATGCAGGCGGAGTCGTGGCAGCGCATGCACTTGACACAGGGCACCACGTCCTCACCCCGGCCCTCATAGGCCTTGGTGCCCAGATTCGGGTCCGCCAGCCAGCCCCGGGCCATGGAGATCAGGTCCGCCTTGCCGGCGGCGATGGCGTCCTCCATTTCGTCCAGGTCCTGATAGCCGCCGATGGTCAGCACCGGGATCTTCGCGCCGCTTTCCTTGATGCGCTGGGCCATCCACAGGTTGGGGGTATCGGGCTCGAAGCTCATGCAGTGGGCCTGCCAGCCGGTGCCCGCATGGACGTGGAGAATGTCCGCGTGGCCCTCCACGATCTTTGCCATTTCGCAGGCGTCGTCAATGGTGAAGCCGGAGCCCTCCGGCAGCTCCCCGGACATCCGCAGTTCAATGAGGAAGTCCTCCCCCGCCGCCTCGTGGATCGCGTCGCAGCATTCGTTCAGGAACCGCAGACGGTTTTCGAGGCTTTGGGGGCCGTATTCGTCTGTGCGGGTGTTGATGCGGGTATTCAGGAACCCGCCGAACAATCCCATATCGTAGGCCATGTGCAGCATGCACATATCAAAGCCGATGCGCTTGAGAATGCGCACCTGGTCCTTCAGGTTCTCCCTGACCTCCTCCATGATCTCCGGGGTGATCTCCTTGGTGGTCTCGCCGGGCTTCAGGCCGGGGCCGGGCCGGGTGATGCCGCCCACCACGTGATAGCCCGGGTCCTTAGTTGCCGCCTGGATGGCGTCCGCCAGCTGGGCCAAATAGTGCTGGCTGTGACCGATGTAGATGTCATAAGCCAGATGGTCCTTGTCCGGCACCACGGGATAGGCGCCGGTGCCCGAGCAGGTCACCACCGCCGCGCCGCCCCTGGCCTTATTGGCGTAATGGGCGATGATGGCCTCTGTGGGATAGAGCTCGCCGCCCTGCAGGGCATGGAGCCCCATGGGCGCGGTAAAGAGCCGGTTGCGGAACACCACGTTCCCAACCCGGAAGGGGGAAAGCAGGTTCTTGTAACGATTGTTCATTGGAAACGCTCCTTTAAAGAAATAGGAAACGACCGGTCAAACAGTGCTTGGCCGGTCATCCCTGCCCCTTTGGCGGTTATGGAAAAGGAAATGGGGGTACAATTCAATTATATCAGAGTGTATGGCCGGGACAAGAAAAACCCTGGTCGCGTTTTGCCAGAAAGTGAAAGCGTATTTTTTTAGGCTTTATTGCAATTTACCACTTGACATCTCTGAATCGCTCCGCTTTATCAGCGCTTGTTGTAACGTTCCAGCGCTGTCTGATAGATCTCAACGCATTCATCTGAGCCAAGGCTCCGGCAGGTGTTTTGGAAATCCTCCCAGTTCTCGTCGCTAAGCTCCAGTTCGCCCACGACAAACCGCAGAAGCACCTCTGTGGCGTAAGTATTGACCTCGCTGGCCTTAGGCACATAAACGGCAGATTCCTCCGTAGTCAAGGAAACCCCGGGCAGG
>CAJOHR010000081.1 GCA_905234425.1 uncultured Oscillospiraceae bacterium | reverse complement strand
CCACGCTGCCCGCGCCGCCCCTGGCCTTGGCTTCCAGCATCATGAAGGCCCTGCGCGCGCCGTCCGGCTTGAACTGCATCTGGGGGCAATCCTGGTAATGGAGGAACGCAAACAGTGCCGGGGCCGCTTCGATCCTGTTTTTGATCGTCTTGGAGCCGACCTTGATCGGGCTGAACAGATTCGGGAAATACGGATTCGTCTCGCTCATTTTTGTTTCTCCTTTGCTCTCATCATTCTGCGGCAAGATCCCTTTCGCAGAAACAGTATACTATGGTTTGGCTTCAGATTCAATCCGTTTCCGCCATTCTGTTCGGATATGATTCCGTGCACTTCACTATGGGCTTCATCTATTGGGTGAGAGCTCGTTTTTGCTTTTCTTTAGTATTTATGCGGCGTTCAGTGCTTAACTGACGCTGTGATGAATAATTCAGGGTTAATATTGGTGTGAAAAGCACAAAAAGAAGTCCGTTTGGTAAGCGGTATCAAGTTGCGTGAGCGGTGACATTATTCTTCACTTTTCCATACCATTTCGCCGTGTTTGTAACATCACGCGCAGTGTGACTGTGGTTATACAGATAATTTTATGCAAAGAGATTCTCCTGAAAGGTAAGAATTGAAATCCCCGGCCTGCCCCGGTATAATGGTTCTATAAGATGATAAGACGATCTATCGGGCTGTTTGGAAAACTTATCGGAGGAGGGCGTCGCATGGACCTGCGCAGCATCGAGTTTTTTCTGACCGTGGCCGAGGAGGGAAGCATCTCCCGGGCGGCGGAGCGTCTGCATATCTCCCAGCCCACCGTGAGCCGGGAAATGATGGAGCTGGAACGGGAGCTGGGCAAGACGCTTCTCGTGCGCACCAGCCGCAACGTGAGCCTGACCCCGGACGGTCTGCTGTTCCGGGACACGGCACGGGATATGCGGGCGCTGTACCGCAAGGCCGTGACCCAGCAGGCGGAGCCGGTGGAGCTGGCCGGAGACATTTACCTGGGGGCCGGGGAGACGGAGTCCTTCTCCTTCATGGCGGAGCAAATCAAGGCCTTCCGGGAGGAGCACCCTAAAGTGTGCTTTCATGTCATCTCCGAGAACGCCGACGAGATCCGGGACGACGTCGACAAGGGCGTGCTGGATTTCGGCTTTGTGATGCGTTCCGGCAATCTGGACCGCTATGCGCGGATGGAGATCCGGCGCCGGGAAAGCTGGGGCGCACTGGTGCCGGCGGAGCATCCCCTGGCCCGAAAGAAAAGCGTCAGCGGGAAAAGTCTTTTGAACTACCCGCTGATCCTGCCGGAGAACCAGTCCTTCCGCCAGCAGCTGACGGAATGGCTGGAGGGGGAGCCGGAGATCGCGGCCACCTACAATCTGATCCATAACGTCCTGCTGCTGGTGAAAAACGGCGCCGGGCTGATCCTGTGTCTCAACGACCCCGCCCTGGTAGAGAGCGGGCTGGTGTTCGTCCCGCTGCGCCCGGCCCATTGGGTCTCCCCGGTGCTGATCTGGAAAAAGCAGGCCGTTCACGCCCCCGCCGCCCGAGCCTTTCTGGAATCTCTCGGCTATTCAGAAGATGAATAGAACGATATGAAAACTTGATATTTCTCATTTTGATCTCCCTGTGCTACAATGAGGTCAACAAAGCAAAGGAGGTTGTTCCAATGAATGATTTTCTGTATTATTGTCCGGTTCGGGTGCACTTTGGGGTCGGCGGCATCGAGAAGGCGCTGCCCATGGAGCTCTCTCATGTGGGGAAAACCGTAATGCTGGCCTACGGCGGCGGTTCCGTCAAGCGAAGCGGCTTGTATGACCGGTTGACAGGTCTTCTTGAGCAGGCTGGTCAAAAGGTCGTCGACTTCGGCGGCATTATGTCCAACCCAACCTATGCCAAGGTGCTGGAAGGTGTTGAGGTGGTGAAGCGTGAGCAAGTGGACTTTATTCTGGCGGTGGGCGGAGGTTCCGTCATGGACTGCGCCAAGGTTATTGCGGCAGCGGCCAAGGCTCCAAAGGACCTGTGGGAGATGGTAACGGTGGATCATCAGTTCCAGATGGAAGGCATACCGTGGGGAGCGGTGGTCACCCTGAGCGGCACCGGCTCTGAGATGGATAACGGCGCGGGTATCACCAATGAGGCCCTTCAGCGCAAGGGCAACCTCCCCGGCACCTATGCTGAGTTCGCCATCCTGGATCCCAGTTTCCTGCTGACTGTTCCGAAAATGCAGCTCATGGCCTGTGCCTTTGACAATCTCAGCCACTGTATGGAGACTTATTTTGGCAGGGGCACCGGGGTTATGGATCGGATGAATGAGGCCTTGATGCACGATATCGTGGAGAACATTCGAGCCTATCTGAAAGATCCTGAGAATATTGAGGTGTTGGGCAATCTCATGTGGGATTCCTCGTTGGTGCAGACCTTCCTGTTCAATATGGGCAAGCCCGGAGATTTCCAGTGCCATGCTATCGAACACCAGATCTGCGCCTACACCAACTGCAACCATGGCAGGACCCTGGCGGTGATCCATCCCAGCTATTACCGGCATATCGTCCACGACGCTCCGGAGAAATTCGCCCGCTTCGGCAAAGCGGTGTTTGACATTTCGGGCCATGGCAAGACCGAGATGGAGGTTGCGCTGGAGGCCATTGAGGCCCTGACAGCTTTCATCCGGGAGATTGGCCTGGAAAGCACTCTCACCGGATCGGGGCTGGAAATCAACGAGGAGATCCTGCGCAAGGTGGCCGATACCTGCGGCCTGTCTGAAGGCAACGTCCGCAAGCTGGATCGGGATGAGGTTTTTGATCTGCTGAAGGAAGTGCTGTAAGGAGGCATCGACATGAGCGAGTTGTTTTCCAAGGGAGAGCCCAATCCTGCCGGAAAGTATTTCACCGGCCGATCCTGGCTGAGTGTGCTCAGCCAGGAACAGGTCCAGATCTTTAACGTGACCTTTGAGCCGGGCTGCCGCAACTTCTGGCACATCCACCACGCAAAAACCGGCGGCGGACAGATCCTGCTCTGCACCGAGGGACGGGGCTGGTACCAGGAGTGGGGCAAACCTGCCCGGGAGCTTCATCCCGGGGATGTTGTGAACATCCCGCCGGAGGTAAAGCACTGGCACGGCGCTGCCCGGGACAGTGAGTTTGTTCATGTAGCGGTGGAGGTGCCCGGAGAGGACTACAGCACCGAGTGGTGCGAGCCGGTCAGCGACGAGGAATACAACAAACTGAAATGAGGGGATCAACATGACAGAACGCACGAAAGAGTATCTTGCCAAAATGAATCCGGGCTCCCAGCCGTCTCTGGCACAGACCGACCCGGAATTTGTGGAGCGCTTTGCCAGCTTCGCCTTTGACGAGGTGGTGAATATGCCCCTAACCGAGGGCATGAAGCCGCTGGATGACCGCACCCGGTTCCTGGCGATCCTGGCGACCCTGCTGGGCTGTCAGGGCATCGACGAGTTCATAATCATGCTGCCCGCCGCGCTGAACGTGGGTCTCACCCCGGTGGAGGTGAAGGAAGTCGTCTACCAGGCGGTGGCCTATCTGGGCGTCGGGCGGGTGATGCCCTTCCTCACCGCTGTGAATGAGGAGCTGGAGCGCCGGGGCGTTGCCCTGCCGCTGGAGCCTCAAGCTACCACCACTTGCGACCAGCGCCGGGACGCGGGCAATCAAGTGCAGGTGTTAGCTTTCGGCGAAGGCATCCGGGAGAGCTGGACCAAGGGCCCGGAGGAGCGGCGGCACATTAGCCTCTGGCTGGCGGACAACTGCTTTGGGGACTACTACACCCGCACCGGGCTAAGCCTGCCCCAGCGGGAGATGATCACCTTCTGCTTCCTGGCGGCCCAGGGCGGCTGTGAGCCCCAGCTCACCGCCCACGCCAGGGGCAACATGAACGTGGGCAACGACAGACTGTTTTTGATCCAGATCGTCAGCCAGTGCCTGCCCTACATCGGCTATCCGCGCAGCCTCAACGCCCTGAGCTGCATCGACAATGCCAGCGAATAAAAGGAGGAGCGATCATAGTATTCTATTTCACAGCCACCGGGAACTGTCTGCACGTCGCCAAGAATCTGGACACGGACCTGCGCAGCATCCCCCAGGAGATGAAAAAGGACGAGCGGCACTACAAGGCCGACAAGATCGGCATTATCTGCCCCATCTTCGAGCTGGACCTGCCGGACTACGTCAAGGACTTCATCCGTACCTCCACCTTTGAGACGGACTATTTCTACATCATCGTCACCTACGGCATGCACCACGGCGGCGTGGCGGAGCGGGCCCAGGAGTTCCTGGGGGAGCTGGGCAGGAAGGCCCAGTACATCAACACCATCAATATGCTGGACAACGCCATCATCGTCTTCGACATGGAGGAGCAGAAGAAGCTGGACCCCGGCAAGAAGGTGGACGAGCATATCGCCCTGCTCAAGGCTGACATCGACGCCCGCAAGGAAATGATCGAATTCGCCACCGACGAGGAAAAGACCTTCTACCGGGGCTTTATGAAATACACCGAGGACAACGGTCGGATGTACTCCTTCCCGCTGTACGGCGTCAATGAGGACTGCATCGGCTGCGGCACCTGCACCCGGGTATGTCCCCGGGGCTGCATCCGTCTGGAGAACGGCAGGCCGGTCTACGATTACACCGACTGCATCAACTGCATGGCCTGCGCCCACGCCTGCCCCAAGCTCGCCATCAAGCTCACCTGCGTCAAGGAGCCAAACCCCAATGCCCGCTATCGCAACCCCAATATCACCCTGGCGGAGCTGATCCAGGCCAACCGGCAGAATTGAAAGGAGAAAGCCATGTATTCCTACAAGACCTTTACCGAAGTGACGGACAACTTCCCCTATATCACCAAGCTGATCCTGAAAGCGCCCCAGCCGGTCCGGGCGGAGTGCGTGGATAAGGACACCTTCTCCGTCTATGTGGAGCGGATCGACCCCACCACCGGCGAAGTGCTGCTGGAACAGCATGAATGGCCGGGCGAAAGGATTTACCCCTCCAAGGGCTACCGCCCGGTGAGTGCCGCCTATCCCAGCGATGAGAATGGCCGCCGGGTCTATGAGGGCGACCACCTGACCCTGGAATTTCCCTATGAGCCCACCGTGGGACTGGGCTATACCGTGGGCACCGGGATGCTCCCCGGGGGCTACAACGCCTTTGTGGACTGCCGCTACCGGGTGACCCAGGTGAAGGAGATCCCCGGGAAGATCCCCGCCAGCGGATGGATCTTCGATGAGTGTGCCGGGGATATTTGCCTCCAGCTCATCGGCTGGCAGGACAGCGTGAGCCACTACGCGCCCCTGCCCCTCCAGTACGGCTATTTTACCCCTGATTTAGAGCACGCCAAACAGGCCTTCACGGCGCTGGACAGCAACTACGGCGGCGAGTGGCCCCATGAGTTCCCGGAAAAGCTGCCCCTGGTGATCTGGCTCCACGGCATGGGCGAGGGCGCCACGGTGCCCAGAATGTCCTACACGGGCAATAAGGTGGTGGCCGTTTCCTCTGACGATATCCAGCGCAAGCTGGGCGGCGCGGCCTATGTGCTGGTCCCCATGTGTCCCACCTACTGGATGAACTCCGGCGCGGAGAACGACCAGGACATCTCCGAGCTGACCAACGAAAAGAGCATGTACACCGAGGCCCTCAAGGCCTTGATCGACGAATTCATCGACCTGCACCCGGATATTGACCGGGATCGGGTGTACATTGGCGGCTGCTCCAACGGCGGCTTCATGACCATGCGGATGCTCAAGAGCTACCCGGATTTCTTCGCCGCTGCCTACCCGGTGTGCGAGGCCTTGCGCCCCAGCGACTTCACCGAGGAGGATATCCGGAAGCTCAAGCACCTGCCCATATGGTTCACCCAGGCGGAGAACGATCCCATCGTCCCGCCGGACGGCCTGGTGCTGCCCCTGGTGCGGCGGCTCAAGGAAGCGGGGGCCGAGAACGTCCACGTTTCCCTGTTTGAGCGCATCGTGGATCAGAGCGGAAGGGCCAAGCTCCCCAACGGCCAGCCCATGGAATATATGGGCCATTTCTCCTGGATCCACACCTTCAACGACGACTGCGTTTACGATCTGGACGGCACCCGGGTGATGCACGAGGGCAGACCCGTCACCCT
>CAJOHR010000080.1 GCA_905234425.1 uncultured Oscillospiraceae bacterium | reverse complement strand
AACAGGGACAGGAAAGAGAGCCCAACATGTTTGCACACTGGGCCCTCAGGCGATGATATTTGTGATTGATAAGAGCCGTATGAATCGAGAGATTCACGTGCGGTTCCGTGAGAGCCTTGGGGTGAAAATCCTCTTGGCTACTCGACCGGGAGGGAGGGGCCAAAACCCCTCTCTACCTTATTGCTCAGAGGTTCATGCCCACCTCGCAGCCGGTCCGGATGGCGTCGATGGCCTTTCCCAGGGTTCCGCAGTTGCCGACGGATACGGCGTCTGCGCCCGCTTCCTTGAATGCGTTCAGCAGCCTGTCGTCCGGATGGACGCCGGTGGCTGTCACCACGCAGTCGCAGGGGTAGAAGTCCTCTCGGGTGGTCCCGTCCTTTGCCGTCACAGTGGCTTTCACGCCATGGGAGGTGACCGCCGTGACCTTTGCGTTTTTCAGGAAGGGGACGCCCAGCCGGTTCAGGTCGCCCAGCACAGGCCAGCTTGTGCCCGATTCAAAACCGAAGCCCACCTTGGGCCCCTGCTCCAGCAGGACCACCTGCCGGTCGGACCGGTTCAGCCTCTGCAAAATGTGCTCCTGGGTGTCGGAACGATTGGTCATGGAGAAAAACAGCTCCTCCGCGCTCATGGCCCCTTCCCGGGCCAGATACTGGGCCGTGCAGCAGCCGATGAAGCTGCCGCCCACCACCACGACGGAGCGGCCAGCCATGATCTCTCCGGTGAGGATTTGCCGGGCGGTGTAGACCGGCACGGCGTCCGCCTCCAGGGGAAGGACCGTCTCGTTGGACGTGCCGCCCACGGCGATCACGACCTTGTCGTATCCGGCGGCCATTTCAGTGGCTCCCTCGGTATCCAGCAGGACCTGAACCCCCAGCCGGGGCAGGTTTTCCTCGTAGAAGCGGATCAGGGAGAAGAACTCCTGCCGGGCGGGCAGCACCGCCGTCTGCCGGAGCTGGCCCCCAAGGGCATGGGACCGCTCCACCAGCGTCACCTGATGGCCCTTTTCCGCCGCCCGATAGGCCGCCTCACATCCGGCGGGACCGCCGCCGATGACAAGAACCTTTTTCGGACGGCCGGTTTTCTCCAAGGGAAGCTCCAGCTCCCGGCCGCAGCGGCCGTTCACCAGACAGGTGATGGGCCGGTCGAAGAAGGTGTTGGCAAGGCACCCCTGGTTGCAGGCCATGCAGGGCCGGATTTCCGAGGACCGTCCCGATTTTGCCTTGTTCGGCAGCTCCGGGTCCGCCAGCAGGGGCCGTCCGAAGCCCACCAGATCCGCCCGGCCCAGGGCCAGGACCTTTTCGGCGGTTTCCGGTTCCTGAATCCGGTTGCACATCATCACCGGCACGGAGACCACGTTCCGGATCTCCTTGCCCAGATAGCTCAGGCCGCCCCGGGGCAGATCCCCGGTGAGCTGGGGGATCTTCGTCTCGTGCCAGCCTCCTGTCACGTTGAACATATCGATCCCGGCCTTTTCCGCCGCTTCGGCAAAGGGCAGCACGTCCTCCAGGGTGCAGGACCCGGGGACAAAGTCGTCGGCCCCCAGCCGCAGGATCAGGGGGACCCGGCCTTCCAGCGCCTTTTTCACGGTCTCGATGACCATCAGGGGGAACCGGCGCCGGTTCTCCGGGGAGCCGCCGAACTCGTCGGTCCGCAGATTGGTCAGGGGGGAGAGGAACTGACAGAGCAGATAGCCCGAAGAGGCGCTGATTTCCACCGCGTCAAAGCCTGCCGCCACAGCCCGCTTTGCCCCGGCGGCATAGTCCTCCAGGAGGGCGAAGATCTGCGCCCTGGTCATCTCCGGCGCCGTCTCCCGGGTGTAGGAGGCAAAGGTGGCGGAGGGAGAGAGGGCGTCGCCGCCGCAGGGCACGTCCCGCTTCGGCATGTACCGTCCGGCGTGATAGAGCTGCACGGCCACCTTGCCGCCCCGTTCATGGACGCCGGAAGTGAATTCCTCCCATCCGGGGATCGTGTCGTCCGTGCGCAGGGACATGGAATTGTCCTTGGCGCCGTAATCGTCAAACCGGCAGGAGCCCACAATGATGAGCCCTGCGCCGCCCTCCACCCGGTCCCAGTAGTACCGGCAGAACCGGGGCGTGGCGAAGCCGTTATCCGTGTAAAGATGGTGCATGGCGGGCATGACGATCCGGTTGGGAAGGGTCATGCCGCCGATTTTGATGGGGGTGAACAGACGGGTATACCGCATGGAAAACCATCTCCTTCCGCATAGGCGGGTGTTTTCGGGAATATATTGTTCCATCAGGCGTCGGAGACATCCTGCATCCTCCCGGCGCTCCAAGGAATCGGAAGAGGTGGAATGGATGGAACAGTCAATGGTGGATGTCTGCAACATGGCCCTGCTCCGGGGAGCGGTGGAGGAGGGACCGGCATTCTCCCATGAGAATCACGGGCGGACCTTCGACCGGTTCACCCTGGGGGTCCGGCGGCTCTCCGGGGTGCTGGACCGGGTGCACGTCATTGCGGAGCACGGCCTTCTGGAGGGCATTTCCCTCCGGGAGGGCGCCACAGTCGAGGTGGAGGGACAGATCCGCTCCTTCAACAACCGCAGCGGCCAGGGCCGGCGGCTGATCATCACGGTCTATGCCACCCGGATCAGCCTCAGCCGGGAGGAACCGGAAAACCGGGTGTTCCTCCGGGGCAGGATCTGCCGGGAGCCGGTTTACCGCCGGACGCCTCTGGGCCGGGAGATCTGCGATCTCATGCTGGCGGTGGAGCGGCCCTACGGAAGGGTGGATTATCTGCCCTGCATCCTATGGGGAAGTCTGGCCCGCATGGCCGCGGACTGTCCCCGGGGCACGGGCTTATGGCTCTGGGGCCGCCTCCAGAGCCGGACCTACATCAAGCAGCTGGAGACGGGCAGCGAGGAGCGTACCGCCTTCGAAATCTCCGCCGTCACAGCGGAAACCGTGGATCTGTAGGGGCGATTTCCAATCGCCCGCCAATGACTGCCTGTGTGCTGTTATCCCAGATCCAGCAGACGGGAGAGAATGGCGTGGGCGGCCTCGGTTTTCGACATGAGCGGCAATTCCCGCACGTCCTCCCGGGAGATCATGGTAATCACGGAAGCCTGCTCCGGCCACCTTCACGTTGTTGGCCACGATCATGTCCAGGTTCTTTTTGGTGAGCTTTTTCTGACTGTTCTCCAGCATGTTTTCCGTCTCCATGGAGAAGCCGCAGAGCAGCTGGCCGGGCCGCCGGTGCTCACCCAAATAAGCCAGGATGTCCTTCGTGCGCTTCAGGGGAATGGACATGTCGTCGTCGGATTTTTTCAGCTTGTTGTCGGCCACGGTCAGAGGCGTGTAGTCCGCCACGGCGGCGGCCTTGATGATCATGTCCATCTCCGCTGCCCGGCCGGTGACGGCCTCGTACATATCCTGGGCCGACCGGATGGTCACCAGCTCCACCCCATAGGGCGCGGTCAGGGCCGTGGGACCGGAAACAAGGGTCACCTCCGCCCCGCGGAGCATGGCCGCCTTGGCGATGGCGTAGCCCATCTTGCCAGAGGAATGATTGGTGATGTAGCGCACCGGGTCGATGGACTCCTGAGTGGGTCCCGCGGTGACCAGGACCCGTTTCCCCTTAAGATCCTTTTCCCAGGCGATCATGGCCTCGATCCGGTCGAAGATGTCCTGGGGCTCGGGCATTTTCCCAAGGCCCACCGTGCCGCAGGCCAGACGGCCGCTCAGGGGCTCCATGATTGCAAAGCCCCGCTGCCTGAGAACCTCCAGGTTCTCCCGGGTGGCAGGATTTTCATACATGTGGGTGTTCATGGCGGGGACCAGGAGCACGGGGCAGGTGCAGGCCAGGGCGGTGGTGGAGAGCATGTCGTCCGCCAGCCCCCAGCGGAGCTTCGCCAGGATGTTGGCCGAGGCCGGGGCGATCACCAGAAGATCCGCCTTGTCCGCCAGGGCGATGTGCTCCACCTTGGCCGTGTCCAGGGGATCGAAGGTGTCCGTGTGGCACCGGTTCCCGGAGAGGCTTTCAAAGGGAATGGGAGAGACGATTTTTTTCGCGTTTTCCGTCAAAATGGTCTCCACGTTGACGCCTGCCTTCACCAAAAGGGAGCAGAGGTTGGGAATCTTATAGGCTGCAATGCCGCCGGTGACGCCGAGCAGCACGGTTTTTCCTGAAAGCATAAAGCGGCCTCCTTCCAGAATGAATGAGCGTAAAGCGTGAAGATAGAAAAGCTGGGAAAAGGATTCAATTATCTCCACGCTCCACTCTTTCACGGTTACTTGTATCATACCATGAATTTTCATAAAAACAAGGCGCTTCTTGATTATTCCGGCCCCATGGGCTACAATGAAGCCTGAAATGATTTGTGCATCACAAAGGGGAGTGCCGGTATGCTGCTGACATTGAGTGTGGAGAATACCAACATCGTGCTGGGGGTGTTTCAGGGAGAGAACTTGCTGTTCACCTCCCGCATGGCCACAGACCGGACGAGGACCGGCGACGAATACGCCATCGCCTTTCGGAACGCCCTGACCTTCCACGGCATCGGACCGGAGAACCTGGAGGGCGGAATTCTCGCCTCCGTGGTGCCGGCGCTGACCCCGGTGCTTCGGGAGGCGGTGTTCCTGGCCCTGGGGAAGATCCCTCTGGTGGTGGGCCCCGGCGTTAAAACCGGATTGAACATCCACATGGACAACCCGGCGGCCCTGGGCAGCGATCTGGTGGTCAATGCCGTGGCGGCAGCCGCGGAATATTCCCTGCCCCTGATCGTGGTGGAGCTGGACACCGCCGTCACCCTGTCGGCCATCGACGGGAAGGGGCGGTTTGTCGGGACCGTCATTGCCCCCGGCGCGTCCGTGGCGGCTGCGGCCCTGGCCGACGCCTGCGATCAGCTTCCCAAGGTGTCCCTGGAGGCGCCCCGGGAGGTCATCGGAAAAAACACCGTGGACAGTATGCGGTCCGGAACCGTGTACGGGGCCGCGGCCATGGTGGACGGGCTGCTGGAGCGGATGGAGACCCAGATGGGCTCCTCCTGCACCGTGGTGGCTACAGGCTCCCTGGCCGGGATCATCATCCCCCTGTGCAGGCGGGAAATCCCGGTGGATGTGCACCTGTCCATGAAGGGCCTCAGGCGCATCTATGAAAAGAACACCGAAAAGCGGCGGAAGGTCGGAGAAGAATGAAACGAATGTATTTGCGGACGGCAGCCCTGCTCCTCAGCCTGTGCCTTCTGGCAGCCTGCGGAGCCCCGGCGTCCCCCGTTCAGGAACCACAGTCAGCGGAGGCGGTCCCTGCCGAAGCAGCCGCCCCGGCGACACAGACCCCTCCGGCGGTGACAGCGCCCCAGACCACCCAGTCCGCCCGGGAGCAGACGGGCTTTTCCTATGAGGTTCGGTGGGAGGATCAGGCCCTGGAGGGGGCCATGCCCGAAAACCTGTTTTTCCTGGGGGACAGGCTCATGCTGGAGGTCTCCCTGGAGACGGGGGGCCGGGACGCCTGGGATCTTACAGCGGGAACGCCGGAATGCCCCGATGACCTGCCCGGGGAGGTGCTGACTCTGGCGTCACAGGACGAAATCCTCTGGTGCTGCACCCAAACGGAAAACGGTCTGACCCTTTGCGCCATTGAAAACGGAAGTCTCACATCCACGGTGGAACTGGAGGATTCGAAGGGCTTCTATCCCTACAGCATGGCCGTGGATGGGGACGGCGGCTTCTGCCTTCTGGGCGACGGCAGCCTGCGGGTCTATACCGCCGCCGGGAAGAAGCGCTCGGACATCCCCACGGGAAAAGAGCAGGGACTCTCCCTGACCGCCGCCTCCACGGGCCAGGTGCTCATGTGTACCAGAAACGTCAATCTGGGGGAGAGCGGCGTCAAGACCGTGGACAGCGAATCCATCGGCGCCAATCTGACGGATGCGGGGATCAGCTACCAGGCCTATCCCGGCTGGGAGGGCGCCGTACTGCTCAGCGACGGCAGCGCCCTCTATGCCCTGGAGCTGACCGGGGACCAGCCGGTGATGGCCTCCATTCTCGACTGGATCGACACGGATGTGGACCCGGAGATGCTGATTTCCGCCGCGTCCCGGGACCGGGAGACGATTTACATTCTCTCCGGAGACGAGTCGGGACTTCGTCTGGGGACGCTACAGCAGACAGAGGCGGAGCCGGAGACCCGAACGGTACTGAATCTGGGGATCCACGCCCCGGCGGAGCTCCGGCGCTGCGTCAGCGCCCTGACGGTCCGGTATAACGAATCCCAGAACGCGGTCCGGGTCCATGTGGTCAACTATAACATCCTCTATGACCGGGTCATTCGGCAGGACGCGGAAAACCTGGACCTGATCCTGACGGACGGGGGCCTGGGAGAGGCGAAGATGACAGATCTGCGGACCCTCTATGACGGTGAGCTGGGGCCGGACGCTCTGATGCCCTGCGTGTCCGCCGCCTTCGACGGCCTGGACGAGCTGACGGCCATGCCCATGTACTTCTGCGTGGACACCCTGGTTGGAAACCGGGCATATCTGGGGGAGGCAGAGGGCTGGACGCCTGCGGAGCTTCTCAGCGCTGTGCGGGACCACCCGGATTCAGCCCTGTTCCGGATGGCCAACGCCTACGACACCCTCCAGCTTCTGATGGAGGGGGAGGCCTGGGTCCGGGATTACGCCTCCCTGCTGGAGGCGGCCGCCGCCATGCCCGCCGACGAAACCGCCCTGACGGAACAGGCGGGAAACCAGACCATGGATCTTGTGGAGAATCTGAAAAGCGGCAGCGTACTTTTCAGCGCCTCCCGGCTGGACAGCTTCTCCGATCTGCTGGCCTGGAATGCGGCCCTGGAGGGGAACGCTGTGTTCAAGGGCTACCCCGCGGAGTCCGGGAACGGCAGCCTGATCCTCACAGGGATCGGCGGCAGCGATCTGTCCATCCCGGAGGCGTCAGCCCACCGGGACGAGGCCTGGGATTTCCTCAAGTATATCCTCTCTGATGAAGAAGTGGTCCGATATGTGGGCAGCCTGGGCTTTCCCATTCTCCGGTCTGCCTTTGACACGATGGAACAGGAGGCCATGGCGGGCCTGACCTACACCGACGGGGAGGGGAATCAGGTCACCACCGGCGGCCAGGTGGTCCTTCAGGAGGCCTATGTCACCGTGGGCGGCCCCTATGAGACGGCGCCCCTGTCCCAGACCCAGGCTGACAGCTTCCGGGAACTGCTGGAGAGCTCCAGCGGCCTCTTTGACACAAGGGAATGGCCCAGGTCAAACCACGAAAGCCGCGTGACCCAGGCCAAAAACGCCCTGCGCGATATTCTGGAAAACGGTGCGGACCCGGCGGAGGCCGCCAAAGTCCTGGAGGAGGGTTAACGCCTCCGGCGAAGGATCAAAGCCACCGCCCCCGCGCCTAAAAGACAGCACCCGATCCCGATGAGGATCACCCATCCCACCGGGATCCCCGCAGGCTCCGGCGGCGGAACGGCGGGAACCTCCGAGACCTGTGGCTCCGAAGTCTCCTGCATTGCATCCGATCCGGCGCTTTCCGTTCCCTCCGATTGGGAAACGGGAAGCGCCGTTTCCCGCTGCGCGGCGGCGGCGATGGCCCGGAGCCGGTCCCGGCTCATGGGATCGGAGAGCCCCGCCCGGGAAAGAGTCCGGTAGAAGTCGTCCGTCTCCCCCAGGGCCACCAGCTCCAGATAGGCCGTCACGGCCCCTTCCCGGTCCGTCAGGGACCGTTCCCAGAGCTCCAGGGCAGCGGCGGCGCTGACGCCATAGCTGATGTAGTAGAGGGGCTGGGTGAACAGATGGGAGGTCATGACCCAGCCGTAGGCCCGGGTCTCCGGGTCCGACGGGTCCCGGTAGCCGTATTCCCGGAGCAGGTCCATGTATTTTTCGTTGAGCTGATCCAACGTTGGCGTCTGGGAATAGGCGAAGCGCTCCAGCTCGTCCATCATGCAGCCGTCCGCCAGGCTGGTGAGGATGTTATAGATCGTATAGAGCCGCTCCGCCTCGGCGTCCTTGCCAAACACCTGATCATAGTGGGGGAGCATTAGCAGCTCCAGGGCCTGGGAGTGGATCTCCGAGAGGTCGATGTTGTAGGCCAGGGGGTTTTCGCTGCAATAAAAGGCGTTGTAGTGCCCGAATTCATGGACAAGGCTCGTGAAGTCGTAGTCGCTTTCCTCGGGCTGCATCAGCAGGAAGGGGGCCCCCGCATAGGAAAGGGACACGGTGTAGGCCCCTGCTGCCTTGACGGGGGACCAGGCCATGTCGTAATAGCCGTAGGTCTCCATGTAGTCGAGGGCCGGAAGCAGCTCCGATGAAACGGTCCCGAGACCCTCACGCAGGTGGTTCAGAAGCTCCTGCTCCGAGAAGGTGGTTTCATAGGCCCCGGCGTCCATATAATCGTCCACCTGCGCCGACAGGACCATGGCCAGGGGAACGATCTCCTCCTTCACCGCCTGAGCGAAGGCGGCAATGTCCTTCCCGTCGTAGTCCCGGTAGAAATAGTACCGGTCCGTCATGTCGGCGAAGTCCGATTCTCCGTAGAAGGCGGCCTGGGCCCGTCGGTTTTCCAGGAGCTCCAGATAGATGGGCCCCAGCACCTCGTTTTCGGCTTTGGCCAGGTCCAGGAGACCCTGATCGTATGCTTCGTCGGAGATCTCCCGGTTCAGGTAGGCGTCCAGAAGCTGATCCTCCGTATATTCCTTTCCGCCGACGGTGCAGGTGAAGTCCCCGTTGGCGGCGGTTTCGTAGTCGTCCATCAGGGCCTGCTCCCGGGCGTAGAGGTCCCGTTCCGCGCTGTCCATAGGCGAGGCGGGATAGAGGAACATGGAGAACACCATGTCCTCCCGGTCCACCAGACGGCTGCAGGAGCTGGCCAGCACCGCGGAAACGGCCGCGTCGATCCGCTCGTCCACGTCGTAGCTCTGATCCAGCAGATCGAGATACCTGGTCTGGGCCGCCCGGTCCGTCACATCCTGATCGGCCTGAATGGAGGCCACGGTCAAAAGGGAATCCTGAAGAAGATACTGGGATCGGACCTCCGCCAAAAGGGAGGCGACGGCGTCCCGGTCCCCATCCGCCGCCGCTGTCTCCAGGCGTCCGCAAAGACCGAAGAAGGCGTCAGAGTCAAAGTCCATTTGCGCCAGCTCTTTGTAGGGCAGAGCCAAATGCGCCTGCTCCGGCAGAATCCCGGCGGAGACCGGCGAGGCCAGAAACGCCAGGATCAGGATCATTGCCGCCCACCGAACGGGATGCTTCATAGCAAACCACCTCCAGGCGTATGATACGACGTTTTCTTCCAAAAGGCAAGACAAGGCCCGCCGCCTGCGGCTTGTG